>CAZZMO010000011.1:0-47272 GCA_964655475.1 uncultured bacterium
ATAATTATTTAATCAATCTAATTTTTAATTAATAGTGATTGTATGGCTTTTAGGGCTCCTAGGACTTCGGGGTTGCTGAGGCCGTTATGAGTGTGTAGGGGCTCGAGGAGGAGAGAGCGCATAGAGACGATTACCATCTCATCAGACTCTTTTGGGGCACTTTTAAAATATTCAAGTCCTGCTTGGAGAAAGAGCTTGTCGAGGGCGCTTGTACCAGTTTTTGGGTCTTTGATCTCATCCAACTCTTCAAATGTATTAATAATTAGAAGGCGTGAGTTAGTTACTAGGGCATTATTCAGGGTGACAAGGATTTCTTCCTCGGTGCGGGGGTAATCAGGGGCAGGGCAGTTATAGGTGGTTGCTTGAACAACCCCGCTAACAAAAGTTTCTGTTGTACTGAGTACCAAAGGATTACTGTATTGATGGAGCTCTCTTCTTAGTTCGCTGACGCGATCTTTAGTTTGTTCAATGTGTAGAGCTAAGGCTTCTTGGTATTTTTCTTTTGAGGTGGCTTCTTGATATTCAAGTTCGAGTTTTTTTAACTTTTCGAAGTGTCCAGCCTTTCCTTCGAGCTTTCTTTTGATTTGGTTGTGCTCTATTTTGAGAAGACGAAGTTCCTCGCGCAATTGAGGGGTGTCTTTTTTACTTGTAGCTAGGTTATTATGCTGTTGAACAAGGGCATCTGAGCGCATTAAATCTTTTTGGATAGACCCTTCTAATTCAATCATGGCGGATTCTAGCCGATTTTGGTTACTTTTCCAGTTATCCCGAAGAGCTTTTGCACTTGCTAATGGTTCGAGCTCTTGATAGATTTCATCACGTTTTTTTCTGACTCGTTCGACATATACTTCACTTTTACCTAATAGGGTAGCGATCAGTGATTCAGGAATAGCAAAATCATCAGCGATCTCAGAGAGTTCTCTATCAGTAAGAATATCTCCATCTCGTGATTCAAGCCACCGGACGATGCTCTCAGCGATGTATTCATTACGCACACCTTTAATTTCACTCGCAATAAAAGGGTGTGGGCTCTCAACATCTTGGCTCAAGACTGCTTTAACTTTCGCTCTCCCTTCGGCGCTTTTGTAGTCTACACCGATTTTTTCTACTAAACAAAGAGAGGTGTAAGTTGCCTTAGCTGCAAGCCCGACATTGCTTTGATTAAAGGTGTAGCGACCTAGGATCTCTTTTGCTTCGGTGTCGCTGAGCTTTCCCTTGCCTTGGAAGTAGCGCTGGCAGAAGGTGAGCTTTGGGGCGTCCATGATCTGATAGATCGTTTTGTAGCGGCTCTGGAGCCCTGTTTTCGTAGTTGCTTGATCTAGAGACTCTTTAGGGGCTAGTGGCTGAGTTTGAACGGGCTGTGTCATCCATCTATATAAGCTTATCATAAAACCATTCTGTGTTAAAAATAATTAATATAATTATAACAAAAAATTTAGTTTAAATAAAGGCCTTGTAAAGTAATTATTATGTAAAATTTATTTAATTGATTAAATATTAGTGAAGTGCGTAATTAAATTGATTATAATTGATTTTGTTATAGTGATTTTGTTATAATAGAGGTGTTATTATTATCTATTTGTAATTACGGTGTCTTTTATGGAAGAGTTTAAGAATTCTAAAGTGTTGGAAAACAAGCTTGCGGCCCTTGAGAGTCATATCGACATGATGGAGACAGAGCTTTCCTATCTCAATAAGATTTTAATCGAGTGTGGCTTTCCAAAAGGGATTGCTACTCTGAAGGATACGGTTGAAGAGCTTATTTTGGAGAAAGAAGAAGCTAGAAGGCCTGAAGATTAACTAGCTCATTGACAGTCAGTTGAATATTATTAACCCCTATAGAAGAAATTCTATAGGGGTTTTTTCGTATTGAACTCTTTTGTTGTTTTTTCTATAATCCGTCCTCAGATTATGGAGGAAAATGGCTAAATTGATCATTAATCAGCATGAAGTGGAAATCGCTGATGGAGAGGCTATTAAGGACGCCTGCGAAGAGGCGGGTATCCCATTTGCTTGTACAGAAGGGATTTGCGGAACATGTGTCATCCAGGTGAAAGAGGGGGGAGAGAACCTTTCCAGCCCCACAGAAGAAGAAAAGGACTTTCTAGGGGATGATGTGGGTGATGAAAGGCTCGCTTGCCAGTGCAAGCTGCGCTGTGGTACAGTAAAAATTTCTGACGGCTACTAGGAGCATATATGACGCAAAAAGATACAACAAAAATAGAAAAAATTACCCGTACCCTCACAATTGAAGATATTTTCTCTTCATTTCCTCAAAAGAGCCAAAAATTGGCCCTAGAGATGACCCGCCGAGGCCTACAATGCGTTGGCTGCGGTGCGGCGACTTGGGAGACCTTAGAAGCTGGGATGTACTCTCATGGCTTCTCTGACGCTGAAATCGACGATCTCGTCGTAAAGCTCAATAAGATCTTGGAAGAGAAAACGGACCTAGAGACCATTTCCATGACTCAGCGTGCAGCAGAGAAGTTCAAAGAGATCCAAAAGGAAGAGGGGAAAACAGGGGGCCTTCGCTTCGGAGACCAACCTGGCGGTTGCAGCGGTTATGAATATGTCCTTGACTTTTCAGAAAAAGCAGCAGCTGATGATGAGGTATTTACCTCGTTTGGGATGGAGATTCATGTGAAAAAGCACCTCCTCTCACGCCTCCTCGGCTGTGAAATCGACTACACAGAAGGGCTCTACGATGCTGGATTCAAAATCTCGAATCCAAACGCTAAAGGCTCATGCGGTTGCGGAAGTTCACAGTCCTATTAGACTAAGCTTACCTTAAGCTCGATGGTGAAGTCTTCACCGTCGGGCGCTCTGTTGTTCAAGCTTCAATCTCTTGATTTCTGCTTCAATTGTTGCAGAAGCAGGATCAGTGGTTCTGTCCCGTAGCCTTATATAATCTATTACAGATTGCCGAGACTCTCGAGCATCAAGATTCATTCCTAACAATTCTCGATGCTGAGCTTCAACTGGATCCACTTTAACTAGTTTCGGCATTAGAGTAGATCGCTTTTGGTGTCGAAGCGTCTGGTTTCCATGCTGCAAAAGACTTTGCTCTTCCTGAAGCCTTCTTTCCATGCTTTTTCCAACTCGACTATAGATAGTGTTATTATTCCTACTTTCATCTACATCTGGAAAGTCCCTTACACTAGAACCTCTTCGCTGATGTCCTGGCTCAAACTGGATTGGGCTTATGCTCAGATGGTTGGAATTGCCCATCGGAGGCCCAGACTCTCTACGCTGAGCGGGACCTGGATCGCCAATTACAGAAACACTTGAGCGGCGGCGGCTAGGCTTTCTAAAGGCGGTCACTGAATTTCCGTCCCTTTCACCATCAAAAAGTAAAGAAGCATCTACATCTCGAGAATCAACGCGGTCATCTTCCTCTAGAGCTGTTAGTTGGAAGGTAGGAACAGGTACTACTTTTCGTGGTGGGTCCTTTTTCTCTTTTCGGGGAGACTGTATACCTCTGCGGTCTGGTGTGACCTCTAAAAGTTTATCACCTTCGGATACAATGTGATCCGTTCCAAGCTCTACGCTTACTTCAAACTCCTCGTCTCGATCAGTTTGCATGCCAAGATCAGTGCGCTGATTAGGAGAACCTATATGGAGCATCATGCTGTGTATGCCAACGTTTGAGTTGTAAAGCCCTAATATTAAGTATTCAATCTCTTCCCACTCAGTTTTTCCGTTATCAGTATAGTCCTGTTCTAATTCTACATCCTCTAGGTGGTAGTTTCCTCCTAGATCGACTCCAGAGTAACTCCAAAGGCGGGGCTCGCCGTACGTGTCCCTTGATAAGCTGTGAGGGGTGGCCCGCTCTGATTTCATGTGCTCGCCGAAGTAGTTGATACTATTAGATGCGAGATTGCAGATTCGCTCTTTTAGCGCTCCGTCTAGACGATCCTCGTTAGCTTCGATGATGTTATTGTTTCTATCTAAGAGGTAAACGGTCACGCTTCTGGGGGAGCCGTCCACCATAATGGTTCCTGCAAGGATGCCACCTCTGAGGGCTGGTGCATTCGGTTGACGTTCAACGACATGGGTTGGTATTTGAGATAAGGCTAAGGAAGAGTCCTTAGAGTGGACAGACTGGTTTGTGGCCATGGATATACCTTTTTTATTATAAATATATAGAAATATTTTAACAAATTCTTTAAATTAACGCAAGGTTAGTTTATAATTATTAAATTTCGTAAACAGTTTATTGTTATTAAATTATAATCGGCGTATAATATATGTGTTTAATAAAAATAGTGTGAAAGTATGAGTACAGAGACCACATCATCATCCTTCGATAGACAAATGTCGTCTAAGTCCTTTAGAGACTGTCCGATAGGTGGGCAGGGAACTCTAAATAAAGGACGCTTAGGGGCTAACCGTCGATCCTCTACTGAAAATCCGAAGGTCCACTCTGCTTCTCGAAAGATTGAAGAGTCCAATTCCTCATCAAAAAGCGCTTCTGTAGGGTCCCCCAAGGGGAAGTATGCCTTTCCTGGGAAAAAATCGGTCAAAATGGAACATGCTGCTGTTCAGGCTGCTGTAAAAGAGGCGGAACCAGAGGGGAGGGATCCTCTTACTGGTTTATATCCAGGGATGAAGGCTGAAAAACACCCTCTATCGGCTAGCCGTTCTTTGGAAGAAAAGGTGTTTACAAAACCTAAAGCTACTGCTCGAAAGGAAGGTAGTGAAGAGACAGAGAGACTCTTAGGAAAAGAACATAAAGTAGAGCATATCTCAGGAAAGCGTGTAGAGCTCGTTGCTAGAGATGTAGATCAAGTGGGAACAGGGGCAATTAAAGAGTCTGGAGCTCAGAAAAGTGAGTTCGACTTCAACACGCACCGTGGTGTTCTTGGATTTGCTACAGACATTCCAACAACTGCTCAATCTGTTGAAAGTTTGGCAGCTACTTCTATGGGAAGATCTGGAGACCCAGGTCTCGGTTCAGGGTTGAAGCTCTCGTCAGTATTTGCGATAGCGACGGGTATTTTCACTATGTTCGTGGCGACGGAAAAGGTTAAAAAAGCGGAAGAAATTGATGATGTCGCTGGAAGACAGTTAGCAGAGGTCATGCAGGCTCGAGGTGCTGCAGAGTTTAGTTTGGGTTGTGTGCTTGGCGCTCTTAGAGGGGTCAGTATCGCAGGGCTATACACAGCCGCTCAATCGGTTGCAGTCGCAGGAGAGGTTTTAGGTCACTTAGCGACAGGTGTAGGCTCTGTATTCTACCTCTTACTTGCAATCCCTTCAGCCATCACAGCGACAAAGCAGATCCAGTTCAAGTATGACTTAGAAAATTACATGAATGTAGGGAGCGATCCTTACCAAAAAGCGATATATGGTCTCGGATACTTGGTAGAAAAGTTGGCGTTGAATGAAGTAGATAGAGATAACGCTCTGAAAACGATCCCTGTAGGCATTCCAGAAGATCTCATCCGCATGATCATCGACGAAGAGACGTTGACAGAAGAAGAATATGGGATGTTAACGGAAGAGGAGTTCTCCTTCATTTCGATGAAGACCCCTCTCATCATGGAAGAAATTCAAGCGAAGCATCCACATCTTTCAAATTTAGATCTCGTAGAAGATCATGTGAAGATCCACTTAGCGAAAGAACTCGCCCGTATGATGATGGTCAAAGAGGCAGAGTTTGTCAGAAACACAGGGTCAGAGACTCTGAATATGGTGAAAACGGAAATTCACAAACCGAAAGGGGAGCAGATTCTCCACCGCTTATGTTCAACCGAAGAGAACGCGCTTGCTTTAGAAGAAGCAGAAGCGATCATCGGAGTGGCACGCAAAGAGAACACGACCGCATCAATTTTGAATATCCTTCTGGTGGTCACTTGTGTGATCGGGGTTCTTGGTTTCATCTTGGCGTCGATATTTACTGGGGGAGCCCCACTCATTGCAGCTCTTGCATTGATTGTCCTTTCAAATGTCATGATGTTTGCTCTCGACCTCTATGGATTGATGCAATCGATGAAAGATCTGAAATCGGGACATGGGGATCGAATCTTTATGACGATCTGTAGTGCCCTCTCGATCGTCTTTACAGCGATAGGAGCATTCATCGCTGCAGGGCCTTTGGCTAGATTGATTGTGATCTTAATTGGCGTTCTCTTTGCGGCCCTCCAACTAGCAATTCTAGGTTGGATTTGGGTTAAAGAAGAGAAGGCTAAAGGTTCATGACAGCAATAGAAGGGCCTCTCAGTCGAGATCCCATCGCAAATAAAGAGATTTCACTTGGTGTTTCTGAAAAAGAGATACCAATGAACATTCGCTCTCAAAGTACTCTATTTGGTGGGATGAAAGCCCCATCAGATGAACTTCTAAGGCTTGTCAGTGAGCCAGCAAGCGATCCTTCTAACGATTTTCATCCTGAGCTCCATCGAAAAGCGTGGAGTAATTCTTACAACATCCCTTGTTTATTCGACACGGTAGAAAGTTCTGCTATGGCGATGATGGATCGAGAGTCCCATCTCGGTGCTGGAAGTACAGGGATGAAACTTGCTTCTGTCATTTCTTTCTACACGAATTCTCTCCTCATTCAACAGTCAACAGAATCTCTTGCAAGAGCAAAAAAGATTCAAGATGTGACAGGAGAAGAGCTAGCTAGAATTTCAGCGATACGGGCTGGAATGAACATCTCAAATACAGCAGTGACAACGACGATCAGGGGACTCACGCTCGCCTCACTAGAAACCATGACCAAAGCGATTCGGGTAGCAAAGCAAGCGCTAAGCTATATGTCAGCGGGATTAGAATCAATCATCTACACTCTCCTCATGGTCCCAGCAACTCTAAGCGCTACGAAGCAAATCCATTTTCAACATGAGTTCAATAACTTTCTCAATGTGGGAAGAGATCCCTACCAAAGAGCAATATTTGGAATGGGTTATTTAATGGATCTCATAGACCTCACAAATGTAGATCGGGAAAAAGCGCTTTCGATCTTTGATACAGAAGATCTCAAGGTGATGTTAGAGCAGGAAGTGGAGTTGACACAGGAAGAATATGATCAACTTACAGACGAAGACTTGTTATTCATTGATCGTCAGAAGCAAGCTCTTGTACAAAAGATCCTCTCTCAGGAAAAAGATCCATTGAATCGAAAGCTGGTTAGTGAACATGTCGAATTGAGGCTCGCTAAAAAGATCGCAGAGCTGCGGGAGCTAAAAGATGTAGAGTTTTCTCGAGCGATTGGAACGGAAACTCTTCAGAAGATGAAAAAAGAGCTACACCGACCTAAAGAGATGCAGCTTGTAGAGCGCCTTTCTCATGGAGAGGCGAGTACGACTGGGTTAGAAGATGCAGAAGGGATCATTGAACTTGCTCTTAGTGAAAGCCGCAACAATCTGACAGTGAATATTTTACTAGTATTTGGGTGCATTGTCGGAATCAGCGGCCTCATTGTAGTCTCTGTCTTTACGGGAGGGCTTCCTCTATATGTAGGTCTTTCTATTTTGATCGTATCGGAGCTTTTCATGGTAGGGCTCGATCTATACGATTTTCTTGAAGAGCTCAAACAGATGAAAGCAGCCCCTAAAGATCGGATCGCTCTCTTTGTATTAAGTATTGTCTCTATTGTATGTATTGGAGTAGGGGCGTTTCTTGCTCCAGGACCTCTTGCAAGGCTCATTGTCATTCTCCTTGGAGTGATTTTTGCTGGGTTTCAGCTTGGGGTTTTAGGTTGGGCTTGGGCCAATCACCAAAACACGCAAAAAGTATAAATATTTCTTTTCCAGCTGCTATAAGAATGGTGGCATTCTAACTGTTGAAATGTTAGAATCTTTGGCAAAAATACAGGTTTTTTCATGATATCACCACATTCTTTAGACACCTATGACCGTTTTTGCGATTCGCCGACTCAAAAAGCGCAGCTTTCTAGAGATTCTATCTATTTTCTTAACAGAGTTGGAAAGCTGGTCGAAGATGATCAAAAATTTTGGGAGGGTAGGTCTAAAGGGTTTTCAATCAAACACCTTTGCTATGAAAATCGTGCTACTTTTTTGAATGATGTGGATGCGGACTATCAAATTGCCATTAATGGTTTTTTTCAAGATATGTGGCTCACGAGTAGCGCTTGTTTATCTGAGCCTCATAAAAAGGAAATTTGGAAAACGGCAATCCTATTCGCTGAAAGATTTGGAGAGGCGACTAAAGCGTATAAAATAGTGTGCGATACAGAATATGATATCCCCTTATTTTGTACGATGGCGATCAGACTGATGCAAGGAATGCCTAGCACTCAGGAGGAGTCGAAAGCAATGGAGGCATTTGAATTGTTAAGTATGGAGATCCATACTGGGAACCAAAAACATATAGAAAAAGCCTTCGCTACGCTCACTTCAGCAATTCATGTATTTGCAGCGAGAGCGATCATTTCTATTGGAGGCTAACGTAGGAGTTTTATGACTATAAATAATAGATTTTACATACCTTTTAATGAGATTCCAGGAAGCCGGGTTCGTGTAGCTCAAGATTCTCGCTTTATCTTGGCAAAAGAAGCTGAGTTAGCGGGCAAAAATCCCACATTTTGGTCCAAAAGAGAGGTGGGGTTTATCATTGCTCGTTGCCATTATGAAGAGGGACATGTTTTTTATAATGAACAAGATCGAAACTATCAAAGAGCTATCTGTGGTTTTTTTGATGACATGTGGCTTCATTATAAATCTTCGTTAAGTCATTCTACGCTTCAGACGACATACCATATACAACAAAAATTCACAAAGTGTCTCAAAAGTGCAGAACATCAATATATTAATGGAATGGGCATTTCATATGAGGCGCCCCTATTTTTTACGATGACAGCCCGTCTCATTCAATGTATGCCAGGTGCTTTGAATGGAAGAGATGTAGTAAATGCTATGCAAGAGCTGGGAGATATCATTATTGATGGAAATGAGCATGACATCAAACAAGGATTTGAAGTCCTGGTTCAAGAAATCAACCGTTTTGCTGGAAGTTATCTCATCTCTCTTTTCCGCACTTAAGTTGACCTCTTTTAATCTATTTGATAAAAGACTCTCTAAGGTAGAAAAAGGGGGGTGTCAAATGGAAGAAGTTACCGTCATATTTCCTGATCAACTCTTTGCCGATCACCCTGCAGTGTCAAAAATGAGGGTGATCTATCTTCTTGAAGAGTTTCTCTTTTTTAAATCGCAGTATTTTCATAAGCAGAGGCTTGTGCTGCTCAGGGCCGCGATGAGGAACTATCAATCCTACTTGGAAAAGAAGGGGTTTCAGGTTCATTATGTGGAATCAAAAGACCTTTCCCAAAGGGGTGATTTTGTTCAACTGCTCGAAAAGAAGGGAAAGGTTCTCCACGTCGCAGAGTTTTCTGACGAGTGGCTCCAAAAAGATCTAGAAAGTTTTCGAGGTGAGATCCGCTATTATCCAACACCTGCCTTTTTTCTCCAAAAAGAGGAGATCGATAAGACCTTTCGAAGAAGGGACCGTTTTTCGATGGCAGACTTTTATGCGGGGGAGAGAAAGAGAAGAGATCTCTTGATGGAAGGGGAAAAACCTGTTGGAGGAAAGTTTAGCTTTGATGCTGAGAATCGAAAGCGTTTGCCCAAAGGGATCCAACTTCCCTACTTCGATCTTCCGAAAAAGGATGAGGTGACAGGGGAGGCCAAGGCTTATGTAGATAAACGGTTTCCAGATGCGATTGGGTCGGTAGATCATTTTTTCTATCCTACTACATTTAACGAAGCAAAAGAGTGGCTCAAGAAGTTTGTAGAAGAGAGGCTTTTTCATTTTGGTGAATATGAAGATGCAATTGATCTAGAGGAGCCTTTTATTTTTCATAGTGTTCTATCTCCTATGATCAATATAGGGCTTTTGACGCCCAAAGAGGTTGTTGATGAAGCGCTTCGTCAATATGAAAGAGGGGGAATACCTCTCAATTCGATAGAAGGGTTTATAAGGCAAGTTCTTGGTTGGAGAGAGTTTATGAGATCTCTTTACCACATTCGAGGAAGTGTCGATCGAAGGGCCAATGACTTTCAACACAAGAGAAAGCTTCCGAAAGGATTTTGGGATGGGACGACCGGGATCGAACCGATTGATAGGGTGATCAAGCGTGTATTGAAAATAGGGTATTGCCACCACATTGAAAGGCTCATGATTTTAGGGAATTTCCTTTTGTTGACAGAAACAGATCCAGATGAGGTGTACTCTTGGTTCATGGGAAATTTTGTCGATGCATATGACTGGGTGATGGTTCCGAACGTCTATGGGATGAGTCAATATGCAAGTCATGGCGTTATGACGACAAAGCCTTACATATCAGGATCCAACTACATTCTAAAGATGAGCCATTATCCAAAAGGGGAGTGGTGTGATCTTTGGGATGGTCTTTTCTGGAGATTCATCAAAAAACATCGTCCTCTCTTTGAACAAAATCACCGCATGAGTGTTCTCTTGAGCTCTCTTGTCAAAAATCGTGAATCGATCGAAGAGAAGATTCTCATAGCGGAAAGATACCTTTCTTCCTAACTAGTGATTCAGTTATAACAAGGGTATGGAAGCGTGGATTGAAGAGTTCTCATTATTTTTACTCGCAGAAAAAGGGTTGATGCCCCTCACGGAAAAATCCTATCGGCAAGATCTCACTCTCTTTTTTCACTACATTGAGAAGAGGCCTATTGAATCACTCTCCCTTTCAGATCTCGTCGATTTTCTTTCTCACTTGAGAGATAAGGGATATGCAAGTAGTAGCATTTCTCATATGCTCATGACTCTCAAGGTGTTCTTCCGGTTTTTGGTGAGAGAAGAGCTCATAGAAAAAGATGTCGCAGCGCTTTTATCTGCGCCAAAAATTTGGCAACTCATCCCAGAAGTGCTCACATCAGATGAAGTGGAGGCTCTTTTAGAAGCTCCTCAAGGGGAGGATCGGTGCGTTCTTCGAGATCGTGCGGTTCTCTACACACTCTATGCATCGGGCCTCAGGGCTTCTGAGGTGTGTCTTCTCAATTTTTTCGACGTGGAGGAAGATCGGGTCTTTGTCAAAGGTAAGGGGGCAAAAGAG
This sequence comes from uncultured bacterium, assembly GCA_964655475.1. Classification (GTDB taxonomy): domain Bacteria; phylum Chlamydiota; class Chlamydiia; order Chlamydiales; family VGMA01; genus VGMA01. The sequence goes on from CAZZMO010000011.1 coordinate 11,042, forward strand.
AGGATAGTGCCGATTGCAAAGCTAGCTGTTGATGCGATTGAAACCTACATTCATGCTTGGGATGAACTATTTGGAAAGTGTGAGAGAACAACGCCTCTTTTTTTATCGAATCGCGGCAAGCGGATCGACCGGGGGAATCTCTGGAGAATTGTAAAAAAGTATGCTTTAGCAGCAGGAATTCAGAAAAACATTTCCCCCCACACTTTAAGACACTCCTTTGCAACTCACCTTCTTGAAAATGGGGCAGACCTCAGGATCATTCAAGAGATGCTAGGGCATAGTGACATCTCAACTACTGATCGTTACACACACATATCAAAGCAGCACCTCAAACAAACATTTGAAAGTTTTCATCCTAGAATGTAAGGTGTATAAAATTTTCTATGGAGGATCGGTGTGAGAAAAAGGATGAATTTTTTTGCTGTTTTGCTCTGCTCTCAGATGTTATACGCCGTAGCTCCAGAACCAAAACAAAATTACTGCCCTTTTGTAGTGGTGAATAACACCACACTTCCTGCAAGTCAGGTTTATTTTGTAGCGACAGCGCTTGATCCAGATGGGATTCCCTGCTTTTTAACACCTAATACAACAACGGGAGTTTGTAGCTATGTCTATCCTAATTCAGATGGATCCAATAGCTCAGCTGCGAATAGTGTGACGTTGAGTCAGCTTCCTTTGGCGACAAACACAGGGATCAAAGGAACGGCATACCTATTTTATTTACCCATCAGCTCGAGTGGTAGAGCCTATTTCTCTATTCAAAAGCCGATGTACTTGAGCACGACATACAGCGCCTCTCGTGGGATGCTAGCAATTAACAGCCCTTCCATCATCAGCTTAAACGATCCTAATTATTATGTGCCTTATCAAGACTTTGAATTTGGTCTTGATGATAGCCAAACCGATTCTTCTACTCAGCTTTTCGTGAACCTTTCTTGGGTTGATTACTTTTGTCTGCCCATGAAACTTTATGGGAATTCCTATCTAGGAGCTGGATCTGATCCGACGATCAATAATAGTGTCTGCTACCCTTCAGGGATGCCAACAGGCTCTACACAGGTAGGAATCATGACAAGCACTATTAACTCGCTCAGCACTTATCCAACAACTTGGGGATATCTTCCTGTACCATACTACGCAAGCCCCTACACGAGTTCGACAAGTAGCGGGACGATCCGTATTTTGTCACCCAAAAATAGTGCAGGACTTGCTTCTGGTAGGCTCTTAACAGGTGGGCCTACGATGACGTACTTTCCACTGACCTACGCGACAAATACCGCAGCAGGGCCAAGTGCCAGCACAAGCTACTATCAAGCAGTCTATAACTACTATCTTGCATCAAATGATAATACGTATGCACCTCTTTACACTATTTTGACTCCTAGTTCAGGACTCATTATGTATGAAGTAGTATCAGATCCAAGCAATGCAGGAAGGCTTCTTTTCAACGCCTACCAGCCGAATACTACCACTGCTATCCCAGCTGATAATACCTATATCGATCTTTACTCACTTGCGATCGATGACCTACTGAGCGGAGGGATCACCTTTGCAAACGGGTTTACCAACGCAACGCCGATCGGCGCTGAGCTGGGGAAACTCCTGAGCGCGCTGTTTTCTATTGGACAACTTCCCTACACTGCATCGGTGACTTCTCCAACAAGCCCCTTCTATAATGCTGAAGACTATCAAACAGATGGTGGTTATGTCGATCTTACCTACTTTTCCAATCCTCCAGGATTTTCAGGGGGCCCTTGGTATAACTACTACGATCAGATCTTACATAAGCAAATGGTGGGAGCTGGAACATTGGCGAGTAATCCTACTTTAGGCGTGGCATACGCTTATGACTACGATGATCTCCTCGGAATGAGTGGCATTATTAATGGACTTGAAATTCAAGATCAGTATGGTAATCCAGTTGCAACAGCATCAGTCACAAGCCCATATGTAGTCATGGAGCTTCAAAGTATGTCTGGAGCATTGATTCCATCATTGACAGACACTTATTACTATACAGTAACTGTCGGGGCTGCGGCAAATGGCGCTACTGTCGAGTTTATCTATAACGGAGGCTCTACCACAGCGCCGATTAGTGGATCAGCAACACCATTTACTGTCTATGGAGGAACTCCGATCTCAGGAGGGTCTAGCGATTATTTACATGTGGAATTCGACTTTAATGGAGAGACCTATACATACAATATCAATTTATTAGGTCAGATTGTCACACCTTTATCAGGGGGGAATTTCTCTGCTGCTGATGTGCAATATCAAGGGGGATTTTCTTTTTCGGTTACTGGAGGGACTGGAACTTCTGGGAATCCGATTCAGATGACCATTAATTTTAACAGTTCACCAACGCCGTGGCAAGGGTAGGAAATTACATGAAATATATTGTCTATACACTAGCGCTCTGCACACAAATATCCACTTGTTTGTATGCAACAAGTTATACCTGGAGTGGTGGTGGGGCTGATACGAATATGAACACAGCTCTGAACTGGAATTCAAGCAGTATTCCAGCAAACAGTACATCGTCGACGATCACCTTTCCAACGTCTGCGACCCAATATACGGTGAATAATAACATCGCCACTGGGTTTCAGTTTGGCTCACTAACATTTGGGAATCACGCTTATACTGTAACAGGAAATTCATTCGCAGTTCCTGCAGCGTTTGGTTCAGGGATTACGTTTGGAACTTCTGGAACAGCGATTCAAACGACGATGACTCTCAGCGCTTCGAGCTCAGCTCTTAGCATTACAAATAACTCGAGTGGATATAACACCATTGGAAATAGCTCTGGTGGGGGACTTTCTGGAAATGGTGTATTGAACCTTTTAAAAGGAAAAACCAACATCGGGGGTACGGGGACGTTTAACGGTACCATCAATATCACGGGAGCTTCAGGTGGCGTAACAACTATATTGCAAGCAGGTGCTGCAGGATCAGTTGGGAATACAGCCTATCCACCTCTATCGGTCAACTTGACAGAGCCGGGAGGAACCTCTTACGATGCTAAGTTTGATCTCAATGGATATGCTCAGACCATACAAGGGCTTACTGGCAGTACAGGGACAACTGTAGATATTGCAGGAAGCACTTTAACAATGACAACTGCTGGTAGTTACCAGACACCTTTCTTTGGAACCCTTTCTGGAGCATCAGGCAATCTTGTTCTTACTTCAGGTGCGAATCTAGCACTGATGGGGACGAGCAGTTATACTGGGACGACGACTTTACAATCTGGCGCTTCACTATTTACAACAACCCTCGGTAGCACTTCATCTTATACTATTGGAGGAGGAGGGGGAACGCTGCAGCTGCAGCTCGGCTCTTCTGCAACAACTTCCAAGAACATCACCATGAATGATCAGACAACGATTGCGCTGAATGGTGGGAACTTGACCCACACAGGCACTTTATCTGGATCAGGAACATTTATAAAACTCGGTCCAGGGAAATTGACCCTTGCAGGTACAGCTACCAACACTGGCGCGGTTCAGATTCAGGGAGGAACTCTCAATGTGAACTCTTCTACTGTTCCTTCTGGGGCTATCGTATTTGAAGGGTATGCAGGGACTCTCCAAGCGGGAAGCAACTTGACACTTTCTCAGGCGGTCACGATGTCTGTACCTGGTACGATTGATACGAATGGTTACACCATTTCCATGGCAGGGCCAGTGAGTGGTGGCAATAAGTTTGTAAAAAAGGGGAGTGGGACTCTGACGTTTCAAAGTGCGGGAAATAACTACACTGGGAAAACAGTGATCTTGGGTGGAACGTTGAATGCAACTTCCTCAACGCTGCCGATGGGATCATCGGGAAGTCCACAGCTCGTCTTTCAGGGGGAGGGGACTTTCCAAGCAGGGAGTGCATTCACCAACTTTCAACCTGCTATCATCATGATGCAGCCTGGAAGTTTTGATACGAATAGCTATTCTGTCGTAGCGAACGGATTGATTACTGGAAGTGGCACCTTTACAAAGGCAGGGACAGGGACATTGACATTTGGGAACACAGGTAACAATTATACTGGAGATGTTTTGATTAGTAACGGAACATTGAATGGAACCTCTTCTACCATCAGTACAGATATGCCAAGTCTCATTTTTGGTGGATCTGGAAGTGGTATCTTCCAAGCAGGAAGTGATTTTACTGGGATGCCGTCAAATATCATCCTCCAGAACAATGGAACGATTGATACGCAGTCCTATAATGTCGTTATCGATGGAAATGTTGTTGGAGAGCCTACCTATACGTTGACGAAAACAGGGTCTGGTACTCTGGTTATCAATGGACAGTCCTATTTCAGTGGAACGATGACTGCAAGTCAAGGGCATCTTTATCTCAACGGGATCTCATCGAATAATATTACTGTGAGTTCAGGGGGGATTTTCCGCGGGACGCCCGTCAGCTCTGGCGCTATCACCATTGCAAATGGAGCGTCGATTAGACCAGGAAATTCTGTCGGGCACATGACACTAGGATCTCTTACGTTAAATCCTGGCTCTACTACGATCATCGAGATCAATGGAACAGAAGGGTCGAGCATTACTGTCACAGGCGCTGCAGCAGTTGACGGAGCTGTTCAAGTCATTCCTGATACTGATGCATATCCTAGATCGGGACAATACCTACTCCTTTCAGCAGGTAGTAGATCGGGCACATTCGCTTCGATCAGCTCATCTCCTGGATTTGCATTTAGTTTGAGCTATTTAAGTAACGACATCTATTTGAATTTTGCGCAGTCGATCCCAACGACAGCTCTCACAGGTAAGATTCTTCAATTTGCTGATTACTTGAATAGCTACGCGCCAGGATCAGCAGAGTTTTCAGCTCTAGCTGCTTTGACAGGATCGACACTTTCCAATGCGGTCAACATGGTCTCTCCTGCAAGGAATGCCTATGGGCCTTTTGTGGCAGCAGAAACATTGATGACAATTGATCAGATGATCTATAACCGATTGAGTACGAAAAGGTTCATTAGGTCTCTGTCTTCGAATCAAGTAGATATTGCCTCATATCTCGTAGATGCATCGAACCAGGTTGCGCCGAATGCAAAAAAAGAAGCGCCATTTGAAGTCTGGTTTGATGGCTTTTGGCAAACAGCAAAAGAGACAGGTCAAGCGCAAAATCCGAATTTCCACTTCAATTCAGCAGGAGGGATGGTAGGACTCGATTATAACAACCTACCTAACACAGTTTTGGGTGGTGGACTAGGGTTTGCCTATAGCCATAATATTGATAACCAGAACTTTGGAAGCGCTACGATCGAGTACTACTTTGCTTCGCTTGCAGCTACAACTCAGTTAGGAGAGTTCTATATCGAACCTGCTCTTTTGGGGGTCTATAATCCAATCAAGAATAAAAGAACCATCATCATCCCTGGATATGATTACACAGCAGAAGCAACCATCAACGATTGGCAGCTCAATACCCACATTGGCTTTGGCTACGATCGCAACTATTCATGGGGTGGCATCGAACCTTTTACAGCCATCGATTGGGCTGTGAACTGGCAAGGAGCTTTTACAGAAGCAAATGCTGGTGCGTTCAATATGCACCAAGATTCTCACACCTCATCGTTTCTGCAGTCACAAGCTGGTATTCGATTCTATCAGATCGCGAAGTGCTTCTTCGGATCGATCGGATTTAAAGAGTCAGCAAGCTACATCAACCGCCTTCCTTTTGGAACAGGTGATGTGACGGCGACAATTACAGGAGCAAACCAATCGATCACCTTGACTTCACTATCTGGTGTGCAAAACCTCGGCGCAGTCAACTTCGAGATGTTCACAAGGATGGGGAAAGATCAAAGCTTCCTCCTCAGCCTCGATTATCAAGGGGAATTCTGTCCGAGCTACATGTCGAACGAAATTTTCCTCAATTTCTCTAAGTCTTTCTAAGAAGTATTAGCATTGATCAAACTTCGTTGATATGGATGTAGAAGAACTCGCCAGGCTGTAGGGAAGAGGGAGCGGAGGGGATGAGGGCTTTATATTTGATCATCTTATTTTTCTCGTTCAGGCTTTGATCGAGAGATGTTGGTGTAAGGATGAAAAGAGATGTGTCTTTTATGTTTTGTTTGATTTCAATGGTGAGAGATTTCTCTTTTATGAGCTCATTGATCTTCTCTTCGTAGTGGTTTGGGAGGAAAAAGATGAGGTAGAGAGAGTTTGGAGATTCATGAGAAGGGGGCTTATCGGTCTTTTTGGTCGAAAGACTTTTATTGTTGATCGAAGAGTTAAAAGTGCTATTTTGATCCGCTTCTGTAATGGTAGCGGGATAGGGAAAATAAGCTTCATTCGTGCCAATTTCTACGTACCCAATTGTATCGTGGGCCTGTAAAAAAAAGGGGATAGATGCCATAGCGAGCCAATAACGCATAGGACCTTATTGTAACTCGGAAAAGGATTATCCCAGAAGTTTTTTCTTAACAAGATCTCGAACGATATCGGGTGGGGCTGACCCCGCGCAAGCCTTCATGATTTGTCCCACCAAGAAGTTAAATGCCTTCTCTTTTCCATTTTTAAAATCTTCTACCGATTCAGGATTTTGCTTGAGCACTTGATCGACGAGTAGTTCAATTTCACCTGTATCTTTGATCGATTGGAAAGCTGGGTTTTCTTTCAAGAACTCTTCAGGGCTCTTTTGTACGTCGAGAACCATGAGGTCTGCAATCTGCTTTGCGACTTTTCCGGTGATTTCCTTTTCATGCGCCATATTGGAGAGCTTTGCAATATTCATCACATCGAGGCCAAACTCTTGGATCGATTTTCTAGATTCTTTGATTCTTCCTACAAACTCAACGGTGAGCCAGTTACAAAAAGAGACGGGATTTTTCGCGATCGAAAGTCCTTGCTCAAACTGGTCACAAAGAGCCTTATCATTAATGAGAAGCTCAGTTGAGTAAGCGCTTAATCCTAAAACATCTATGTATCTTCTTTTCCGGTCTCTTGGTAGTTCAGGAAGACGCGCTCGAAGGTATGTGATCCAATCGGGGTGGATGCAAAGGGGAGGGAGGTCAGGCTCGGGGAAGTAGCGGTAATCATCAGCGCTCTCCTTCCTTCTCATCAGGATGGTCGTCAAGGTGGGCAGGTCGAATCGGTAGGTGCCGCTCGTGATCGTGCCGCCAGTTTGATAGACTTCAATCTGCCTTTTGATCTCTGCTTGGATGGCGAGTTCCATGTTTGTGAAAGAGTTCATGTTTTTGATCTCTGTCTTTGGACGGAGCTCTTTTTCCCCTTTTTTTCTGACAGAAACGTTCACATCCATTCTGAGAGAGCCTTCTTCCATATTGCAGTCAGAGGCGTCGAGGTATTCCATGATGGAGCGGATTTGCATCGCAAAACATACAGCTTGTCTTGCTGTGTGCATGCAAGGGAGGGAGACGATCTCGATTAAGGCAACCCCTGCTCGGTTGTAGTCGACCCCTGCAAACTGGCTGAAGTGTTTGAGCATCCCTGCATCATCTTCGAGGTGAGCGTGGTGAAGTCCAAAGGTCATCTCCTGACCATCGACATCAGCAATCACAGTACCACCCCACATGATGGGCGAATCAAACTGGGTAATCTGGAAGTTTCTAGGGGAGTCGGGATAGAAGTAAGACTTTCTATCGAAGTGGCACTCTGGGGGGATCTTTGCATTGACAGCAAGAGCAAAAAGGAGCGCTTTTTCGACAGCTGCTTTGTTGATCACTGGAAGAGATCCAGGTTGTCCTGTATCAGCGAATTGGATGTTGGTGTTCGGTTCATTCCCAAAGCGGTTTGGGGAAGAGCAAAATAGTTTCGTTTTCGTGTTTAACTGTACGTGGATCTCAAGGCCAATGACAGCTTCCCAGTCGTTCATGAGAACTCCTTGTCAAAGAGAGGTGGGCATGTTTTTAATTGGATCGCCTTTTCGAGGTGAGCTGCAAGTGTAAGCACTTTTCCATCTTGCATCTGAGGGGCGCTGATCTGGAGTCCAAAAGGCTTCCCTTCTTGGTCAAATCCAATAGGAAGGCTGATCGCAGGGAATCCTCCAAGGTTTGCAAAAATGGTGTAGATGTCTTGTAGATACATCTGGAGAGGATCTTTAATCGCTCCAAGTTCAAAGGCAGTCACGGGGGAGGTGGGGATCAATATCGCATCACATTCTTTGTAGACCCGTTTAAAATCTTCGATGAGAAGGCGTCTCACTTTTTGTGCTTTCTTGTAGTAAGCATCTTGATGTCCTGCAGAGAGAACGTAGGTGCCGAGAAGTACCCTTCTTTTGACCTCTTTTCCAAACCCTTCCTCTTTAGAGAGTTCATAGACCTCTTTCAAGTTTCTCGCTTGCTTGGAGCGCTCAGAGAACAAAACGCCATCATATCTTGCCAAATTGGTAGAAGCTTCTGCAATCGCTAAGATGTAGTAGAGAGGGATCGAATACTTCAAGAAAGGAAGCTCAATGTCAACGATTTTGACTCCCATCGATTGATAAACATCGACCATCTTGTCAAACATCGAAAGTAGCGATGGATTGAGATCCTTGAGAAGACTTCTTGGTACACCAAGAGTCATTCCAGAGATCGGCTTTTCTAAGTTTTCGATGAAAGGTTCATAGGGGAGGTTTCTCGATGTCGAATCGAGTGAACAGTGGACAGAGAGAACTTCCATCATCATCGCCACATCTTCTACACTATTTGCAAAAGGGCCGATCTGATCAAATGAAGATCCGAAAGCGACGAGTCCGTAGCGAGAAACCCTTCCATAGGTAGGCTTAAACCCAGAAATGCCACAAAACGCAGCAGGTTGCCGAATCGATCCACCTGTGTCTGATCCAAGAGATAGAGGGACTAGCCTAGCAGCTACAGCTGCGGCACTTCCTCCAGAAGATCCTCCAGGTGTGCAAGCGAGATTCCACGGATTGCGACTTGGGAAGAAGGCAGAGTGTTCAGTTGAAGAGCCCATCGCAAATTCATCGAGGTTCGTCTTGCCCATGATGATCCCATCTTGACTCTCGATCAACCTTGCAACGGTTGAAGAAAAGGGAGCTCTGTAGCGGGTGAGAAATTTCGAAGCGCAGGTAGTGATTTCCCCTTGGATGTGCATATTGTCTTTCAAGGCAACAGGAACTCCAGCCAATTTGCCTAGAAGTTGTCCTTGAGCTCTCTTTTGATCTACTTCTCTCGCTTTTGCTAAAGCTCTTTCAGGACAGAGGGTTATAAAGGATTTGAGCTGGTCATCACTTTTTTCAATCCGGCGTAAGAAGTACTTTGTGATCTCTTCAGCGCTCGCCTGGTGGGAGATGAAGAGAGAATGGAGCTTTTTAGCTGATAGGGTGTACATTATATTACAGGGGGGACGCGCACCATACCTGCCGTTGAAGCGGGTGCATTAGCAAGAAATACCTGACGGTCCAGGGTCTCACCGACGATATCATCTCTCAGAGGGAGGTAGAAATCTTCTGAAACCTGATAAAGAGGCTTAACGTTTTCTGTATGAACTTCTTCGAGCATCTCCATGTAGTCGAGAATCCGTTTAAGATTCTCCACAAAGATCTCCTCTTCCTCTTCTGTGCACTTCACACGGCAGAGACTTTCGAGATGACGTAGTGTTTCTTTGTTAAATTCGCTCATAATGCTAAGGATTTTAGATCTTTCTTCCTCTATTTGTCAAAGTTTTTCTTCGACAATAAATGGGGCAAAGTTATGTTAAAGATAGAGGGATGTTTGTATCCATAGGAGAATATACTATGTATGGTGTGAATATTGTGGTTCTGCTACTCGTTTTAGTCGGAGCTTTGAATTGGGGACTCATCGGCTTTTTCAATTACAATCTCGTTTCAACGATTTTTGGAGGGGCTACGGAAATGACATATACAATGGCTGAACGCGTTGTCTATGCAGTCGTCGGTCTGGCCGGTCTTTGGGGATTGAGTTTTATAGGGCGATGTAAGGCGCTTTGTGGATGTGATAAAGATAACAAGAATCGTAAAGATGGCTGCTGTCGCAAATAATCATCCCTCTTTTCTTTAATTGGTCAATAGCTTAGAATAGGAGGACTATGTGTAACGAAGTTCTCCTATCTTTGTTTCTAAAAAACAACCAAATCCTTGGTTGTTCAGTTATTTCTTTAAATATTGTGGTGATTAACGGCTAAAACCCTTTTGATCTCTTCCATCTAGATACTCGGGAGGGGATCAGATGGGAAGTATTTTATTTTGAAGGGGTTTTTTATGGTTAAAGGAAGATGGTTATCTAACGGATTCGCAATGTTCTCCATGTTTTTTGGAGCTGGAAATGTGATTTTTCCTTTGATTGTGGGTCAAGCTGTGGGTGGGGGGCTCTCTTACGCTCTCATCGGGCTTCTTCTGACAGCCGTTCTCATGCCCTTTTCAGGTCTTTTATCGATTACCCTTTTTGAAGGGGACTACATGGCCTTTTTCCGGAGGATGGGAAAGTGGCCAGGCCTTGCCATGAGTGCGTTGATCATTGCCCTGATCGGTCCATTTGGAGCGGCCCCTCGCTGCGTCACTTTGACCTATTCAAGTTTAAAATTTTATGTTCCAGAGCTCGGCCTAGTTCCATTTACTATCGGAGCTCTACTACTGATCTTCTTCTGCTGCGTGAAGAAGCAGCGGATCATCGACATCTTGGGGGTAGTTTTGACCCCCCTTCTTCTCGTTTTTCTCGGTGTTATTGTCATCAAAGGGGTCTTCTTTTCTCCTCACCAACCCCCACTCCCATCTCTTCATGACCAGGGGGCCTTCTTCTATGGACTGAAGGGGGGATACAACACCATGGACCTTCTTGCAGGACTCTTCTTCTCGTCGATCATCTGTGCAAGGCTCAAGAAGGAACTCGAAGAGGATGGTCTTGAGACAGGTGACCGGAAGGTTTTCTTAAAGCACTTTGCTAAAGCGGCCGCCCTAGGCGCTTTTCTTTTAGGGGTTGTCTATATCGGATTTGGTACTCTTGCGAACCTTCACAGTTCATCGCTTGGGAACATTCCACCAGACCAGCTCTTGGGATCGATTGGCTCTTTGATTTTAGGGCCTTATGCTGGTTTTATCGTCTGCATGGCGGTCGTTCTCTCTTGTCTTACGACTGCGATTGCTTTGGCTGCAGTCAGTGCTGAATTCCTTCAAAAGGTAACGAGTCTCAGCTACCCTGTAGCTCTTTCTATCGTACTGTTATTGACAGGGTTAGTCTCAATGTTAGAGTTTTCTGGAATCGTTAGAATGCTCGGTCCTGTTCTCGAGATCTGCTACCCAGCCTTGATTGGTCTTAGCATATTGAACATTCTCCACAAAACATTCAAAGTGGAGATGGTTAAACTCCCTATCTACGGCATCATTTGCTGGATGCTCATCAACGCCCTCTAATCATAAGGTGGTTATTTGTATAATAACCACCTTAATTATCTTGATTATTCTGCTTTTAAATTGAAAATTCCCGTTTGTGTTATTTTAAATTTGTAAAAATACAATAATTAATTCTATCTATAAATTATACTGAAAGGGCCTCAGAAATCAATTTTTGAAACTCTTGAAGTAGATTAAGTGAAGGCGTTTGAGAGCAAATGAAAGAGAAATCAACAACACCTTGGATTCGAGTATTTACCGATCCTAGGGGAGTCGCTAAGGAGTATGCAGCAGAGAGGCCAAATTATGGTCTTGGTTGGATTTCAGGAATATATGGTTTTTTAGTCCTGTTAGAATGTCTGCAGAACCTTTCAGCGGGGACACATTATGCCCTTTGGGTCGTGATCCTCTTCTCTCTATTCTTTGCCATTCCTGCTGGTTACATCACCTTGTCGATCGCTGCTGGTCTGATCTGGTGGACGGGAAAATTACTGAATGGAAAGGCCAGTTTTACTGCGATCCGCTCCGCTCTTGCTTGGTCAAAAATCCCTGAAGTAGTGGGGCTTTTAGGTTGGGTCCTCTTGATGATGGTTTACAAGGCGAATGTCTTTGTACCGGCGTTCATTCAAAAGACCTATAACTTTAGCTATTTTACGCTGCCCACAGGGGTCATGATCTTCCAGATCATTTTCTCCTTATGGGGGTTCATTATTTTATTGTTGCTCCTATCGGAGGTGCAAGGATTTTCTGCTTGGTTGGCACTCATTAATGTCATCTTGAAGTCGATCGTTCTTGCAATTTTGGCAGCGGCGATGCTTTGGTTCTTTACATCGGCGACTTACGTGGGTCCAGCGGTGTCTAACATTATGATAAAGAGGGGTATATGTTAAATAATAATCGTTTTAGTAAGAAAGCCTTGTCGATGTTCATGGGGCTTTTCCTTTGCGCAGGCCCGGAGGCGCCGTTTATCGAGAAGATAACTAGCCAAAATCAGCAAGCGCAAACTCAACAAGATATCTATAAAAACTGGACGAAGATTCATTCTTTCCAGGGGAAATGCAACGCTGTATTTCCAAGAAACCCAGATCACGTCAGACAAAACATGTCGATGAGAGGGGAAAGCAAAGATTTAGAGTATGATGTGTATGTAGCAGACTTAGAAAGACGCTCTGTGTTCATGGTTTTGATTGCCAAATACCCCGGTGAAGTCAAAGATGAACATGCTGTGAGCAGTCTTGAGCATTTCCTGAATTCGATTTTGGTGCAAAATCCAAATAACCAGCTCGTATTTGCAAATCTCGTTCAAGTACAAGGGCACCAAGGGATGGACTTCTTTATTAGAACCAATGAAGTCTACTTCAAGGGAAGAGTTCTTTTAGCTAAGAACTACCTCTACCTCTTGGCGATGGAGTGTGAAAAGCAAAACTACCAAGATAACCACTATCAATACTTCATCGAGTCGTTTGAGCTAGTGAAGTGACCCATCGCTTCTTGAACTGTCTTGAAGTGCATCTTGGATGTCTTCTCTAAGGCAGTAACACCGTGAGATTGAAAGAGCCTCTTGCAAAAGAGGCTCACTTCTTTTGAAGCCCCTTTAGGAATGGAGAGCTCGTATGGCTCTCCTAATTTTTGTAGAGATTCCAAGAACTTTGCCCTTGCCATGATCGATGCAGCAGCAACTACTACATCTTCTTCCCCGCGGTGCCTTTGATGGAGTCTGATATTGAGCGCTTTTTTTCTTAAAGCGTTCTCAACTAGAGATTCATGCCCAAACTGGTCAATGGTAGCTCGATCACACCCTGTCTGCTGGTAGAGCGTTTCAATGACTGTTGCATGCCCCCAAGCGAGTAAGTGGTTAAGGTTGAAGAATTTTTCGTAGAGTTCATTATACTTTTCAGGATGGATCGCAAGGACTTTATGGGGACAAAGGTTGGCGATCTCTCGGCTCTTCTTAATCACGGTTTCATCAGAGAGGCGTTTACTATCTTTGATCCCGAGTTTAATCAATGCTGGGATCGTTTTTTCATCAGCGTAGACCCCACCAATACAAAGAGGGCCAAAAACATCCCCTTTTCCAGCTTCATCGATACCAATTCTTGGGGTCAGATCGACAGAGATCTCAGGATGGGAGAAGGAGAGGTTTCCCAAAATTTCAGGCTCTAAGTAGAAGGTGATGAATTCCTCATGCCCTTTTCCTTGAACGGTCAACTTTCCTGAAGCGTAGAGGGTACAAGAAAGTCCCTCTTTTTTTGCGCTGAAGATGGTGTAGGGGGGCTTTGTGAAGGAAAAGCCTTGTTTTTGTAAATCCCCTTCGATTTTGACAAAGAGATCTTTGGAAATTTCACAAACAAAGCAACTCGACATAAAAGACCTTCATTTTGACTCAATTTCAACCAGTTTGACCGATTTAGCCTTCAATTTCAAGGAGAAACAGGGAGATTATTCACTGTTTGCTGCAGCCATCATCGTATTCTGGTACATTTTTTCCGCAGCCACAGCTCCAAAATAACCACCAACTAATGCTGCTGAGCTGAGCATAGCTATTTCACTAAGGATTAATTCGACAACAAGTGGCTCAGGATTGTCAAAGCTATAGTTCTGATACATTTCGTAAAGGCAGTCGAGGACTTCTCGATGTGCTTCAAAAAGCTGTGTGACCGCAACGGTAATTAAGGTGCCGGAAAAGGCTCCTGAGAGGATAAAAATAGTCCTCATTCTATTGGATTGCGAGTGATTAATGATCCCTTGTCCATCATTATGAGTAACAGCTAGTGTGGGTGATTGCCCCCAATTCAATATTGAAAACCAACTCATTTTCTAGCCTTTTGATAAAAATTTGTGAGAGAATAACAAAAAGCAAGTGCTTTGTCCAGTCAAGGGACTTGCGAAAGATCTCGACTTTTGAAGGCGTCTCGGTATAATCTGTAAAATTATGGAAATTTTCTAAGGACCAGTACCTATGGTGTATGAGGTTAAGAAGATCGGAGAGCTGTTTAAAGAGCGGCGCGTCGAGAAGAATCTATCTTTAAAAGAGGTGGAAAGTGCGACGTCGATCAGGGCGAATTATCTCGCAGCTATTGAAGAGGGGCATGAAAGTCAATTCTTGTCTCGAGTCTACATGTATGGTTTTATGCGTCAGTACGCTAGCTTTTTAGGACTCGATTTTGAAGTGTTGTCTAGAGAGTATGCGTTAGGTCTTAGTGGAGACAAGGAACCTGTAGATTTTGCTTATGGGATCGGCACACTAGAAATGGGAAAGGCGAGCATCCAGTCATCGAAGAGATGGGTTCCGACGTTCCGTTGGGTGGCAGTTTCTGTAGGAATTCTATTTACAGCGTGGCTTTTTGCTAAGTATCTAGGAGTATTTTGATCCGTTGGCATTCGTGGTCTAGTGAGGCTTTTGCATTAGCAAAAAAGCGTGACTGTCCCATTTTTCTTTCTATTACCTATGCCACCTGCCATTGGTGTCATGTCATGGACCGCGAATCTTTTCATCAAGAAGATGTCGCTGAACTCATCGAGAAATATTTTGTTCCGATCAGAGTCGATAAGGAACAGTTTCCTCACATCGATCGCCTCTACATGGATTTTGCAAAAGTGATCATGTCGATGCAAGGGGGATGGCCCTTGAATCTCTTTCTTACACCCGATTTAAAGCCATTTTACGCGATGACTTATGTCCCTCCTGAAACGATGAAAGGGATGCTCGGCCTCAAAGAAATTGGAGAACACATCCATACACTTTGGCAAGGTAGGGAGAGGGAACTTTTAGAACATGAAGCAGACAATTTAGTCGCCCTCTTTCGAAAAGAGGATGAACAGCCACATACTAAGATGGTGACAAAAGAGGAGGTGAGCCAAGCCTTTGCAAGGTTATATGAGCACATGGATCCTCTATTTGGTGGATTGAAGAGAGAACCTAAGTTTCCGATGGGCTATCTCTATACCACTCTACTTCGGCAAAGCTTTATCCATCAAGATGCAAGGGGCTCATTTGCAGCAGAGCTCAGTTTAACTCGCCTTTCTCAAGGGGGGATTCATGATCACGTGGGGGGAGGATTTGCCCGCTACGCTCAAGATGCAAGATGGGAAGTGCCTCATTTTGAAAAGCAACTCATCGACCAAGCTGTTTTACTCTCATCTTACGTAGAAGCGTACCAAATGACAAAACGCTCTCTATATGGAAAGATTGCGAAAAAGATTGTGGAGTATGTTTTACAACACTTAAAGACTGATTTTGGCCTCTTTTTTGCAGGAGAAGATGCAGAAGCTGGGGAAAAGAATGGCTCGTTTTATGTTTGGGGATTAGATGAAGTGGAAGACCTTCTCAATCCAGAGGAATTTTATTTAGCTTCACACTATTTCAACCTGACAGAAAAAGGGAACTTTTTCGGGAAAAATACTCTCCACGCTACATCGGAAATTGAAGAGTTTGCAAAACGGTACCAGGCAGACCCCATCGCTGTGGAAACGAGGATCGAGACGTTTTTGCAAAAACTCGGGGAAGCTCGAAAGAATCGTGAAAAACCGAAAAAAGATGATCAGGTCATTTTAGCGCAAAATGCCCTCATGATTGTATCTCTTCTCAAGTATAGTCTAGTGTTTCAAGAGACTGAAGTAGGAATGGTTGCTAAAAAGAATCTCGATTTTCTGATGAACCAGCCGATTCTTCACCGCAGTTACACGAAAGAGGGAGGATCTCATCAGACAGTCTTCACTGATTATGCCTATTTAATTTCAGCGCTCATAGAGTGCTTCACGGTGTTTCATGAAGTGAAGTATTTAAAAAAAGCGATCGCTCTGACAGAGGAAGTGGAAGGGTTGTTTAAATCTCCTTATGGGGGATATTACCTCATGAGAGATGGGGAAGACATCATCTATCGAAAGTGTGAAATTTCAGATGGTTCAGAGCCTTCTGGAAATAGCGTCCATGCAGAAAATCTCCTTAGGCTTTATTCATGGACAAGGGATCTCAAATATCGAGAGCGTGCTGAAGCTATTTTCCGATTAGGATTCGATCAAGTCCATCTTTTGCCCGAAGGATATAGTTATGGTCTTGGCGCTCTACTTCGCTACTATGAAGAAAAAGCTCCTGTCATGATCTTGTCTACTAGAGATGAGGAAATTTTAAAAAGTTTTGCCGATTTGTATCTTCCTTTTAGTTCACTGATCGTTTATAGTGATGAACTGACAGAGTTTCTGCCCTGGGTCAAAAAGATGGAAGGAGAAGTGACACTACAGATCTTCCCTTCAGAGTTCTACAAGGGCAAAGAGGAGATCTATGGAAAGACAGATATTCGGCGATTACAAGATTCTTAAAGAGATTGGAAGAGGATCGCTCGGGATTACCTATATCGCAGAGCACCGCTTCTTGAGAAAGAGCTTCGCTCTTAAACTATTGCCACCAGAACTTTCTCGCGATGCAGGATTCATCAAGCGCTTTGAGACAAGCATCCACCAGATGGCAGATCTTTCCCACCCAAATATTGTCAAAGTGCACAATGTCTCCTCTTCAGAAGGTCTCTATTATGTCATCTCTGATTTGATTGTCGACGATGTAGGACAACCTACAAACCTTGCAGAATACTTAAACGGTAGATCGAGACGATTGACAGAAGAAGAGCTCATGTCGATCTTAAAGCAGCTTGCAAGCGCTCTCGATGCGATCCATGAAAAAATGGTAGCAGACCGCCCTCTTTATCACGGGGGAGTCAAGCTAGGGAATGTCCTCATGGGGAAAAGAGAAAGCGGGATTCCACATGTCTATCTCTCTGATGTAGCCCTCACCCCGATTGTGGGAGCTGGAAAAGTATTAAGCCGCATTTATGAATCAGTTGCTACCTCTCTTTCTGTATCCATCGCCCCCCTCTCTTTAGAGATGGGAGCATATTCGTTTTCTGAGCCGAAAGAGATCGATAAAGTACAGCTTTGGCACCGCTCCTTTTTACAGAGTTATGCCTTTTTGTCCCCTGAGCAAAAATTGACTGTGAAGAGAGGGGATATCTCAGCAGCTAGCGATGTTTACTCTTTTGGAGTGCTCGCTTACTTTATGTTAATGGGAGAGCTTCCTGAAGGGATGTTCACCATGCCTTCCAAAGCGATGAATGATTACCGATACGATTGGGATGCGTTGATTACAAAATGCTTAGCCCAACATGCAGAAAAAAGACCCACATCTCTCAAAGAGGTGTTAAAAGGGATTGAACAGAAAGAATTAGGAAGTGTTGAAAAGAGCCTCGAAGAGATTAAGCCTCAAGCAAAGGTTTTCTCCTTTGAAGCGCCTTTGCCTCTTCCTCCAGCGCCAACACCACCTGCACCACCAGCGCCTCCTCAACTTCAAAAAGTACAGACCGATTACATGCAGACTGCTTTTAACCGCTTTGAAAAGACTCAAAAGGTGGAAGCGCCTGTTCACACACATGTAGCGATAGAAAAACAGCTCGGCGGATCTCCTGCCCAGCCTGTTAGAGTTGTTCCAAAAAATAGCATCGACCCTCTTCAAGAACAATTTAAAGCGCAAACAGCACTTCAAGAAGTGGGAATCGAGAAACGCCCTGTATTGAATCCACCTGAGCTAAAAAAGCATGAGTATGAGGACAATCCAGGAGCTATTTTCCAAATTGATTCTGCAGTGGAAAGATATGTTCCCAAGAAGAAGGAAATTTCTGAAATCGAGCCGATCTTGACCGACATGTCGATCATTGAAGGGGGAGAGTATTACCGTGGAAGTGAAGTAGGTGCAAGAGATGAAAAACCGCGCCATAAAATCTTCCTTTCGAGCTTTGCTCTTGATATTCATCCTGTTACAAATGAGCAGTTTGTTCGCTTTTTAGAAGTGATGGGAGGAGAAAAGGATGTCAATAATAACGACATGATTCAACTCAAAGAATCGAGGATCAAAAGACTTGCTGGCAAACCGATCATCGAATCTGGCTATGCAAAACATCCAGTTGTAGGGGTGAGCTGGTATGGAGCTGTGGCCTATGCAAAATGGATTGGGAAGAGACTTCCCACAGAAGCTGAATGGGAGATTGCATCATCTTGTGGTTCAGTTGATTACATTTATCCGTATGGAACAGACATTGAGCGCTCCCAGGCAAACTTTTTCAGCGCAGATACCACTGCTGTGAAGAGCTATCCACCTAATGAACTCGGCCTTTTTGATATGGTGGGGAATGTCTACGAATGGTGCCATGACTGGTATGACTACAACTTTTATGAAACATCGATCCAAGAGCCACACAATCCTCAGGGGCCTGTTCAAGGGGTTTACCGAGTCCTACGTGGCGGTTGCTGGAAGAGTTTAAAAGAAGATTTGCGCTGCTCACACCGCCATAGAAACAATCCAGGTACAGTGAACCGCACTTATGGGTTCCGCTGCGCTGCAGATGTGGCAGCAGGTTAGGGATGAAAAAAGTACTTTTTGTCTGTTTGGGAAATATTTGTCGATCACCCGCTCAACAGTGGGTGTTTCAAAAGATGGCTCAAGGGGGAGATTTTTTCTTCGACAGCTGCGCAATCACCTCCTGGAATATTGGTGATGAGGCAGACCCTCAGATGAGGAGAGCGGCTGAAAAAAAGGGCTACTCTTGCCCTCCTCATGAGGCAAAGCTCTGCCGCAGAGAGTTTTTTCAAGAATTTGATTACATCTTTGCTGCGACAGAGGAGGTCTATCAGTTCTTAGAAGGGCATGCCAGAACCAAAGAGGAAAAAGAAAAGATTTATTTAGCGACCCACTTCAGTAGCCGCTACCAAGGACAGGGGATTCCTGACCCCTACCGAAAAGAAGATGGAGCCTTTGATGCAGTCCTCGAAATGATTGAAGAGATTGCCAAAGAAACGCTTCCTCAGATAAAATAGCCCCCATGAAATTACTACTAGCTAGCCCTAGAGGTTTTTGCGCCGGCGTGGTCCGTGCCATTGATACCGTAAAGAAGGCCCTTGAGCTTTGGGGAGCTCCTATCTATGTCAAGCATGAGATTGTTCACAACCGACATGTCGTTGATGCCCTTCGAAAGCAAGGGGCTATCTTCATCGAGAACTTGAATGAAGTACCTGAAGGGGCACGTCTCATCTATTCTGCGCACGGAGTATCTCCACAGGTTAGAGAAGAGGCGAAACAAAGAAAGCTTATTGAGATCGACGCCACTTGTGGTCTTGTGACCCGTGTTCATTCAGCAGTAAAACGTTTTGCTGAGAAGGAGTATCAGATCATCCTCATCGGACATGCGAGCCACGTAGAAATCATCGGTACAGCGGGAGAAGCGCCTGGAAAGGTGACCATCGTTGAAAAAGTGGAAGATGTTGACAAGCTGCCTTTTAAGAAAGATGAAAAGCTTTTCTACATCACTCAAACTACTTTGAGTCTCGATGATGTGAAGGAGATCACCGATCATCTCCAAGCGAGATATCCAGCTATTGAAA
The DNA here is from genome assembly GCA_964655475.1 of uncultured bacterium. Taxonomy (GTDB): domain Bacteria; phylum Chlamydiota; class Chlamydiia; order Chlamydiales; family VGMA01; genus VGMA01. The sequence continues at coordinate 30,797 of CAZZMO010000011.1, forward strand.
CCCTCCCCTCCTCATCCATTTGCTATGCTACTACGAATCGGCAACTGGCGCTTTCTGAAATCACAGAGGAAGCAGACCTCATTTTAGTAGTAGGTGATCCTCAAAGTTCCAATTCGAATCGCCTTCGAGAAAGGGCTGAGACGAGAGGGGTGAGATCGTTTTTGATCAATGATGCAAAAGAGATCTCGTTAGATTGGCTGAAAGATGTTTCTGTTGTAGGACTTACAGCTGGAGCTTCTACTCCTGAAGATGTCGTGCAACGTTGTATTGAACGCCTTTTTGCTTTGGGTGTAACCCAAAAAGAAGAGATTGTTTTTACGACGGAAGATGTTTTTTTCCAGTTGCCTAAATTTTCTTAGATCGCATACCTTGCGATTATGACAAAGCTATTTGCGATCAATCGCGGATCGATGAAAAGAGAGCTCAGAGTAGCTGATATTTTTGCCATCGGTTATGGCGATTTAGGTTCATCGATCTACTATGCTCTCGGGATTACAGCTCTATATGCTTTGGGAGCAACACCACTAGCTCTTCTCTTTGCAGGCATGGTTTTTGTCTGCACCGCGCTGACTTATGCAGAACTCTCATCTGTCGTCCACGAAGCGGGGGGAACCGCCTCATTTTCGAGGAAGGCTTTTAATGATTTGATCTCTTTTGTGGCAGGGTGGGCGCTCCTCCTCGACTATATTGTCACCATATCGATTTCTGCTTTTTCGATCGCTCCCTATCTTGCGATCTTTTCCCCTGTATTAAAAGACAATCAGATACAGGTGATCGTCACGATCTTGGTGATCATTTTGCTTCTGATTGTCAATATATTAGGGACAAAACATTCGACAAGACTGAGTATGATTCTCACCTTCTTGACCTTGATCACTCAGTTCATCATCATCGGGATTGGTGTCGTTTTATTTGTAAACATCCCAGAGCTCTTTGAACATATGAAAGTGGGGGTTAAGAATTCCCTTTGGTCACCCACGTGGACAGAATTTGCGAAAGGGGTTGCCATGGCCATGGTGGCCTACACAGGGATCGAATCGATGTCGCAGCTCAGCGCAGAAGCGAAAAACCCGGCCAAGACTGTTCCCAAAGCGATCATGTTATCTATGGTCATTTTGCTTGTCACGTATGTGGGGGTCTCTTTTGTGGCTCTTTCAGTCATGACCCCTCAAGTCCTCTCGACAACCTATTTAGAAGATCCTTTGTCAGGAATCGTAGCGAATTTCCCTTTTGCAGGAAAATTGATGATGATCTGGGTTGGACTTTTAGCGGCTGTGATTTTGCTCGTAGCGGCGAACGCGGGACTCATGGGAGCTTCTCGTCTTGCTTTCTATATGGGTGAGCTTTTCCAAATTCCAAGATCGGTCTACCGTCTACATCCGAAGTTCCACACCCCTTATGTAGCTCTCACCATTTTTGCCTTTCTTGCGATCGGGATCATCATCTGGTCCTGGGGAAGACTCTCCTTTTTGGGAGACCTCTACAACTTTGGAGCGATGATGGCCTTTTTCTTTGCCCACATTTCATTAATAAAGCACAGGATCAAATATCCTGACGAAAAGCGCCCTTTTAAAGTGAAGGGAAATATTGTGATCAAAAACCGCGAGATCCCTATTTCTGCGGTGATTGGAGCGACTGTCAGCGCCGCTGTTTGGTTTTTAGTTGTTGTGACAAAACCTCATGGCAGATATCTTGGGTTTGCTTGGTTAGCTATAGGTATTGCCATGTATCTTTTTCACCGTAAAAAATATCACATCCCTGCAACAGGACATCTCGAGATCGAAAAGATCCAAATTCCTGGTATTCAAGAGATGCACATCAAGAGCATATTGGTTCCAACGAGAGGCGGCACCTCTACGCAGACGATATTATTTGCATGTCAGATAGCTAAAGCCTTCAATGCTAAATTAAAAGTACTTCATGTAGTTGACATCCCTTTCTTCATGCCGCTTAATACGGCTGTCCTTCAGAGAGAAGCCTTTTCTGAAGAGGTTTTGAAAAGAGCCCAAGCAGTCGGAAATGAATTAAATGTCGATATGGAACTCAAGATGGTCCGCTCCCGCTCTGTCTACAGGACAATTTATAGTGAAGTGAAAGAGGGGAAGCATGATGCCCTTGTCCTCGGCGCAAGTCAAGATGTCAAGACAGGCCTCGGTTCTATGACAGAAAAACTTCTCAAGACAGTTCCTTGTTATGTCTTTGTTTGCCGCCACAATGTGACAACAGAAAAAGATAATAATCATTATCTATTTGATATTAAAGAAGATGAGCCTATTACAAAATAGTTGCTGCTTGATGTAAGACGTAGTGTCCATCGGTTTTAATTCCCCCTTCTCCTCCAGATTTTTCAAACCCTAAAGTGTCAGAAAAAACGAGAGGGGCAAAGCTCCCTTCAGCGTAAAGGGGGTGAGGAAACGGAGTGGTTGGATGGTTATATGCCTTGATAAAATGGTGAGAGATGACGAGAGGAAATTCTCTTGGTGCCATCTTTACTTGTTTCTTGAGATAGCTAAGAATCTGATGTGCATGAGCAATGTTGTAATTTAGAGTATAGGGTGGCTCGAGCAAAAGGGCCGGTTTTTGCCCTTCTTTATCACTCATCCATCTGACAAAAGAGCGGGTGATCATCTTCTTCGTCTGTTTGTTGCGGATGACGACCATTTTGAACATTCCATCCATGAGACCGAGAATAGGGAGTACATATTGGATATCGTTTGAGAGGCGTTGACACCCCCCACATTCATCTCCACAGAGGAAAAAGTCTACAGGATCTGAAGTAATTTCAATAGTGTGTTGACTATCAAAATCTTCTGATGCTGGTGTCCTTTTCCACCACTCCTCTAGATCTGCATCCATGAAACCTTGATCTCTCATTGCCTGGAGGTGGGGACTCCTTTCATAGCGCCAAGTTTCATATGTGCCATCGAGGTAGTGAAGGAGGAATTCTCTTACAGCAGAGCGTGCTACAACCCGTTTTGATGTTTCTAACGTATCGACTTTGATTAAAAACTTAAAAAGAGCAAAGGGTGAGCGCCATTTGAGCACTTTTTCCATGAGTAAGATCGCCTTTTCTTTGGGGAGGTCAAGAAGTTCTATCCCTCTGACTCTAAACATGTTTTCCAAAGCTGCTAAGGGAAGGGGAGTAGGAATAGCTAGAAGTTCCTCTGTACGAAGTTCGAGAAGAGATCTCAGTAGATCAAGTCTTTTGGGGATGCTCTCTTTATCGAAAAACAACTGATTTAAGATGAGTTCAATATCTTCATCAGCAAAGCGCTCTTTGAGCTCTTGCACCTGACACATCCAAACAAAAGCCGCTTCTGCATGGATATTATCTCTGAAGAGACGGTGCTCTGTGCCGATCTTTTTTTCCCATTCAGTATCACTTTTCCCGCGAACAAATCTAGCAAACACAGTGGGTGCAAAAGCGTTTACACATTTTGTCTTTTTTTGTGTCTCTGGTAGCTTTGAAAAGAGCATTTCCAAGTCTAGAGCTCCTGCTTGTTGAAAAAGGTACTTTAAGAATGTCTCTTTTTTCTCGCCGAGTCTCAAAGAGAGAAACTCTCTTAAGAATAGGGCAAAATTTTCCTTCGTATCTGCTGTGAGCCTCGTCTCATTTTTTAAGAGTAAGTTCGCTAGCTCTTCTAAATTTTTTCGACTTCTGATGTGGAGTTTTTCCATGATGAGGACAAACTCTTTCGGTTCCTCTTCTGCTAGAATTCGTAAGGTAGGCATGAAGAGTTCTTCATTCTTGCACTTGAATGAGGGCAAACAGCCAATCAATTGAAAGGGATCTTTTTGAGCGAGTTGATAGGCAATCTGGGCCCTTTTCTCTTCTTCTTCGATGAGAGCAAATGGGAACTCTTGGAAAATTTCCCTCGTATCGATCCAATTTTCTGCTAACTCAAAGAGCTTTGATTGAAACATTTTGGCAAAAAGGCGAGGTGATGCAAGAAAAACCCTTCTCGCAAAGAGGTCATTTTCTAGCTCCAGCATTGAGAAGACCTCACATGCAGTATCGAGATCGACAAGGGTTTCTACTGTCTGGAAAAAACGGCCTCGAATGCTCTTATCAAAGCGTCTCATGTTCTCAGCAAAGCGCTGCCATGAAAAGGGGACAGGCATCTCTTCTAAAAAAGGGATTAAAGGCTCAAGAGGAGTATGTTCAAGCCATTTAAGGGCATATCCACAAGATGCAGCAAAGCGAAGATGATATTGCATCCCTTGTTTACTGATCTGCTTCATCAACTGTGGATTGGGCTCTAGATCAAATTCAGAAGCATGTTCTAAAAAGGCTTCAGGGTCGGTGACAAGTAGCGCTTCAGAATAGAGAGGGTTTCTCTTAAATGTTTTGGCTCCATAGAAATAGAGCCTTGAGGCTTCCTTTGAACGGGCGCCAAAATGGTTGATAACTGAGTGATAGAGGATTTCAAACTCTGCTTCTTCTTCAATTTGAAAAGTCTCGAGGTGATTGATGAACATGTCGAGAAAACGTCTCGATCTTGTCAGGTGGGTGAGGATAGAACTTTCGATGCGTCTTTTGATTGGGTCTTTAAAATAGTTGTGGAAAGCGCAGCCTGGATCTTCAGCAAATTCGAGCTCTAACGCTAGATCTTCAGAGAGCTTTTTTGGAGAAGGGGGAGCCTCCGTCCCATGCCCTTTGAGAGATCCATCAGTAACCCATGCCATATCAGCAAAGAAATCTTCTACGTGGAGATCTCTTAAATCGTTGGGTATAGGGTGGAATTTCTCCTCTTCCCAAGAAGGTGCCCACCCTTCTAGAGGGGGGATTTCTTGACTATTTGTACCAAAAGGATCCCAAGTGGTCATAATTTATCTTATTTTTAAAAAATTACAATTAATTATAACAAATATGAACCTTATTTTGAATTAGTTATTTCAAAAATATTTTCCAAAACGTATATTCCGTTGGTTTTTGTAGAAGCTTCATTATTAAAGCCTTGTGAAATTCCATAAGTGTCTGAAAAGACCTTAGGAGCCATAAGCCCCTCTGCATGAAGTGGATTTGCATAACTTCTGACCCTTTCAGTTACTGAGAAAAGAGCAAGAGATGCAGGGGAGATGACTATTGGAATCGACTGACCACTCGCTGCTATGAGCCTTTCTAAATAGTCGATCATCCCTTTGGTGTGGGTTGGATTGAAGTTAAAGGTGTAAGGAGGCTCAACTAAGAGGACCCCTTTTCCACTCTCTTTATCAGTAAGCCATCTGACAAAGGCGCGTGAAGTCATTCTGCCTGTTTCTAGGTCTCTGACAACAAGCATCTTAAACGCTCCATCCATCAAACCCAAAATTGGAAAAATATAGCGGGGCTCTCCATCGAGTCTCTGACAGCCCCCACACTCTTCTCCAGTCAAAAGAAAATCGGCAGGATCAGAGGTCAGCTCAAGTTGAAAATGCTCTAAAAAAGGCTCAGGTGGATGTGATCCTCTCCACCATTGATCGAGCAGCTCCGTTAAAATGGAGGCCTCTCTCATGGCATTTAAGTGGGGGCTCTCCTCATAGCGCCACACTTCATATTCCCCTTTTGCGTAGTGTAGGAGAAAGTTTTTCAGAGAAGTTCTCGCCTTGATCCTAGTCTCTTCAGGGAGAGTGTCAATCGCAATACAGAGGCGAAGTACAGCAAGAGGCGCTCTCCACTTGGAAAAAAGCTCCGTGAGTATGGCACTTTCTTCTCGGCTACATTCGAGGAGCTCTTCACCTCTTACTCGTAATATGTTCTCTAGTTCTTCTAAGGAAAGAGGGGTAGGAAGAGATAGAAGTTCAGGAACTTTCAAAGTGGTTAAAGTGTGTAAAAGTGGCAATCTCTTTTTTACATCTTCTTCCCCATAGAAGACTTTATCGAGCATGTGGGAAATGTCCTCATCGAGGAACCTTTTTTTCCACTCTGAAACCTTTTCCATATAGCGAACAGCACTTGCTGTATAGACATTGTCTCGAAACGCTTTACTTTGCTTCGCTGCTTTCTTTTCCCAAATCAGATCTGGCTTACCTCGAATTGATCTTGCCATCACACAAACAACAAAAGCGTTCAGGGCCTTTTTATTTTTTTGGGTATAAGGGAGGTTTCCAAAGAGCATTTCAAGTGTTTGAGAATTTTTGGAAAGAAGAAGGGCCCCTTTTTCTTCCATCCTGAGAGAAGGAAGTGCTTTTAAGAAGAGGTCGATGTTTTCTTTAGTGTCTTTTAAGAGAACCTTTCCTTCCCAAAAAACGACATCGAGAGACCTTGCTTCGACAAAAGCATTAGCTGCTGCAAGATCTTTTTGTGATAGACGCTCTGCAAAGGAAAGCGCTGTTTTAGTGTCCATGGAGAGCTCTCTAGCTTTTGCTAAAAATGTAGGTTTAGCACAAATGAAAAGAGCCTCTAAGTAGATGGAGTTTTCTTTTGTTGACTGAATTGCAAATAGATAAAAATCAATTGCTTCCGGAGATTGCAGTCCAAAATGGTTTTGGATCGCTGTGGAGAGGATTTGGAGCTCTTCTCCCTTGGTCAGAAAAAAAGCCCCTTTTTGCGCTATATAATAGAGAAGAAACCGGGGTTGAGTAGAGAGCTCGCGAAGCACTTCTCTTTGAATAAGAGAGTCTGTTATCTTATTCCATTCAGTAAGAAATGCTTGCAGTGGATTGTCTCCAAATTCCATCTCACAATAGATGGTATCTGCAAGCTCCTTGGGACTCTTGACCCGTTCTACTAGGGAAGGGGGAATAGAAGATCCTTGTCCAGCAAAGAAATCTTCTTGGCTAGGTTGGAAATAATCTGCAACCCCTTGATTATGAGTAGAAAAATCAGGAGTCCAGTCAGAGTTGTTGTTATTCTCTACGGGAAACATAAGATTATTAATATTATATCAAATTTTTGAATGAAATTCAATGCTTAAAGAATAAGGCTAGTATGCTAGGATACTGAACTTTATTTAAAAAATAAGGGATATTATGGCAGCTATTTCAACCTACAGATTAGAACCTTTAAGTACTGGCGCTATCGTTATTGGTGGAGAGGACCCTGAAAGAGGAACTATTATTACGGCGAAAGTCCTATCAGAGAATGAAGTGATTGAGCTTTTCTGCCGGTTCATCGATATGGCAGAGATTGGAAAAAGATGTCGATTTATGTGCACATCTGTCTCTCAAGACAGTGTCACCTCTTTTTTCGAGCTGGGAGTAAGAGGGGGAGAGGGATTTTCAAAGCCAATGCTCACGGTTGTCTGTCAGGCGAAAGCTGTTTTACCTTCTGTAAGCAGGCTAGAAGGGGAGCGGTTTCCTTGGTTTTTATCTGTATATAACCTATTTCACTCTGCTGAGGAAGCATCCCCTGATCAATTTATAGAAAGGGCCTATAGCAATATTTTGGCTCGAGTAGCTCTTATTGATCATTGTCATCGAGGTGATATGGGTACAGAAATTCCCGATCGGAATCAGCAAATCACTGGCTATTTTCAAGACTACTGCCGAGGTTTATCTGAAAACGAGAAAAGAATAGAAAGTTCTGTAATCAGGCAAGAAGCGATAGGTAAAGCAGGTAATAAACCTCTTCACGAAGACTACTTTGAGCAAAATCTTCAAAAAGCGGCAGCTACGAATAAACTAGCCTTTTCTAAAGTAGTCATTCTGCAAGGAAATAGAGATGCTCCTCGGGAGGATTATGCATCTTCTCCCGATTGGAGGATTGCCAAAAAGATCACCTATCCAGAAGGTGGGGCGACAGAAATCTACTCTCGATCACCTATAAGCTCCCCTATCCAAAACATCGCAAGACAAGAAAACCGCTTCATGGAGAGTTATCCTGAAGTAACAGAGGCTGAAGAAAATCTCTTTGCCAAGCTACACAAAATGCAAGAAAAAAGGCGCCTAGAGCTGCAAAAAGAGGTGATAGGAGAGCTTCCTAAAGCGGCGGACCAGATGAACCCCGCTCTTGTCAACCTCCTAGGAGCGATCCTCTCCGAAGATGGCATTGAACACTATGCTTACGAAGAATTAGTAATGAAAATAGAGGATGTTTTGAAAAGCTTTCTATGAATTGATGTTTTTAACTCATTCATTTATAATATTATAATTATATTATATTAATGTGATTAAAAATGTTTATTTACAATGAAGCGAAATATGCTACCCCAGCAGATCAGATTCGGGCTGAAGTACAGGCAATAAAAACGATCCGGAAGGTGTATGGGCAGCTACAGGCAAGGAAAGTAGAGGCGCTTAAGAGAGAAGAGCTAGAGCGCCATAAGGTAGACTGGGCTATTTGCAAAGATCTTAGGATCTATATTTGCCCAGATGAAACGCCCAAAGAGATCGAAAATTTCCCAAAGGCTTCGAATGGAAAGTCCAAAGTTTACTTTCCGAATGAAGCCCTTGTGATCAAAACTGATAGTTGGCTCTCTCCAGAAGTGAGGTCAGAGAAAACGATCTCGGTGAGAATGAAGTGTGAAAAGAGTGGATATACTACGGTAGTGGCGCCTAAAGTAAGGTGCATTGGAAAGTTTGTCATCGAAGAAAGACTCCCGATTCAACACATTAAATTCAAAGAGCAGGTAGCTCTTTACATGGAAAACCCCGCTGCTTTTACCACCTGCGTTCAAGAATTTATCGATTTTATGTCGACATCCTACCTCATTGATGCGACTACAGGTTTCTGCTGTGACTCTTCTTATGATGATCTTTCTCCTTCCATTGAACCGCGCTACGATAATTTTGCTCTCTATATAGAAAATGGAATCGGGAAGATGGGCCTGATCGATGTAGAACATTGGGAACCTGCTTCCAAGACCTGTATGAAAACAGCGGCTCTCAATGCGATCACTTTTTTCCCTCTTCATTTAGATACAATCCTCGCTATCGTTCCAGAATATGAAGAGGCGCTCATCCAAAGAAGGGACTCGATCTTAAAAAAATATGAGATTCTCTATAAAGAACATAAAGTTCATGTAGAGAGAAAAGGCTTAACACCAGAGTGTTATAATAAAGTGGAGATTTCTGAAGAGAGCCTAGAAAAGGTCTTGCAAAATCTTAGCTCCCTGTTAGAAAATATACTCCAATCATCCTTGCCAGAAACTCATAAAGTAGCCCTTCGAGAATTTGTAGATAAGACTCTCAAACTACTAGAAAATACTATCGGGGAAAAAAAGGCTCCCACTTCAGATATCGCTCTTTTAGAGGCTCGCTCCATCACACTCGGAAGATTGCCTCGCTTTGATCATTTCTCAAATTCTATGATGGATCACAATCCATGGACGGCTCTCATTGATGAATTATGTGAAGAGCTCAATATCTCTGAGGTGCTAGAGAAGAGAGAAAGTCTAGATGCGATTTCGAAATGTGTGTTTGAAACTCTTGTCGAAACTGGGGAAATTGCTTATTTTGGATGGATCTCTAGAAAGCCAGAGATGAGGATTTTTTGTTAAGTGGCAGGTACTTCTTGAACGAAGTGGTCTTTATCGATTCTTTTGAGAGGAAGTGGTGGAGTTAGGATGGGGATCTGCCATTTGGCCTCGAGTCTTTTTTGTTCCAGTCTCTCTTTTTCGAGTTTTGGATCGGGGATGGGGATGGAAGAGAGGAGCTGCTTTGTATAAGGGTGCAAGGGGTTCGAGAAGAGCTCACTTGTTTCTGCAACCTCTACGATTTGTCCTTGATAGAGGACGATAATTCTTGAACAGATATGTCTAATGACGCTCAGGTCATGGGAGATGAAGAGGTAAGTTAGACCGTGTTCTCCTTGGAGTTTTTTCAATAGATTGATGATTTGCGCTTGGATAGAAACATCGAGTGCTGCGGTCGGTTCATCACAGACGATGAATTTTGGGGAGAGGGCGAGAGTTCTCGCAATGCTAAGCCTTTGTCTCTGACCTCCACTAAATTCATGAGGAAAGCGTGAGTGAAAAGAGGGGTCGAGCCCGACACTTTCAAACAGTTCAAAGACTTTTGCTTTCCGGTAAGCTTCATCACCCACCTGATAAATTTTTAATGGCTCTTCAATGATCTCTCTCGCGTTCATCCGAGGGTTTAACGAGGAATAGGGGTTTTGAAAGATGATCTGGGCATTTTTTCGAAAGATGTGGGTCTCTTTCGGACTCATGCAAGCAAGAGATTGGTGATCAAAGAGGATGTTCCCTTCTGTGGGGTTCAAGATCTTGACAAGAAGCTTTCCGATCGTTGTTTTCCCTGTACCACTTTCTCCTACGATACCAAGAATTTCTTGGGGGTAGATATTAAAAGAGAGGTTCTTTAGAACATCGATTTTTTTCTTTTTGAGGAGAAATTGCTTGGAGACGCCTCTCACTTGAATTAAAGGTTGTTTCATTCTGTATTTCTCCTTGCATCGTAGAGCCAGCAGCGGCAAGAAGAGCCCTGTAGAGTGGAGAAGGAGGGGGGCTCTTTGATTTTGCAGATGTTCATCGCTTTTGGACAGCGGTCAAAAAAGTTGCAATGGGAGACCTCTTTTGAAGGATCGGGAAGGCTCCCTTCGATCGGAATGAGAGACTCATTCTTACTCTTATGAATACAAGGAATGGAGGCCAAGAGCTTTTGAGTGTAGGGATGCTGAGGTCTATAGAAGAGTTCTTCAAGTGGCGCTGATTCGACAATTTTCCCTGCATACATCACGAGGACATGGTCACAAAATCCAGCAATGAGACTCAGGTCATGAGTGATGAAAATAATGCTCATCTGGAACTTTTGTTGTAGATCGTTGAGGAGAGAGAGGATTTGTGATTGGATGGTGACATCTAGGGAAGTGGTAGGTTCGTCAGCGATCAAAACTTTCGGCTCTGGGGCCAATGCGAGGGCGATCATAACTCTTTGACACATGCCGCCACTCAGCTCAAAGGGGTATTGTCCATACCTTTCTTCAGGATTGGAAATCCCTACCATATCGAGTAGTTCAATGACTTTAGCATAAGCCGTTTCTCGGCAGATCGCTGGATGGTGTAAGCGGTAGACTTCGTAGATCTGATGTCCGATAGTCATCGTGGGATTCAAAGAAGCGACGGGATCTTGAAAAATGAATCCAAAGTCCTTGCCGCGGTAGCGTCTAATATCACTTCCCTCAAGTTTAAACAGATCGGTCCCTTCATAGAGGACATGGTCTGCTTCAGCTTGAGATGAGTTTTTGGGTAAAAGACCGAGAAGTGCCTTCATGGAGACACTTTTTCCACTGCCCGATTCTCCTACGATGGCGAGCTTTTGTTTTTCGTAGAGAGAAAAGGAAATTCCCTTCACTGCGCGGATGATTTTCTGTTGGGAAAAGAATGAGACGTGGAGGTTTTCTACATCGAGGATTTTTTTCATGTTTTGAGCCTCGGATCGAAAACATCTCGAAGGCCATCACCGAGAAGATTGAAAGCTAGCATAGTGACACTGATGAAGATAGCAGGAAAGAAGAGGCGCCAAGGGAAGTAAGATAGGGCCGATAGGCCGTCGTTTGCCATTGTTCCCCAGCTTGCAATCGGCGCTTGGACTCCAAGGCCGAGAAAACTTAGAAAGGCTTCTGTGAAAATGGCAGCAGGTATCGTGAGAGTAACGGTCGTAATGATGGAACCTATGCAATTCGGAATCAAATGCTTCGTAACAATGCGCCACTTCGATGCTCCAATGACATAAGCGGCTGTAATGAAGTCTTGTTCTCGCAAGGAGAGGATTTGAGCTCTGACAATCCTTGCCATGTTGAGCCAGCCCGTCAGGGTCATGGCGATGATGATGGTAAAGATCCCTTGCCCTAAGATGACCATGAGTAAAATGACAATCAAGAGGTTCGGGATAGCTTGACACACATCGACAATCCTCATCATGATTTCATCTGTTTTTCCACCCACAAGCCCTGCAAAAGCTCCATAAAAGACCCCAATGATCATATCGATGAGGGCTGCTGTAATCCCGACAAAAAGAGAAATGCGCGCTCCCCACCAAATGCGGGCGAACATGCTCCTGCCGAGTTCATCGGTCCCAAACCAAAAATCGGCCGATGGGGGGAGGTTTTTAAAAGGTAAATTGGTGTCGTAGTATGTATATTGACTGATCATCGGACAGATGATGGCTCCCAGTAAGAGGAGGCAAAGAATGGTCATACCGATGACAGCTGAGCGGTGGTGTTTGAGTCTAATCCAAGTATCTTTCCAAAAGTGGATAGGAGGAGAGTGGGGACTCTCATCTCGGGGATTTTTATGACCGACCGGGTGGAATAGGGTATCTGAATTAGGCATAGGCTTTATCCTTACACTCTGTTCTGATCCGAGGATCCATCAAGAAATAGAGAAGGTCTGCGCCAAAATTGGCAATATTCACTAAAAAGCAATAAAAGACGGTGAGCCCCATAATGATCGTATAGTCCCGATTGGCGATACTCGAGACGAACCAACCACCAAGACCTGGGATCCCAAAAATCTTCTCCACGACAAAGCTTCCGGTAAGAATGCTAGCTGAGAGGGTGCCAAGGTAGGAGACGATGGGGAGAAGGGTGTTTTTTAGGACGTGGAAAATGATGATGTGGAACCGCGATAGCCCTTTTGCGTAGGCGGTTAAAATATACTCTTTTTCGAGCACTTCGACCATATTCGCCCTTGTAAGTCTTGCGATGAAAGCGGTAGGGAAGGCGGCAAGTGCGATTGAGGGGAGGATCATGTGGGCAAAAGTGCCACATCTTGCGATTGGAAGCCATCCAAGTTTCATGGCAAAGACATACTGTAAAAAGGTCGCGAAAATGAAGCTTGGAACAGACATGCCGATTACTCCAAAAATCATCGCTCCAGTATCTTGCCAAAGAGAGCGGTAGAGGGCCGCTACTGTCCCTATGAAGATCCCAAGAATCAAAGACATGCAAAGGGCCATGAGCCCAAGAGAGCAAGAAATCGGGAAACCCTCATGAATGATGTCGTTCGTCGTTCTCCCTTCGTAGATAAAAGAGGGGCCTAAATCAAAAGTCAAAAGACCTTTCATATACTTGATGTATTGGATGTAGAGAGGCTGATCAAGACCGTAATGGGCATGGAGAGAGCGAAGGATTTCTTCAGGAATCGCCTGCTCTTGCATAAATGGGTCCCCTGGAATGGCTTTCATCAACAGAAAGGTAAGGGTCGCCACTAGGAATAGGGAAACTGCAAATAGTGCCAGTTTCCGGATCAAATATTTGGCCATGGAGAGAATTTACCCCCCATCCGATATATTTGTCAAAAACCAACTGTTTTTGGGGAGAGGACTCGTGCTGAGATGGTCGCCTTGACGTAGAGATCCTCCTGTATTTCTTGATACCAATACCAAGAATTTGCCCTTGTTTGCTCGAATAGTTGGTTGATTCTTGTTTCGATCAGAGGAGCAATAGGGTCAGCTTCTATCTCGCTCGATACTTGGCCTGATGATAAATTGATGATTTCTACAACAAAGTGGTCAGAGTAGTATACTCTTCCTTCATCTGTTACCCAATTTCTGAGATCAGAGATATGAAGGATGGGGAGGGTGAGGAGCTCTCTGATCATAGGTATAGATTCCCCATAGAAGCTTTGAGAGGCTTTTTCAAAATGGTCTGATCTTTTGAGCTGAGAAGAGAGCATAGAAGAGCATACAAAAGAGGCTTTTTCAGCAAAGGTGGCTGCAATTCGCTCATTTAAAGATTCTTTAATGCGTTTGACAAACTGCTGATGGGAAGGGTAAGGGATATCATTGATGAAAGTGGGGATCAACTTTGCAGTTTTAAAAACAGTGCCCGTAAGATCGACCTCGTGGAGTATGCACTTAGCCTGAAGGTCTATGGGAAGCTGGTTGACAGCCTCCTCCATGGAGCTTCGGTAACAATCGACTAAATGAACATGGTTAAATTGCCTTGCCAAAGCTTCGAGGGGGATGTCATCTGCAGGGCCAACACCTAAAATGAGGGCAGTTCCTGTCAGTCCATTCGAGGCTTCTAGGATCTCTCTTTGACTGTTAGAAAAGTGGTTTGGTAAATTCAAGGAAATTGTTGACATTCAACTTAACTCATTCATTTATAATGCAAAACATTATATCAAAAATGGGCGTTTTTTGCTGTACACATATATTAGAAAAAAGCGTACAATGGCTCTTCTATGAAATACGTATCTGGAAATAAAGTACATTTTACAAGTCTCGGCTGCGCGAGAAATCTAGTCGATACAGAGGTCATGATGGGCATTCTGTTAAAGGCTGGATTTGAGGCAACGGCTGATGAAAGAGAAGCAGATTTTTTAATTGTCAACACCTGTGGCTTTTTGCAATCAGCAAGAGATGAAGCTTTCGCAACGGTTGGTGATCTTTTTTCTTTGAAAAAAGAAGGGGCCAAAGTGGTTGTTGCTGGCTGTATGGTGCAGCTATACCAAGGGCAGCTTAGAGAGAGATTCCCTGAGATCCACTACTTTTTGGGATCTGGTGATGTGGAGAAGATTCTCCAGGCGGTGACCTCTCCAGAAGAGGGTGAAGCAGTTACCGATGCGAAGAGTTACCTCCAGTTAGGAGAAGTGCCACGCCTTGTCTCTACTCCGAAACACTACGCCTATTTGAAAATTGCTGAAGGGTGTAAGAAGCGCTGCAGTTTTTGCATCATCCCTGTGATCAAAGGGGCTTTGAAAAGCAAGCCGCTCGATCAGGTCGTCAAAGAATTTAAAATCCTCCGCAATAGCGGCGCTAAAGAGATCATCTTGATCGCCCAAGACCTTGGTGACTACGCAAAAGACTTTAAGGAAAATAATGGCCTTCACACTCTTCTCAAAAGACTTCTAGAAGAGGAAGGGGATTTTTGGTTAAGGCTTCTTTACCTCTATCCTGATGAAATTACCGACGATATCATTGAGTTGATCCAGAGCGATTCGCGCCTTCTCCCTTATCTCGACATGCCGATTCAGCACATCAATGATCGGATCTTGAAAGCGATGCATAGAAAAACATCGAAAGAGCAGATCATCGAGACGCTTAGAAAACTGAGAGAGAAAGTGCCAGAGATTGTGATCCGTACCTCCCTCATGGTGGGTTTTCCTAGCGAGACAGAGGAAGATTTCTCAGAGCTCGTCTCTTTTGTTAAAGAGGCGCATCTCGACCAAGTGGGGATTTTTACCTACTCCAAAGAGGAAGATTCCTACTCAGCAAAACTCGATGGACACCTCGATGAGAAGATCAAAGAGAAGAGAAGAGATCAGCTCGCAAAAGTGCAGCAAGATACTCTCAAAGGGCACATGCAAAAGTATGTGGGGCAAACTCTAAAAGTACTTGTCGAAGGATACCATCCTGAATCAGAGCTTCTTTTGCAAGGGCGCTTCTATGGACAGTGTCCAGAAATTGATGGTGTTGTCATCATCAATGATTGGCGCCATGTCAAAGAAGTGGGGCAATTTTACGACGTCAAAATCACTGAAGTGGCAGGTTACGATCTCGTAGGAAGAGCTCTTCCTTCAGCAAAAGTGAAGTCTGCAAAACCTCTTAGCCTTGTTGGCTCAAAGTGAAATATCAACCCATCATGGCAGCGAGTGGCTACGTACTTTCTCCCGATAGGAAGAAGGTACTCCTTTTGCACCGAAATAGTAGAGAGCATGACGATTCTCACGGTAAGTGGATGGGAATCGGTGGGAAGATGGAGCCTACTGAAGACATCGTTACTTGTCTAAAACGAGAGGTCTTTGAAGAGGCAGGGATTGAATGTCTAAGCTTGAGACTGCGCGCTACGATTAACTGGACAGGATTTGGCCCTCGCGCTGAAGACTGGTTTGGTTTTATCTTCATTATTGATGCTTTTAAAGGGGAGCCCCTCTCCTCAAATCCAGAAGGGACTCTCCATTGGATTCCATTAGAAGAGATCTATACGCTTCCTATCTGGGAAGGGGATCACTACTTTCTTCCTTTCTTATTCGACGAAGACCCAAGAGTTTTGCATGCTCATATGGCTTATACTCAAGGAAAAGTCACTTCCTGGTCTTACCAAAGAGTTTAAGCTCCTCCGACGACTTATTGAAAAAAAATCCATGACTCCATTACATTTATGTGAAAAGGGAGTCCCGTTATGTTAAAGGAGATTGAGTTTCATCTAGGTAAGGATGCAGAGTCTTTACTACGCCATCGATGCAAAGTAGCCAAAGAAGGGATTCACCACCCAGGTCCTGAGTATGTAGAGAGAGTGTTTTCCCCAACAGATCGCTCTCCACGAGTACTCCGCAGTTTACAATCGATGTTTGATCATGGGCGTTTAAAAAACACAGGTTATCTATCGATCCTCCCTGTAGATCAAGGGATTGAGCACACAGCAGGTGCCTCTTTTGCACCAAATCCTATCTATTTTGATCCTGAGAACATTGTGAAACTTGCGATCGAAGGGGGCTGTAATGCAGTCGCTTCTACTTTAGGAGTGCTCGGGTCTGTGGCGAGAAAATATGCACACAAGATCCCGTTCATGGTGAAGATCAACCATAACGAACTAATGACCTATCCAAACAAATATGACCAAGTGTTATTCGCTTCAGTTAGACAAGCTTA
>CAZZMO010000012.1:0-47012 GCA_964655475.1 uncultured bacterium
ATAGTTAACAAGGAATTGTTTAATTAGGAGAAAGTAACATGGCCTGTGATATTAAAGAAGCACACAACGCTGAAGGTACATATGTAGCTCCAGCTCTTGACACAGAAAGCCAAAAGAGTGAGTTGCCCCTTCAGGCGACTTTAAAAGAGCTCCAGGAGATGTTCGCTTCCCTGATTAAGCTTGCAGAATCAAAAGAGGGAAAGGTTTCTGATCTTATACCAGCAACATTGACACAGTTGACAGCCCAGTTTGAAGAGCTTATGGCTGAGTCTCCTGAGAAAGCAGGGGAGCTCATAATGGAGTTCGCGCCGTTCTTTGAAGAGTTAATCGCAGCGAGCCCAGAAGCAGAAACACAAATTAAAAGCTTATTCAGTCAGTTATTCCAAAGGTATGCAGCGAAGAATAGTGAAAATCCTGAAAAGCTTTACCAAGTATTGATCGGGATGGGAAAAGGGGTGACTGCAGATATGCCCCCACTCTTTACAGAAGATACAGCAATAACCGCTGAAGCGCCGACTACTGCTACTGCAACACCGACAGCGCCAAAGGGTTCGACATTGAACTTTAACGAAGTGTTTAACGATCCAGAGCTATCTTCTTTAGCAAATATTTTCGCAGCTCTTTCACTTGCGATCCAGCAGTTAGAGACAACATTGATGGCTCAGCAGGCAGATAAAAGTATCATGCTCTCAGAAGAGGGGCAAAAAGAAGTAGAGATGGCGCAAGATCAGCTTCAGAAGGTGATCGATGCGATTCATGACATGGAAGAGGCCCAAAAGAAGGCGAAAGCAGGTGGTCTTAGCTCGATGATCATCGGGATTTGTATCGCAGTTGTTGGAGTGGCATTTGCTGCCTTAACAATGGGGGTTGGTGCGGCGATTTTCATGGCAGCTGTCGGAGCCTTCATGATGTCACCAGCTTTTAGTAAGACTGTTGAAGCTCTGTCAGGTGCAATGCAGCCAGCACTTCCTCCTCATATTGCGGATGCGATGGCCAAAGTGATCATTCTTGTAGTAATTGTCGGAATGAGTTTTGGAGTGGGACTTTTGTCAACAAGTGCTGAAGTCGCTGCAACGGAAGGGACGGAAGTGGTTGCTGAAACTACATTAGAAGAGACTGTCGAAGAGGGTGGAGTAGAAGGGGCTCATGCAGGCGCGGATGCTGGAGCAAAGTCAGGTGCAGGATCTTCAAGTAATATGTCAAAAGCTTCAGCTTTTGCGCAGGTTCAAGGGTGGACAAACTTGGCTGCGATGAACCCAATGCAGGACCTTTTAGATGCGACAGATCTTCCGATGGGGGTAAAAATCTTCCTCGATGTGTTAGTAGAGCTTCTCTGTATGGTGATGTGCTTTAGAAGTGGAACGGCTCTCATGAAAATGACACCTGGTATTACAGCGGGAGCGGGTGAGCCTTCTTTCCTCGTGAGAAACTTCGCTACGATCAGCCAAGGGGCTCGTATCGGTCAGGCAGGGATGGAGCTAGGTGCTGCTGGTTCTGAAGGGTATAAGTCATACTGGGAATTCATGATGGCAGATCTTGAGAGAAAACAGGGGCATTTAAATGCTGATGGTCAATTGATGCAAATCTTGATCGCTCTCAATAGCTCATTACAAAAGTCTTCGCAAGAAGCTACAGAAGGATCACTACAGGGATTAGAAGCAGCTCTCCAGCTCGTACAACAAGGAGCCGGTGCTGCACAAGCAAAAGCAAACGAAGTGATCGCTAACGCTTAATAAAATAATATAAGAATTATAATAAAAGGATAAACTATGTCTACACAATCAGGATCAACAGAAGTAGTAACACCCGCACAACCAACAACAAACTTACCATCAGTAAGCGTGTTTGGTGGAGCTCACTGGGCCTCTTCTCCAGCTCAGGTTTGCTTCTTCGCTATGCTCCTCGCGATGGAGCAGCAAATGAAAGCAGCTAATGCTTATGCTCAATACCAACAAGACATCTGGGACCCTGCTAAGGGTAAGAACGGGATGAGCATGATGACCTCTATGATCATGGCGGACTATAACAAGACGATTGAGGCAGCTAACGACCAAGCGGCAGCGACACAGAAAACAGCGATCGAAAGTGGATGTAACGCAGGTCTTTCTGCAGTCTCTGCAGGTGCCACAGCCTCAATGGGTAGTGAAGAAGTTAAAACTGCTCAAGAGCAAGTCAATAACTCTACTGGAGCTCAAAAAGAGATGCAGGCAGCGGTCGATAATGGTAGATCGACAACAACAATGAGCGATAGAGATGGTAGTGATACTGCAACGCAAAATACTCTTAAAGACCTTGAAGCTAAAGACTTTAAACAGCCAAAACCAGCAGGTCAAGAAGGACACCTTTCAGATCAAGAAAAAGCGGCTCTCGGAGTGGCTGATAGAGATGAGCAAAATGCTCAGCTTAAAAATGTTAAGGAAGATGTTAACAATGCTTACAACCGTCTTAACGCAGCTGAAATGGATCGTCAGAGACAGTCTCAGTTCATCAGCTCTATTACGCAGATGGCTCAAGGGGCTTCTCAGGCAGCTTGCCGCGGCGCTCAGTCGATCGACCAGGCAAACCAAGGGCAGGATCAAGCCGATGCTCAAGTGGCGAAAATGGGGAAAGACAACTTCGACAAGATGCTCCAAACAGATGTCGAGGGGAATCAATCTGCAAAGAACAGCGCCAGCCAGACTCTTCAGATTTTGGTCCAGATGGAGAAGAGTGCTTAATCTCTTTCCTAACGGGTTGGTCCTTAAGGTCGCTGTATCAATACAGCGACCTTTTTTTATTCATTGAAAACTGCAATCCCTTCATAACGAGCGTGTTAAAATATTATTATCATAATAATAAATTGAAAAGATTTAGTTAATTTGATATAATATTCCTAAGGAGAATTATTATTATGTCTATAGAATCACTTCAAATGGCTGGAGAAGTACTTTCATCTAGTTTAGTAGTGCCTACGCATATAGCGGGGGCAGAGAGAGATGAGCCCTCAGAGGTTCGTTCGAACACATCTCCAGCAAGAGAGACCGCAGAAAGAGTAAATAATTTAAGACCAGGTGCTTACAAGCAAGCGCCAATCAGTCCACTCGAAAGAATTACACCACCTGGAAGTATAGATTCTGTAGCGACCTCTCATGTTCAGCCAGAAGCTGACGGGGTCCTGCTGGATCTCAATGAACCAGAACAGATTATGGTTGCACTTGAGAATCCACCGAGTGAGCCAGCAGGCGTTATGGTCGTGGTAGGGGAGCCTAGAGAGTTTCGTGTATTTAACGCAGGGAATAATGGAGCTTCCTCCACGATCAAGAGCTGCTGTGAGAAAGAAGCGAATAAAGCTAAGGCCTGCTTCCAAAGGATGAAGATCGAAACATTTAATTACCTCTGCCGAACGGGGACATTAAGAGAGGGAGACTGGGAGCATTTTAGGTTTGAAGTAGGAAAAGATCGAATTGGAACATGGGATTGTGGAGATTTGGGTGGGAAAATCGATTATCTCGCTGATCTATGGACTCCGAGTATGCAACGTGAATTTGCCCTTTACGACACACTATTCTTAGATAAGCAGCCGAGAGGGATGTCTAGAACACCAATGTATCAGCCAGGGTATATGTCTGATGTGAGCGCAAAAAATGGCTTTGCGATTACGAGCCCGCAGGTTAAGGAAAAGCTTCCGAGGACAATGGGTGCATTCATAGAGGGGCACCTCGGGAGAATACTTGGCGCTGGTGCGACACCTACTGATTATTACAATAAGATGAGAGATCTTGCGATCATGGATTGCCATCGGAAGGCGGCAATCACGGCTACTGAAAAAGCGATCAAAAAACTCGACAAGGCGATTCTAAAACTTGGAGATGGTCCTCATAACCCTAACGTCAAAGCTTCTATGGAAGAGGACAAGAGAAAGCTAGAGGGGGTTCTGGGTAACCTCCGCTCGAGTGATCAGTTTGCAGCGAACTTTGCAGCGAGCTTCCAAACGACCAAAGGGACTCGGATCGAAGCGGCCCACGAGCTTTCCAAAGCGGCGAAGAGACATCTAGAGGGGATCACAACGAAGGGATGGTTCAGTTCAAGTAATCTCGAATTGACATCAACAGATCGTGAATACTGCGACTTGATGGGAACTCTGATGCTTCAAGATAGGGTCAATGGTTTTTCTACCTATTGCGATCAAAAGAGGATCGCCCGAGGAAATACAGCGGTTGAGCACAACTTCCTCCTCGCTAACTTAGGCGCTACCTTAGATGGTAATGATCAGTTACAAGGGATGGAAATGTTTAGTGGCTTGAACAATCGAGCTCTGGCCGCTGAAATCGAAGCGGAGATTCAGACGGAAGGGAGAGATAAATCCAATGAAGTTGTTCTTACTTCCGCGAGAGCTCTTGCTACTGTTCCACCAGGGACAAAACCTGATAAGGTGATTGCTCACTTTAAAGAGCATGTCTACGGGGATGGTTGGAAATAATAGAACAAGGCCGGAATGGATAGTTCCGGCCTTTTTTTTAAGCGCTTTCTTTGTGGCGGCGCTGAATGATGGGAGCGCTCTTGCCACGGGCTGTGTCTTCATCGATGAGGATGGAGACGATTCCTTCATCTGAGGGGGTTTCATACATGAGGTCGATGAGAAGATTCTCAACGATCATCCGAAGGGCTCTAGCCCCTGTTCCCGCCTCTTTCGCTTTCTCTGCGATCACTTTAATCGCACCTTCTGTAAAGTCTAGACCTACGTTATCCTCAGCAAAGAGAGACTGATATTGCTTGATGATCGCGTTTTTCGGCGTCGTCAAGATCACTTTCAAGTCTTCGATGGAGAGTTCGTTACAGTTGGAGATGCTGTTAAAGCGTCCGACGAACTCCGGGATCATTCCGAATTTCACGAGATCCTCTGTCTCCACTTTAGAGAGGAGGTAGTTCGTCTCATGAAGGTCGAAATCTTTATCGAGGTCTTTATTTTCATGTCTTTCAAAGCCAATGGCTTTTCGTCCTAAACGGGTTGCAATGATACCTGCTAGGTGCACGAAAGCGCCTCCTACGATGAAGAGGATGTTCTCTGTATTGACTTTGATATATTCTTGGTTAGGGTGCTTTCTTCCACCTTTGGGGGGGACGTTAGCCACAGTTCCTTCGACAATTTTCAATAGAGCCTGTTGAACCCCTTCTCCCGATACGTCTCTTGTGATCGATACGTTGGAGGTGGTTTTTGCAATCTTGTCAATTTCATCGACATAGATGATCCCTTGCTCAGCCCTTGAAATATCGTAGTCGGCATTTTGCACGAGGCGCAAGATGATATTTTCTACGTCTTCACCGACATATCCAGCTTCTGTCAAGGTAGTTGCGTCAACGATGGCGAAGGGGACATCGATTACATTCGCAAGCGTTCTTGCGAGGAGAGTCTTTCCAGAACCGGTAGGGCCTAATAGAAGGACGTTCGATTTGCTATATTCCACTTCGTGGTCAGAGCCGAGGGCCCTGATCCTTTTGTAGTGGTTGTATACAGCGACCGACAAGGTCTTTTTGGCCATTTCTTGGCCGATGATGTATTCACCGAGTCTTTGGACGATCTCTTTGGGTTTCAGCATGGTAAGCTGACTTTGGACCGGCTTTTTGGAAACGATGTCAATGCAAAGTCTCACACATTTATCACAGATATATGCGTTAGGGCCAGAAATGAGTTTCTCTACGCTGTCTTCTGTTCTGGCGCAAAATGAACAAGCTGGTTGATCTGATGACATGCTAGTGCCCTTTACGTTTTGAGCGAGTGGATCGCATCTTTCTTTTTCGAATAAACAACATGGTCAATAAGTCCATAAGCCTTTGCTTCTTCGGCACTGAGGTAGAAGTCGCGGTCTGAATCTTCCACGATTCTCTCAAGGGGCTGGTTAGTGTGATGGCTAATGATGGACGATAAAGTCTTTTTCAGACGGATGATTTCTTCCGCTTGTCTTTCAATATCTGCCGATGTTCCTCCAACTCCTCCATGAGGTTGGTGGATCATCATACGGCTGTGTGGGAGCGCAAAACGTTTACCTTTAGCACCGGCGCAAAGGAGGAGCGCACCTAGTGAGGCGGCCATACCAATACAGTACGTATTGACATCGCAATCGAGGTACTGCATGGTGTCGTAAATCGCAAGACCTGAAGAGATAATGCCACCTGGTGAGTTGATGTATAGGTTAATGGGCTTCTTAGAATCCTGAGCATGGAGGAAAATCAATTGAGCTACAGTGATATTCGCAACAGTATCATTGATTTCTGTTCCAATAATGATGATGCGATCAGACAATAGACGGGAAAAAATGTCCATATGTCTTTCGCCTCTAGCTGTTTCCTCTATGACGTTCGGAATAATCATGCCTGTTTCCTTCCTTAGTTTATGTTTAACCGCGAAAATTTCCTGCGGTCAAGCTTTTTCGCCTGGCTCTTTGCTATACTGAAGAGATTGCAACGGTTGAGATTTTTTTGTCTACATCCTTAAAAGACGATAGTAGAGAGAGATCTCGACGGTTGAACGTGCTTCAGTATAGACCATAGCAGATCTTTGATCAAAAGAAAATCAGAATAATTAGGCTGATAAGATCTTATTGATCATAAAATCTTGAGCTTTAGCTAGCATGTGTCTCGAAAACATCATCGCTTCTTGTTCTTTCGACTGCTGATGATGAGGTGAGAGGGTCGCTGGATCAGCGAACATCGCATCTAAAGTGGTTTCGATTTTAGGATATAGTTCTTCTCTTGAAAGAGAGATCTTATTGTCATAGACAACTTTGCGGCAGATGTAGAACATCCGGATCGCTTTTTCAGCGTCTTCGCGGAACTCTTCTTGCCGTTTATCTTGTTCATCCTTAGAAAGGATCTTCCAACGGTTATGGAAAACAGGATCTTGGAATCGTTGATTCATCCGGTAGCGAAGCTCTTTATCTAAAATAGATGCAGGGATGTCGAATTGAACTCCAGCCAAGAGCGCCTCTGCTAAGAGATCGCGGTTTTTGTTCTGTGTTCGCTCAGCTTCTTGTTTTTGCATCAGATCTTTCAAGCGGCGGTACATCTCTTCTTTCGAAGTGACTCCCACTTTCTTCGCGAGTTCGTCGTCAATAGGGGGGAGGATAGGTGCTTCGATTTTGTGAAGTGTGATGCGCACTTTCTTCTCTGTGAACGTTTTCTTGACTTCATCGCTCTCTTTTTGATCAGGGAAGCTCTTCCCTTCTTTCGCTTCGCCCACTTTGAGGCCGACAATCAATGCTTGCATCCACTCAGCCATTGCGCTCTTTGAAAGCTCAAAGCGAGAGTTGCTAAAAGGTTTTGATGGAGGATCTGTGTCTAGATCTTCGATATCAACGACGACGAAGTCTCCATAATCAGCAGCTCTATCTGAAACTTCTTGCCAAGTTGCGTAGAAAAGCTGGATTCTTCGGACAGTTTCTTCCACAAGCTCGTCAGTCACTTCAGGTGATTTTTCAGGAGTAAAGCGGAACTGTTCAACAGTAAAATCAGGAACAGTGGGCTCTGTTTCGAACTTGAAGGTCATTTGTGCTTCAGAGTCGCTGATAGAGTCAGTATGGTAAGCGATTTTTGAGTTTTGGCTCAAAAGGGGAATTCTCACCTCTTTTTGACAAGCTTTGAACGCTTCGTCGGCGAGTACTTTTTGTGTTTCTTCCTGGAGAGCCCCTGGGAATTTTGTCTCAATGATGTTAGCAGGAGCTTTCCCTTTTCTGAATCCTGGAATAGATGCTTGTTTTGCAATGTTCTTTGCCGCTTCTCTCTTTGCTGAAGCAATCAGAGGGGCTTTCACTTTAATGCGAAACTCAACAACGCATCCCGCGAGTCTTTCGATTTCTGCGTCAATCAATTCAGAGGACAAATTCTGCATGGCTCTTCCGTCTTATAGATAAATAAGCGGGTGATGAGATTCGAACTCACGACCCTCACGTTGGCAACGTGATGCTCTACCACTGAGCTACACCCGCAAAACAGGAGGTATGTTATCGTAGGCTAAGGAAAAATTCAAGAAGAAAAAAGAAACAAGAAGAAAATTCCTTGAAATAGCTGATCAAATATGGGTTTGTTTCTTTCATTTTTTGTTTCAATTTTTTTTTATGAGTTATGCCAAAATGCATTCAAGAATTGGATTTTAGCGACAGAGAAAGTATCCTGGATTAATACATTTTAACAGGTTCAATATTAATAACATGGACCCTTTTAAAATGTGTTAATCGAGGAGTTTTAGCGTCGCTATAAGCCAATTCTTGAATGCATTTGGGTATACAGAAATCAAGGGGAATTTTAGAATCGGAGGGAGTAGAAAAAGACTCCCTTTGAAAGGGCAAAATAAAAAAACAGTTCCTTGGAAACGCTGTGGTTTCAGCAAAAGTCCCTTTTTCTGACCAAAGTTTCGATATTTTTAATTGCCTTTGATCTGGAAAAATTGTAAAAGCTCCCTATGGGGTGAAGCCTATGTTAAATGTACGCAAGTTAAAACAAGATTATTCTCAGGCTGTGTTACGTGAAGGGAAGGAGCTTTTCGACAATGCGAAGGTCCTTTCTGCCAAAATCATTAGCATCGATGCGACATCACTTCGCATCAGCGCCAAGATCGAAGGGCAGTTCAATAACACTTACGAAAGTGAAATCGAAATCGATCGAGAAGAGTGTGAAACCATCGATTCTGATTGCGATTGTCCATATCATTACGACTGTCAGCATTTAGCTGCGCTTCTCTATTATTTAGAAGCTCATTTGGATGAGATTTTAGTCAACTATTCCAAAGAGAACGACCTCACGAATTTAGCAAATAATGAAGAATTCGATGATAAGCAGAAAGAAGTTCTCTTTGAAGCGGTCAAGGAAGCGGTCACAAAGCAAGAGCAAAAGCAAGATGAGCAGTTTCAAAGAGAGCTCATGCAAGAGTACATCTCTGCTTCGAAAACTCTCTCCGTTTCTCCCTTTTTCCTCCCAAGAGAAGAAAGACAAATCGACACAGCAGACCTTGCGATTATTTTTACATTACCAGCTACAAATGCCAACGTCAGACCTATTGTTGAGCTTCAATTAGCTCTTCGATTAAAATCGAGATCAAAACCTCTCCACATCCCTTGCGCTAAAGACTTCATCGACGGCCTTCGACATGAAGAGCCCTTGTTTATTGGTGGGAAGAGGTATCTCTTTTCTCTAGATTCTTTTAAAGATGAGCAGCAAGAGATTGCAAGGATGCTCATCGACTACGCAAGAGTGCACGACAAACCGACAACGGAAAAGAGTCAGCGCTGCGCTTTCATCGAGCTCAAATCATTCGGTCTCATCTTAGCGGAAGCCTACAAGAGTGCAAGAGAGCTTCTCGTGAAGGGAAGTTATAATGACGATGACCTCCCATTCCTTCCTTGTATTTATGAGGAGTCGCTCGAGAGTCCTTTGAGATTCTCCCCATCGCCAGCTCTCTTCAGAATGTCTTTAGAGTATATTGAGCCTCCTGCGAAAAAGGTGCTCATGAATCCGATGTTGTCGCTCCATCAAAATACGGTCCAGATCGAAGAGACAAGGCTCTTTGAATGTGCAAATCCTGGATTGATTTATGGTCATATCTACTACCGATTCCCGATTCACATCACAAGGCAGCACTTGATGCACCTCCTAGAGCTTCGTGAAATCACGGTGCCAGAACCTTTATTTGGAACGTTTGTTGAAAATGCTCTTCCTGAGCTTGCAAAGTATGCAGAGATCCTTGAGCAAGGGGTAAGTTCGAAATTTGTCACCCTTCCCTATGTCAATCCTGTCAAGGCGATCTGCGATCTTTCGTACCTCGATGGAGAGCTCGAGGCTGAACTCTTTTTCGAGTATGAAGGGTTTAAGATCCCAGCAGCCACGATGCATCTCAGCCATGAACATCTTGCTTCCTTTGTATCGAAAGAGGGGATCTTGGCGAGAAATCTCGTCGAGGAAAAAGAGATCACAGATGACCTCTTCCAAGGATTTGTCTTTAATGATGAAACGGGGCAATTTGTTGCCAAAACAGAGAAGAAGATCGTCGATTTCATGACAGAGGTAATCCCGAGAAATCAAGGAAGGGTCACGTTCAACTGCCCACAAAACCTTCTCGATCAGTTCATCTATGACAAGACAGAGTTTGCTTTAGAGCTCTCGCATACAGAAAGAATGGATTCCTATATTATTGCCCTCACCGTCAATGGAGATTTGGCAGGGACGAAGCTCGACAGGCTTTGGGAATGTATTTTATCGAAAAGGGCCTTTTTGGAACTCTCTCACCATAAGAAGGGAGCCAAGAAGAGTGACAAGAGTGGAAAGATCCCAAAAATCTTGGTTCTTGACCTCGAAAGGATCACGCCGCTCGTTCAACTTTTCGATGAGCTTGGCATTGATGAATTAGACAACTACGAGATTGAGCGTCCTCTTTGGAGCATTGCAAACATCGATGAATCAAACTTCAAAGATCTCCCTGTCAAATTCACGATGACGAAAAAACTTCAAGAGATCCGTAGCCAGATGCTCGGGGAAATTGAGATGAAATTCTCTCCGATTCCAAAAGAGATCAACGCAGAACTCCGCGGCTATCAGGTGGAAGGGGTACAGTGGCTCGAAAGACTTCGTTCCATGTATCTCGGTGGGGTACTTGCCGATGATATGGGTCTTGGAAAAACAGTCCAAGCGATTGTGGGGATTACTCAGTCTCATAAACCAGGAGACACTTCGATCGTCGTCTGCCCAACTTCCCTTCTCTACAACTGGAAGGAAGAGATTTCCAAGTTCAATCCGAAACTTAAAGTGATGATTGTCGATGGAATCCCAAGTCAGAGAAAGAAGTTGATCGAGAATGCGGGGGATATTGATGTCATCATCACCTCTTATAGCTTACTCCAAAAAGATATTGAGCAGTACCAGGCTGTCTACTTCAACTATGTGATCCTCGATGAAGCACAGCACATCAAAAACCGCGGCACGAGAAATGCGAAGTCGGTGAAGATGTTGAAAGGGGAACACCGCATGATCTTGTCAGGTACGCCGATCGAGAACTCTCTAGAAGAGCTCTGGTCACTATTTGATTTCCTCATGCCAGGATTCTTGAGCTCATTCGATCGCTTCTTAGAAAAGTACATCAGAGCGCAAGGGGAAGAGCATACAAAGAACCTCGAATACCTTAAGAAGAAAGTCGCTCCGTTCATCATGCGCCGCATGAAGAGCGATGTGCTTCACGACCTCCCTCCAGTGTCGGAGCTCGTCTACCATTGCCCACTTTCAGAAGTTCAGCTGGACCTTTACCGCTCCTATGCTGCATCAGCAAGAGACGAGCTCGTCAAGTTGGTCGAAAGAGATGGATTCGACAAGGTTCAAATTCACGTTCTTGCAACCCTCACCAGACTCAAGCAGATCTGCTGCCACCCAGCGATCTTTGCGAAACAGGTAGCAGAAGAGGGGGACAGTGCCAAGTACGACATGTTGAACGACCTCCTTGCAACCCTCATCGAAGGGGGACACAAAACGGTCATTTTCTCCCAATACACGAAGATGCTCCATATCTTGAAAGCAGACTTCGAGCAGAAGGGAATCCGCTTTGTCTACCTCGATGGAACGAGCAAGAACCGCCTCGAGATTGTGAAGAAGTTCAACGAAGACAAGTCTATTTCAGTCTTCTTGGTCTCTCTCAAGGCAGGGGGAACAGGTCTCAACCTCGTTGGAGCTGATACAGTCATCCACTACGACATGTGGTGGAACCCGGCTGTGGAGAACCAGGCAACTGACCGGGTCCATCGCATGGGTCAGAACAAGAATGTCTCTGTGTATAAACTTGTTTCGCTCGGCACGATCGAAGAGAAGATCGTCGAGATGCAAAAACGTAAGCAAGGTCTTGTCAAGAAGGTGGTGAGCTGCGACGAAGAAGCTCTCGCCAAACTCACTTGGGAAGATGTTCTCGAGCTCCTTGAGACCTAAACCTCTTAGCTCCTTCATTCTCATGAATTTCAGTAATTCATTGAGGGTGAGGGAGTTAAAAACTCTAATCTAAAAATCTCCTATAATACGACAAGGAAAAAGCATATTGCTTTTGTCTTAATAAAAAGGAGAATAATATGAAAAAACCTACAAAAACAAAAAAGAAGACTGTTCGTGCTCCAGCTCGTCATGATAGACGTGTTGCACGAAGAAGCGCAAGAGGATCTAGAGCTCCAGCTCGTAAAGAAAGACGTGAAGGTCGTAGAGCACTTCGTAAAGAAGGACGCTATATGAGCAGAGCTGATCGTCAATCACGAAGAAGAGAGCTTGTTAAAGTTCTCGTGGCGATTAGTGTTCTCGCTCACTTCATCAAAAAAGTTGCTGGTCGTTCTTAATCTCGATTAGGAATTGATTTGTCGATTTCTTGGGCCTCCCCTTTTGTGGAGGCCTTTTTTACATTGCGATTGCCAAGCAAATACTATTTCGATAAGATGACAATCTATTTGAATTGAGGCAATGGTATGAATGGGGCAGAAACTTTTACTGATCGATTGACAAAGGTTTGTCGTAGAGCTCTTGGAAAATGGCGCAATGTGACAGGAATCTTCGCAAGTGATATTGGGATTGACTTAGGGACAGCCAATACGCTGGTATATGTCAGAGGAAAAGGGATTGTATTAGCGGAGCCATCTGTTGTTGCTGTCGATTCAGTGACGAATGAAGTATTAGCGGTAGGACAAAAAGCGAAAGCGATGCTCGGAAAAACGCCGAGAAAGATCCATGCAGTCCGTCCCATGAAAGATGGGGTTATCGCTGACTTTGAAATTGCTGAAGGGATGTTGAAAGCGCTGATCAAGCGGGTCACTACCTCCAGAAGTTTATTTAGACCGAAAATCTTGATTGCTGTTCCATCAGGGATCACAGGTGTGGAAAAGAGAGCTGTGGAAGATTCAGCTCTTCGCGCAGGAGCTCAAGAGGTGATCTTGATTGAAGAGC
This sequence comes from uncultured bacterium, assembly GCA_964655475.1. GTDB lineage: Bacteria > Chlamydiota > Chlamydiia > Chlamydiales > VGMA01 > VGMA01. The sequence continues at coordinate 12,931 of CAZZMO010000012.1, forward strand.
CGATGGCTGCTGCGATTGGGGTCGATCTCCCTGTTCATGAGCCAGCAGCGAATATGATAGTCGACATTGGTGGTGGTACGACGGAGATTGCGATCATTTCTCTTGGGGGGATTGTAGAGTCTAGATCTCTTCGAATTGGGGGAGATGAGTTTGATGATTGCATCATCAACTACATGCGCCGCACATACAACCTCATGATTGGTCCAAGGACTGCAGAAGAGATCAAGATGACGATCGGATCTGCCTATCCTTTAGGAGATCATGAGTTAGAAATGGAAGTGAGAGGAAGAGACCAAGTAGCAGGTCTTCCGATTACAAAAAGGATCAATTCAGTAGAGATCCGCGAATGCCTTGCGGAGCCTATTCAACAGATCATTGAAAGTGTCAAACTTACACTCGAAAAGTGTCCACCTGAACTTGCTGCAGACCTCGTAGAGAGAGGGATGGTACTCGCGGGAGGGGGCGCTTTGATCAAAGGACTCGATAAATTCTTGATCAAAGAGTGTGGCCTTCCTGTTATTATTGCACCAAATCCACTCCTTGCGGTATGTCTGGGTACAGGAAAAGCGTTAGAGTATCTCGATCGATTTAAAAAGCGCAAATCATTCGCTCTTCCCTAAACGTTTAGGGGGTTTTTGTGAAGTATGCTGATTTTGTCAGGACTGCCAAGGAACTTTGTCAGCCAGATCACGTCTATATTTGTGATGGTTCCGATGAGGAGAGGCAAAAAATCGCAAAGCTTCTTGTCGATCAGGGGACTTTCATCCCGCTCAATCCTCAAAAAAGAGAGGGAAGCTATCTCGCTCGATCTGATCCTGACGATGTCGCAAGAGTAGAGCAGCGCACCTTCATCTGTTCTGAAAAAGAAGAAGATGCAGGCCCTTCAAATAACTGGAAAGATCCCAAAGAGATGAAAGCGCACCTCATGAAGATCTTTCAAGGGTGTATGAAAGGGAGAACGATGTATGTCATCCCTTTTTGCATGGGGCCCTACGGCGCTGTGACTGCAAAAATTGGGATTCAAATCACAGACTCTCCCTACGTCGTCTACAACATGTCGATCATGACCAGGGTGAGTTTAGAGTTTCTTGATAAGCCGTTCATTCCGTGTCTCCATTCTGTTGGGATGCCTCTTTCTCCGAATGAAAAAGATGTCCCATGGCCTTGCAATAAGGAGAAATGGATCGTCCATTTTCCTGATTCAGAAGAGATCTGGTCTTATGGAAGTGGATATGGTGGAAATGCCTTGTTAGGGAAGAAGTGTTTAGCTCTGAGGCTCGCCAGTGTCCTTGCGAAAAAAGAGGGATGGATGGCAGAGCATATGCTCATTTTAGGGATAACCAATCCTGAAGGGAAAAAACGGTATGTCGCAGCAGCGTTCCCAAGCGCTTGTGGGAAAACGAATCTTGCGATGTTAAAGCCCACCCTGCCAGGTTGGCAAGTTGAGTGTGTGGGTGATGATATCGCCTGGCTCCACATCGGTCCCGAGGGGGCTCTTTATGCGATCAATCCAGAGAAGGGATTCTTTGGAGTGGCCCCTGGAACCTCAGAGAGGTCGAATCCCCACGCAATCAGCACAATCTCCAAGAATACTGTGTTTACGAATGTGGCTTTGACGGAAGATGGAGACGTTTGGTGGGAGGGGCTTACCAAAGAGCCACCACCAGGAAAAATCATCGATTGGAAAGGAAGAGAGTGGACAAGAGAGGAGCCCGCGGCCCATCCGAACTCTCGCTTCACAGTATCAGTTACAGAGTGCCCCATCCTAGACCCTGAATTTGACAATCTCGAGGGGGTAAGGATCGATGCGATCATCTTTGGAGGGAGAAGAGCTCAAGATGTGCCACTCGTTCTCGAAGGATCTACCTGGGCTCAAGGGGTGTTTTTCGGTGCGAATCTCTCTTCTGAAAAGACGGCAGCAGCGACAGGTACTGTCGGCGATGTGAGAAGAGATCCCTTTGCCATGCTCCCATTTTGTGGCTACCACATGGGAGACTACATTCAACACTGGCTCGATATGGGGAAAAAGATCAACCCAAGTTATTTACCTCGGATCTATCAGGTCAATTGGTTTAGAAAATCTCAAGAGGGGAGATTCCTCTGGCCAGGGTTTTGCGAAAATGTCCGCATCCTGAAATGGATCACCGAAAGACTCGATGCAAAGATTGGAGCGATGAAGACACCCATCGGGAAAATCCCTTGCCCACATGACCTCAACACGCATGGTCTTGCTCTCCCAGAGGAGGTCATCAATGAGCTCTTTAGAATCGATCCCGCAGCGCATAAGAAAAATATTGCTGAAGCAAAAGAATATTTCCGGCAGTTTGAGCCAAGATTTCCTGAAGCGATCAAAAAGGAAATGGAAAAAATTGCGTTTGAGTTAGACCATTTCCGCATATGAGTAGAATATTAGTCCAAAGAGTCAAGAGGGCCGAGGTTCGGGTCAATGGAGAGGTTCTCGGAAAAATTCAGCATGGACTTCTTGTCTACGTAGGGATTCACCACACCGATACCGTCGAAGAGGTCCATTTTTTAGCGCAAAAAGTTATTGATCTGCGCGTTTTTCAAGATGATATGGAGAAGATGAATCTATCGATTCGAGATGTCAAAGGCTCCATCCTCGCGATTTCACAATTTACACTTTATGGGGATGCATCAAAAGGGAGAAGGCCTACTTTCATAGAAGCGGCGCCCCCTGCATTAGCTAAGGAACTCTACGATAAATTTGTAGAGAAGCTCAAAGAGCTGTTAGGTCCTCATCTTGTCGCAGAAGGGCGGTTCGCTGCACACATGGAGATCGATTATATTAACGATGGCCCTGTGTCGCTAATCTTGGACAAATCTCATCTTCGTTAAAGAAGAATTTCAATTCTCTAGCAGCATTTTCAGGGGAATCAGACCCGTGAACTGCGTTGCGATCGATAGACTCAGCAAAATCAGCTCTGATGGTTCCAGGAGCTGCGTTTTGAGGATTTGTTGCACCCATGATCTGACGATATCTTTGTACAGCATCTACCCCTTCGAGGCACATGACAACGACAGGGCCAGAGCTCATGAAAGAGACGAGGTCTTGGTAGAAAGGCTTGTCTTTATGGATGTCGTAGAATTCTGCCGCTTCTGCTGAAGAGAGAGTCTTCATTTTCATCGCGATGATACAGAGACCGTTTTTCTCAATCCGGTCGAGAATTTCTCCGATATGGCTCTTTTCAACCGCGTCTGGTTTAATAATTCCTAATGTCCGTAATGTTTGCATATATTCCTCTAGTTTCGTAGGGAATAGGCTAGCAAGCCTTGGAATAATTTTCTATGAAATTTTCGGCTACCCGTGGTAACTTATCGGATATGAATGCTTCTATTCCTCTGGAACAAGTAAAAAATATTTTGGTCATTATTTTCAAGTACCATGGAGATGTTCTTCTCTCATCCCCATTATTTTCTGCCCTGAAAGAGAGATTTCCTGAGGCAAACATTGATGTCTACCTCTATAAAGAAACCTTACCGATGTTGATGGGACACCCCGCAATTCGAAATTTTTTTACCTATGATCAGCAGTGGAAAAAACTCTCCTCTTGGCAAAAGATGAAAAAAGAGGCGGTCAACCTAAAAACGATCCGCGACACAGGCTATGACATGACGATCAACCTTACCAAAGGGGATCGAGGAGCTATTGTCTCGAGAGTCTCCAAAGCCCCTTACCGGATTGGCTACGAGGCTGATAAAGGGATGGTAGGGCAATCCCACTGCTACACACACCTAGTCAGATGGACATCGACGAAAAGACACACTGTGGAACGAAATCTCGATACTTTACGCATTCTCGGAATTCATCCTTCCGAGGAATCGAGAGATCTCGTTTTTGCCCTCTCTCCCGTTGATCGTTTCCGAGTCAACCATCTTCTCGAAGGGAGGGAAAACTTTATTTTAATTCATCCCGCGTCTCGGATGTCTTATAAACATTGGCCAGCAGAAAAGTTTGCCGAACTGATCCTCCGCTTCCTCGATCAAGGGGAAACGGTTGTTGTATCGGGAGGCCCAGGAGAAGAGGAGAGGGGATTTATCGATTCTATCTTTGCTGAGCTCGGAGAGGAGCGGAAAAAAGTCCTTGATCTTGTTGGGCTCATGACCTTGAAAGAACTGGGCGCTCTCATTGAAGCCTCGAAACTTCTCGTCTCGGTTGACTCTGTTCCCCTCCACATGGCAAGTGCTGTCAAAGCGAAGACGATCGTCTTGTTTGGCCCCTCTTGTGATCAAACGTGGGGCCCTTGGAGAAATCCTCATGCAGTAGTTGTCGCGATGTCAAAATCTTGTAGAGCTTGCGATGATGAAGGGTGTGGCAATACTTGGATGAGTGACTGTCTCAATGAGCTTCCTGTCAGTATGGTATGGCACGCATGCCAAGATCTTCTCAGAATTTCAGAGCAAGAACTTGTTTAAAACGATCTTTCGATTTACACTCTCTTCATTTTAATCAACTCTTTAAAAAAAACATGCTCACATCCATAAGTTTTATCGAAAAAATCCATTTCGACATTAAAGCAAATCTCATCAATAAACAACCGAGCCGTGAATTGAAATGGTCTTGTGATTCTGTTTTACATAGTAAGATCGATGAATTTGCAGAGAAACATTTGTCAGAGTATATCTACTCTCGAGAATACAAAGTAGTAACGGTTTCTAAGCTCGGATACTGGAAAGTATCGAGTGTAGGCAGAGCTTTTTTTGCAGAAGAGTCTTGTTATCATATGCATGATCCCACGGGAGTTTTTTCTGTGGGAAAATCAGAGATCAGTGATTTTACTCTAGGAAGGACTGTTCTTCAGATCACTACATCCATAGGAGTTACTACTGAAAAAGTAGAAGATATTGTCAGTCGATTTGAAGAGCTTTTTATGGGTGGAGTGACCCAGTTGTACGAATGGCGTTATGAAAAAATTCAAAACTGTAAAAAAATGGATCAGGTCGTTGGTATACTGATGGATAAGGGACTGATCATTAATATACATGAACCATATATCGTGTTGGATGGAGGTATGATCTCCACTCGGCAGTCGATCGGTGTACAGCAAAGCGATGAGCCTTGGGTCGAAATCATGATGAGCAAAGATTGGGAAGGGACCGAAGAAGCCTTCGTACGCTTAAAAGATGAGCTCATTGCCATCAAGCAGCAAGGCCCAATGATCAAACAATATGCCTTTGACATCAGTAAGCTACATCCTGAACTTTATGATGAGTTTTTTCAAAAGCTCCTTGTTCTTGAGTTAAAGGTGAGCCTAGATGTCCCTTTCGTCGATGTGGAGTCGCCCACATCAGATCGTAAAGTCTATAAACAATATCTGATGATTGATCTAACGTAGGAGAATTGCATGCTCTCAATTAGTGAGTATCATGCATTGAGATCAATACCGATCACGATTGATCACGATCCGATATTAAAACAGTTAGATTTGGATATAGAAGAAATTCATAATAAAGAGCCCAGCGAAAGGGCTCATAGATATGAATGGTGTCTTGGGGCTGTGACTCATGATAGGATTAGTATCTATATGAGCTACATTCTTGCTTTTCATTTCGTCCGAGAGGAGTTTGTTATTTCTACCTCTCTGTATGCTCATCGGTGGCATGTGAATCTTACTGATGAAGTTTCGTTAATTCAAGATGTGGTGCATCGCATCTACTCTTGGGATCGTTCAGGGAAAGTAAGTTATGAAGCGATTACTCCAGAAGAGCTACAAGAACAATTTAAGGGTGGTCGTTCATTAGAGATCAAAGGCATCACAGGATCTCATGAGCGCCCTTATGCGAAAACATCAGAGGATCTCAAAAAATGGTTTAAAGAGGAAGTGCTTGTAACCATTAGTAGGCTTGCACCGACCTCTTTTTCTTCTGTGCTTTGGCGTTATGAAGAGATGAATTTTTACCCACACGTAAAAGTATTGTATAAACTGCTGAAAAAAGAGGGGTTTCATATCTCCCTAGAAGAGCCTTATTTTGTTTTGAAACATGGTTGTCCTTTTCCTTATCAAGCGTTATCTATTTCTGTAGATGATCCTCCTCGACCAGGTGAGGAATGTTTGAGTCCTAATTTCTCGATCCATAAGGTTCAATTAGCGATTCAAGGTTGTAAAGAGAAGGTTTCATTCGATTCGATCGAGGAGCGTCAAGCTGTAGAATCGCTAGAAGAGGGGAGAGTGAGGCTTTTGGATGAAATCAAAAGTACTACAAAGCTCGATCTTTTGATCAAGCGCTACGCATTTAACATTTCCATGATGGTCCCTGAGGCAAAGAGCGCTCTTTGTCAAGAATTGACCGACTTAGGATATCTAGCCTTCATCGATGTTCCCTTCATTTGCCGAGGAGAGGCTCCTTCAGAGGTCTGCTTTAAGCAATACCTGATGATCGATCTTCCTTAGAGAGAGAAAGTTTCGCCGAGATATTCTTGCCGAACAAGAGGACTTGCGATGAGGTCTTCTGCAGAGCCTTCTGCAAGTAGGCTTCCCTTTTGGATGAGGTAGGTTCGATCGACAAATGAGAAGATCTCTCTTGCATTGTGATCGGTGACGAGGATGCTGATCCCACGCGTTTTGAGGTATTGAATCGTTTTTTTCACATCATTGATTGTGATGGGGTCAACATTGGCAAAAGGTTCATCGAGGAGGAGGAGAGAGGGGTTCGTTGTGAGGGCTTTTGCGATTTCGAGGCGTCTTTTTTCTCCACCAGAGAGGAGGGCTGCCTTTCTTTTAGCAAGATGGGAGAGGTTTAATTCTCCAAGGTTTTCTTTGAGCCTCTTGAGCCTTTCTTCTTTGGAAAGGGGAAGGGTCTCTAGGATGCACAAGATGTTATCTTCGACAGAGAGGTCTCTAAATATAGAGGGCTCTTGTGCGAGGTATCCAATCCCCATTTTTGCCCGTTTATGGATGGGGAGAGCAGAGATATCTTGGCCGTGAAAAATGATCGCCCCTTTATCTGGGCTAAGAAGTCCCATGATGATGTGAAAGATGGTCGTCTTCCCTGCGCCGTTTGGCCCAAGGAGACCCACAATCTCACTAGAGGAGATGGTAAGGGAAAAATCGCTTAGAACAGAGCGTTGACCAAAATGTTTGATCAAATTTTTCACTTCAAAGAGCACCAAACACTTCCTCCTTCCAGTTGGACTTGATCGGGAAAGAAAAATTCACAATCCCTTCTCCTTGAATTTTACTCTTATGACTTTCTTTGTCAAAGAGAACTACAAGTTTTTCTGCGTTCATGAGGAGAGAGTCTTTGCCGAGGATGACAGGCTCCTCTTCTGAGCCGGTCAATGTGAGGGAATTTTCTTCATGGTTGTAATCGACCATCTGTGCAGTTGCATAGCGCAAGGGGAAGAAGGAGGCATTCGGAGTGATCTTCACATGGTCGATGAATGAGATGTGTTTCAGAGATTTTTCTGCTGTATAGCCGAGCTGCAAAGCAGAGCTTTCGATGTGGAGGAAATCATTCATGAAGCAAAGTGGCTCTGAAGGGCTTTCTACTTTTGTGATATTCTCTGCTTCGTCTAAAAAGATTTGGATCAGACCTGGAGAGGAGATGAGCCCTAAGTTTAAAGGTTCGAGCGTAGCCCCTTGGTCAAAGACAATCGATCGATCCCCTTTGGTAAACAAGGTGTGCTTTGCTTGGATACGGCATCCATTTACCACCCCATCTAATTCATCAAAGGAGAAGGTTTTTGAATGGGTGTCGTAAGAGATTTTTTTCGCTAGAAAGGTCTCTTTTGGTGTTTTAATTTGGCAGGTTGACTCTTCATCAGTTCCAAAAAAATGGAGCATCCCTTGTGGAAGATATTCTACTTTGTCTGCCGAAATGTGGTACAAGCCCGCAATGACAAGCTCAACTAGTGTCTCTCCAGAGAGGGATTGGAGCGCTTTTGTTTCTTCGTTTAGAAATTTACAGCGGATGTTTTTTGCCTTCAAGAGAAGGGGAAGTTCTCCATTCTGATCTGAGATGGTAACAAATGCATCATCTGTTGCCTTCAATACAGCCTCTAAGCGCGTGAAGTCAAAGTCAGCGAGATCGCATTCCATATAGCGGCTATCTGAAAGGGAGATCTTTACTCCATGTTCAAATGTGGCGTGTGAGAGGCGATTTTCTTTGTCATTTTCCATTTTTTCAACGGTGACTTTATCTGCTTCAAAATGGCCAAGTGGATGGTCAATCGAGACATGCCCATTCAGTGTTAGTAGATCGGAGACAAAAGAAACTTCATCAGATGAGATGAGAGCTCCTGCTGCGAGTAGAGATAGTAGATAATGCATGCTATGATCCCTCCAAATTTAGGTGAGCTGTGAAATTTTTGCTAGAAAAGCAGGGTTTGAGTTCGTGAAAATAAAACGAAAGATTTCGCCCAAATCCTTGAAATAGAAGAGCTTCTCGGTCGTAGATCGAAAGTTGAAAGTCGTTTGCCTGAAAGGTTTGGTGTTTAAAATCGTAGACCGCTTCCGTTCCTTCAAAGAGCCTTCTTTGGGGAGGATCTTCATACCAAATCTGGAAGCTCGCCATATCTTCTAAAATGAGGACCCCTTTCGGAGAGGGTTTGAAATTGAAATGGGAAGAGGGGTAGTGGATGTGGTAGATGATGCGGTGGTCTTTATCCTTTTGGAGGAGGACTTTTTCCACCCCTTTTCTCTCATGAAGCGATTTCATGGAGAGGAAGTCTGAATGATTTTTCGTGAAGAGCTCTTCTTTTCCCAGTTGAATCGAGGAGAATTGGAATTGCCAAACAAATAAAGAGGTGAGTAGAAAGAGTGCTAAGATGAAGAACCACTTTACACGTTTAAACATGGAGCCCTCGTTGCACGATAAATCGCAAGACACTGATCCATCAGAGGGGAGAGTTCTGCCAGAGGGAGCATGTTACTGCTGTCACTTTTAGCTGATTTCGGATCGGGATGTGTTTCGAGAAAAATCATGTCAGCTCCCGCTGCGACAGCGGCTTTGACGAGGTAGGGGATAAACGCACGATTGCCACCCGTAGTTTTTCCATCTCCACCAGGGAGCTGAACAGAGTGGGTTCCATCGTAGCAAATGGGGTAGCCAAATGGTTTCATGATCGGAATGCTGCGCATGTCACTCACCAGGTTGTTGTAACCAAAGGTGGTTCCCCGCTCCGTGATGATGATCTGTCGATTACCTGTACTTTCAATCTTTTTGACAGGATGGATCATATCGTGTGGGGCGACAAACTGCCCTTTTTTGATATTCACGATTTTTCCCGTGTTTCCTGCTGCAACTAATAGGTCTGTTTGACGGCATAAGAAAGCGGGGATTTGGAGGACATCGCACACTTCAGCGACAGGTGCTGCTTGCTCAGGGAGGTGAATGTCTGTTAAAACAGGGATATGGAAGGTCTTCTTTACTTTTTCGAGAATCTGAAGGCCGAGCTCCATTCCAGGACCTCGATATGAGTCGATCGAAGAGCGGTTTGCCTTGTCGAAACTCCCTTTAAAGAACCAAGAAACATTCCGCTTCTTGCAGATCTCTGAGACCTCTTTTGCAATTTCGAGTGCCACATCTTCTGATTCGAGTGCACAAGGACCTAAAATAAAAGATAATTCTTCTTTCATGGCAGCATCGTAGCACGAATGTTACTTCTCATGCAATAGGAAGTAGGTCTTTCATTTCGTAAAAACCGTTCGGTTTCTCAACGAGGAATTCAGCGGCTTTGATCGCCCCTTCAGCGAATAAATCGCGAGAGAGCGCCTTGTGAGTGAGTTCAATCACCTCACTTCCCGATTCAAAAGAGACCGTGTGCGTTCCGATGATATCCCCTTCACGATATGAGAGGATCTCTGGCGTGGTTTTTAACGATTTTGCGAGCTGGAGCGCCGTTCCACTCGGCATATCTTTTTTCTCTTTGTGGTGCCATTCCTGGATCGTCACTTTAGAGTGGCGGTGAAACGCCTCATCGCAGAGCTGGATAAATTTTGCGAGGAAGGGAATCCCGAGGGCAAAGTTGGGAGCCCACAAAATGGGGATGTGGGCAGAGAGCTCTTGAATCAGCTGGAGCGTCTCTTTTTTATAGCCTGTCACTCCAATCACGAGGGGCACTTTGGCTCTCAATACAGAGGGGATATAGCGAGAGATCGCTTCTGGGTTTGAGACATCGATGATGACATCACTAGTTGAAGCCATTTTTTCATATTGAGCGTGGAAGAGGATCGGGTTTTCGTAGGAGGGGAAGAGAGATGCAACAGGTTTTCCCGCGTAAGAGCTTTGAGGTCTCACGATAGCATGCTCTAGAGTGCAAGTTTCGTGATCAATCAACTTCATAACGATTTTGGAGCCCAATTTTCCAGTGGCTCCGATGATGGAAAGACGAATTTTTTGGCTCATGGAAACTAGGTTACTCAAGGGAAAACTTAACGGCAACGAAAAAATTTTAAAAATTTCTTACCATTATAATAAAGATTTTATTAATATATTGTAAACAAATCGTGAGGTTCACATGTCGCAGGCAATCACAAGAGACAGCTCTAGAAGTCTGTCAGAAACATATGGTTCAAATGGGAAGACTTTACCTGAAATTGAGGCAGAAGTGGACAGATCAGTTCAAGGTTTAGAAGAGGCCCTCAACTGCATCGGTCAGACACTCAATGAAAAAAAACCACAAGAAGCAGATCTTTTAGCAGGGGTGGGAATTCTCCACTCCCATATCAAATCTGTTTCTTCCTTGATGGAGGAGGTGGGAGATATTTTGAAGGAAAAGCAGCAAGAGGAGAGAGTCTCAAAATCCTATTCATGGCTTTTTTGTCATTCACATCCAACAGAAGTTGCGCTAGATGTCGTCTCTCTTGGGTTAAATGTCGTGAATAACGTGATAAAAACGGCAGATTTTTCATCGACGAGTGCAGTCGGTTGGGCCTCTGTCGGATTGAACGTTCTATCGACTGTGTTTTCAAAATCGATCGATAAAAAGCAGGCAGAGGAGCTATCTCGACAAAAAACGAAGACGAAGCTTCACAAAATGGTAGCTCGCCTCTCTATTGTTGAAAGAGCTCATACGATGGCAAAGCTCTTTAAGCTCTTCGAGCTCCTTCGCCGAGGTGAAACTGTGGTAGGACCAAATGTCATCAATAGTGGATTGAAAGAGTGTCGTAGAATTCCTGAACCTTTAAAACAGTATGTTAATCCAGAGGGGATGGCGATGCAGTTGATCGCAGTTGCCAACATCGATTTGACAACTCTCAACACATCGACAAACCTCGGAAGAACTGTTGCAAGAGTCATTGAGCGGCAACATACGGCTCATGATCCGATGCCAGAGGAAGAAGAAATCGTTGAAGTGGGTGAATTAGTAAGACGTTGGAATGACGCATCTTATCAAATCAAAACTACTTTGCATGGAGTAGATGCCTTGATGATTGAGCGTTTACAAAGGCCAGGTCAACTCCACTTTAATCCGATGATTACGATCTTGAATCGACAAATCGCGAAGTTAAAAATGGTGAGTCAAAATGTGGATAAAATGATCCATACTAAAGATCAGAAGCCCACATGTTGTTCTTACAAAAATCGATTCTTTGCATTCTCAGTTGTTGAAACTGCGATGACGATTGTTGCGATTACAAGTTATATTTTCTTTAACCTCATCAGTGCTGATAGCGTTACAGGAATCTGGGTTTCTGGGATGGTGCTGATAGTTGGGCCCTTGATTTCAAAGGTGAATAAATATGTGATGAAAAGGGTTATTGAAGAGGAAGTGAATCGACAAGAACTCATCAAGATGAGAGAGGAACACTCATTCATCGAAAGCACGGAGACATTTGTCATTACACTTCAGGCAATTCAAGATGCCCAAGAGGATTTTGCGCCAGAAAAGCTTTCAGAACTTCTCGAAGTGTGCCGCACTTCTGGATATGTGAAGGATTATGTTTCAGAAGATGTTATGAGAGGGGTTGTTACAAAACAGGTAAAAGATTCTGTATCGACAGATGTGGCGGGAACTCGTTATGTAAAAACCATGGAAGAGAGGGCATATACAGATATTACAAAAAGAAAGTCGAGTCGCGAGCGGATTGTAGAGGAGCTAGACTCAACTTCTAGGGAGAGAGAATTCAAGAGGAAAGGTACCATCCAAGAGGAGAAAATTGAGCTCACCATCAAAACTTCTTCAAAAACCATGGATATGACTCCATCTCCTGTTGTGATGAGAAGTAATTCTTATAAGGAGTTTGATGAAATCAGTGATTTGGGGGATTCAGATGATGAAGGGGTTGTAAGTTCTAGAATAACATTGCCTCCTTGTTTTAAAAGACAGACATCAGATCATGTGAGAACGAGACAGGATGAGCTTTTGGCCCAATTTGCAGGACAAATCGCTATGGTGGCAAATCGAGAATCTCCCGATACGCCACAAAAATACTTGTCTGCTCTTATCTTGTCATCTGATAGCAAGGATGCAGCTGAAAGCAAAATCAAGGGGGATGACGCTGTGTAAGGGAGCTCGAAACAGATTCTAGGGAAATATCACTTGAAAATGATTCGGTGATTCCGTACACTGTTAGGAGTTTTGGACTGGTAGCTCAGGGGATAGAGCATCCGCCTTCTAAGCGGATGGTCGCAGGTTCGAATCCTGCCCAGTCCGACCTTATCTAGGAAAGGCATGACAAGTAAAAAACGTCGATCTTCTTTTGTCCAGTTTAAAGGAACATTACTAGGGGAGATCGAGTTTCTGCCCGCTTCTTTTGACCGTATCGATCAAGTTTTCCGCGAATTCTATGAAGCAGATTTTAGAGATCTCCTCGTTTTTGAGAAACATGCCCGCGTTTCGAAGGCGCTTTATGAGCTCATCTGTGAGACAGATGGCCCCGCTTTTCTCCTCCCATACGTAGTCGATTACATTGCTAAGGTTCAGCAGCTCCTTCCCACCTATCATCTGACGAGTTTTGAGTTTTGGCTCAATCAATATTCAGGACTTTCCCCTTCAGAAAACTTCCGCGTTCGGGGGAAGATTGCAGGGAAGTACCTCCAGAGAGAAGACTATCAACAATATTTTCCGATCGGTTTAGATAAACACCATCCAGGTTCTCATTTCGTTCTTGCCCATTTTTCTCCCGATATCGATACCTTTGTCGCTTCCTACTGGGGATGGGTTGATGCGTTTGCTGCAAGAGTAGGGGAGGGACTCCATTATTGGCTTGTCCCAGAAAGACTTCCAGAGAATCCGATTGAGCTGCAGCTCCTTTTTAAAAATATTTTTGGAGAGAGCGTCTTCCAGATCCTCCTCACCCTAAGAAGGGGAATCCGCTTAACAGCTCTCGACCTCATGACACAAGAGGGGATCGTCAAAAAGACCCTCGATGAAAAATCCTATGGGATGGAGCATGACCGGGCTGCTCATGCCATCGTCCTCGTCAATGATGAGGGGAATTACCTTGGAGACTGGAGATCTGTCGATATCGATGCTGTCAGGGGAGTGACCCGGCAGTTTGGAGATTATCTAAGGCAGATGGAGAATCTCATCCACCAGAAGCTGATTTCTATTTTTACGAAAGCAGACCTCTCTCGAGATGATATGAGACGCCATATTACCCAAATTTTACACAAAAGGCTGACCGATTCTGATGTAGTTGAATCGAACCCAGAGCACATCGATGCCTTTGTCAAAAATGTTCTCAAGATTGAATCTGGATACGACTCAACACTAGATCAATTCATGAAGGCGATTTCAAACGCTGGACTTGAAGGATTTAAAAGACTCTACCGCTGTTTGACCGAGCTTCCTGATGAAGAGATCTTCGATAAAGAGGGGAAGATTTTAGAAAATCGTCCAAAGATTTTTAGTCTTTTAGAGAAAGTTGTCGAAGAGCTTTCCAATAGCTTCCGCGAATTTCGAGAGTACGCAGATACCTTGGGATGTGCATTTGAAGTGAAGAGATCAGTTTTTGGGTTTACCCCGAATTATTTGAGCCACTTTGCCGACCTCTCTGAAATTCAAGAGCAGATGAAGCACTATAGCTATATGACAGTCAATTATCGAGAGCCGACAGGAGTGCAGTCTGTCATGGGGGCCATTTTCGCCTCATCGCTACAGAAGAATGTTCTAGCGACCGCCTCCTTGAGAGACTTTGGAAACCATGATGAAGCGGACATTCCTCCCTACGTGATGCCGATCAGCTTGCTCGACCACCATCGAACAGAGATGTCTACTTCAAAAGCGGCAAGATTTATCGTCTCTGATGTTCAGTCTTGTAACGTGATTGTTGCAGACCTTGCGATGAGAGTCAATGATCGCTACAGCAGCAACGGGATGGATCTTGCTTCAATCGAAGAGTATTTCCAGAGGGAAATTCAAAAAGAAGCTACGACATCTCGTTTGAGAGTATTGCAAAAACTCTTACAAAGAAAAGCTGCCGCTTCTACACAAAGATCCTACTATGTCGCAGTCGAAAGAGAGTTCATCGAGTATCTCCACTTCGTCTATGCGATTCTAGATGATACAGACTTTCTCACAAAAGTAACCCTTCTCGATGTAGAGTGTATGGCCTCTTTGATCAACCGTTTGAAATCTCTCTCATTGGGACAAGAGGTGGAAGTTGTCCATTTTGACGACATCCCTAGAGATCCCCATTTTGTGGCTCATGCAGCAAAAAGGCTCCAGCAGAACGAAGATCTCTATTCTCTTTATAAAAAGGTCTACACCGTCAAAGAGTCTTTGATCAATGAGATGATGAAAGAGCTCGACCCAGCGATTTTTCAAGATACGAAAGTGCAAAATAGCTCTACAGCAGTTGGGCAATTCAAAATCTTCAGACGAAATGTGGAGACGTTCCAGCGTCAACGAAAGGGGATATACAACCTCTGGATTGAACGGTCAGAGAAGATGCACAAGGAAAAAGAGGAGATCGACCTTCACCTACTGATGCTCACGACCCTCACCTCAGCAGAAGAACTCTACCATGGACAAGTGGGGGAATACACCCACCGAGATGAGCTTTGTTGCTGGTATCCTCCAGATAGCAAGAGTGGTTTTAATCATCTCAAATCTTTCTTGCAAGAGTTCCTTTCCTTATCATCCATCCGCACTATGGAGATTGATGTTGAACTCCACGGCAAACGTTCTCAAGAGTTCCGCTCTCTCTTAGAAGCGATCATTAGAACCCCGATCCGTCATATCGAAGAGTTCCCGAAAGAAAAGAACTCCTTTTTGATTTTGAAAGTAGATCCTGGTTCAATCAATTCTAGAAAATCTAAAATTACCCCTTGTCTACCATGATTGTCAATATTGCCCATATCGATCCACGCATGAAAATTGAGCTCTTGTATGCAACAGAGAATAATTTTGTTGGACGCGCAGTCTATAATTTTCAAGAGTGTCTTGTCCTAAAGCCTGTCGCAGAGGGGCTTGTTAAGGTGCAAGATGAACTCGAACTTCAGGGACTCGGCCTCAAAATCTGGGATGGCTATAGACCTCTATCTGTGCAGCAAATTTTCTGGGACATTGTTCAAGATGATCGCTACGTAGCACCTCCTTGGAAAGGGGGGAGACACACCAGAGGAACGGCAGTTGACGTTACTTTGATCGATTCTCACGGGAATGAGCTCCCTATGCCAACACCCTTTGATGAGTTCACTGACAGAGCGCACCGAAACCACGTCTCTTTAGAAAAAGAGAGAGATCACAATCGAAAGCTTTTAGAAGATCTGATGCACAAGCATGGATTCATTGGACTTCCGACAGAGTGGTGGCATTTCGATCTCCTCGGCTGGGAAGACTATCCTGTTCTAAATATTGATTTCTAGGGATGAAAAAGCCCAGAGTGTGAGACCCTGGGCGATCAGTAATTCAAGAATTAAGCTTTGCTTTCGCCATCTTCTTCTAGGATTTCAAGGTTTACTCTAACACCGTTTCTGCTAGCAACAGACATGAGGAGAGTTCTTACGGCGTTGATGGTTTTCCCTTTTTTTCCAATAATCTTACCAATATCAGACTTTTCAACACTGAGTTCGATGATCAATGTATGAGTGCCTCCGATTTCGTTAATTTTGACTTTATCTGGATGGTCGACGAGATTTTGTACGATGTACTTTACAAATTCTTTCATGGTTCGTTCCTTAGTTTACAGTTTGATCTGGTGTTCATAGAATAATTCAGCGAGGGATATTTAGCTATAATTTTTCTTGCCACTTTTTAAGAAGGGGAGGGAGTGGCGCCTCTATGGAAAGAGGCTGTTTTGTGATGGGGTGTGTAAAGGAAATTTTATAAGCGTGGAGGAGCTGTTTCGTCTCCTTTTGCTCCTGATTCACCCTGTCGATACCGTAGACAGGATCTCCGACAATCGGATGCCCTACCGCTTTTAGATGGACGCGGATTTGATGGGTTCTCCCTGTGTGGGGCCTCGCTTCAACGAGGGTGAACTTCCCATTCGACTTAAGAGGGATGATCGTCGTTTGAGCGCTCTTTCCCTCTTCCACAATCGCCATTTCCTTCCGTTTGACCGGATGGCGACCGATAGGTAAATCAATTTCTTGAGCCTTCACACATCCGCTGCAAACAGCAATGTAGGTCTTTGCCATTTGTCTTGTTTGAAATAATTCTACGAGTTTTCGGTGGCATCTTTCAGTTTTTGCGACTAGGATCACCCCCGAGGTTTCCTTGTCGAGTCGATGGACGATCCCAGGGCGCAAAGGAGCCCCATCGACAGCAGGGAGAGACTTTAGCCTATAAAGGAGAGCGTTGGCAAGAGTCCCTGAAGGGTTTCCAGGCGCTGGGTGGACCACCATGTCATTCGATTTATTGATCGCTATGAGATCTTCATCTTCGTAGAGGATCTCTAAAGGGATATTTTGAGGCTCTAAGGAGAGCTCTTCTGAGTAGGCAAAGTGGATTTCCACTTCATCACCTGTTTTGACCTTCTCCCGTTTTTTCTTGAGGAGGCCATTTACAGTAACATGTTGATTGTCAATAAGATATTGAAAATAGGTGCGGGAAAAACCCTCAAAGAGTTGAGAGAGTGCCTGGTCGAGCCGCTGTCCATCTAAGGAGCTTTCAATAGTAACTTCAAGGCTTGTAGAGATCATCGCCTTCAATAGATCTTTTTAATTCTTCACTGGCCTCATGAGATTTGGCCTGATCTTTTTTAATTTGATTGACGATGTTCTGTTCCATCTGGTCTTGAAATTTTTTACTTTCTTCTGGGCTAAAATAGCCCCCAAAAGACCAGGGATCGTTGGTATTTGAGGTGTCGACAGCTGAAAAAGAGGTGGTTGTCCCATCTGTTGAAGAGGGATCTACTATGTTCGAACTGCCTGAATTTACTGGGTCAATAGTCATACAACTATTCTATATGATTTTTCTCCTTTTGGAAACATAGAAATTTTCGTATAATCCCGCTTTATGAATGTAGCGGTCATAGGGGTCAATTTTAAGCAAGCCTCGGTCGACATCCGAGAAGCCTTTGCTCTTCGTTGTGAAGAGCTCTTTTCTTCTGTTCCCTACGTATTACTTTCGACCTGTAATCGGGTGGAGATATACTTTTCTGGCCCCATCCACTTCCCATATGAGAGAAATTACGCCTTTGCAGGAGAGGAATGTTTCTACCATTTAGCAAAAGTGACAGCAGGTCTCGATAGTGCCATCGTGGGTGAATCTGAAATCCAAAGGCAGGTAAAAGAAGCCTACGAGATGGCAGTAAAACAAAGAAGTCTCTCTCCAGATCTCCATTTCCTCTTTCAAAAATCCCTGAGGATTGGCAAAGTCGCTAGATCTCGTAAGCTCTGCCCCTCTTCCCATGGGATGGGGGATCTCATCGACAGATTTCTTCCTCGCCATATCGATCGCCACACACCCGTTCTATTTATTGGCAATTCTGACATCAATCGGCAGATCATCGATGGACTGCTCAAAGAAGGGTGGAGAGATCTCTCACTTTGCACGAGAAACCCCTCCGCTTTTTCCAAAGTTAAAACCTTTAGTCGAGATGAATTAGATCGCTGGGTCGAATATCCCATTGTCATTGTGGGTGCGAAAGAGACGCATCTACTCAAGAGTGTCTCCCGTCCGATCCAAACAGAGTACTTGATCGATCTCGGCGTGCCGAGAAACGTCGATCCCGCTCTCGCTCCCATGATCAAGAAGGGGCTCTACAATATCGATCACCTGATTGAATTCCAAAAGAGAGAGTTTCGCTCACGGATTGATACTTCCCCCTTGGAGCTTGCGATCAGGACAAAAGTGCATGACTATTATCTTACCTATCGCTTAAAGCGCCTCACATGGCAGTGTCCGCAGTCAGTACTGCGGCTTTGCATTCCCGAAGAGGTTCTGCACTGATAGATTGCAAATAGAAGATAAGTCCATCTCGCTTTGCGATATGGACTTTTTGTAGGCTGCCCGCCCTACGGACCGGCAGTAATTGATAAAAGGGCTGCACAACTAATGTGTGCAGAGATAATTTGTGCGTGTGCGGGGGAGGGGTTAGTAGGCGCAGACGCCTGGGGCACGCGGGTAGGGGATGACGTCGCGGATGTTTTCCATCCCAGTTACGTACTGGATGAGCCGCTCAAAGCCAAGGCCAAAGCCTGCGTGGGGTGTCGAGCCAAACTTGCGAAGCTCGAGGTACCATTCGTAATCAGCTTCGTTCAGTTTTGCTTCCTGAATTTTTTTTCTGAGGACTTCGTAGCGCTCTTCTCTTTGGCTTCCGCCGATGAGCTCACCGACACCTGGGACGAGGAGATCCATCGCAGCAACTGTTTTTCCATCGTCATTGAGGCGCATGTAGAAGGCCTTGATAGCGGCAGGATAATTGTAGAGAATGACAGGCCCTTTGAAGTATTTTTCTGCTAAGAAGCGCTCATGCTCAGACTGGAGGTCGAGTCCCCAGGAAACGGGATAGACGAACTCTTGTTTTGAATCTTGTAAGATCTTGATAGCGTCAGTGTAGGTAATCCTTTCACACGGTTTATCGACGACGAATTGGAGCCTTTCGAAGAGAGTCTGATCGATGAACTGTTGGAAGAAGGAGAGGTCTTCTCTGCAGTGTTCGAGCACATCTACGACGAGGTGTTTCAGATAGGCTGCAGCAAGATCCATATCATCTTCGAGAGTTGCGAAGGAGATCTCTGGTTCGATCATCCAAAACTCTGCGAGGTGGCGAGAGGTGTTTGAGTTTTCTGCTCTAAAGGTAGGTCCAAAGGTATAGACGTCACTCATCGCTGCTGCAAAAGCTTCCACGTTGAGCTGCCCTGAAACTGTGAGGTAGGCGTTGCAGCCGAAGAAGTTTTCCTTGGGCGTTGTGATGTGAAAAAGCTCACCTGCCCCTTCACAATCGAGAGAGGTGATGATGGGTGTGTGAACGTACTGAAAGCCGCGCTTTTGGAAAAAGTCATGTGTTGCAAAAGCAAGTCTGCTTCTCACTCTTGTTACAGCGCCCATAGTATTGGTTCTAGGTCTGAGATGGGCGATGGTGCGGAGGAATTCAAAAGAGTGGCGCTTTTTCTGGAGTGGAAAGTCACTTGGCGCTTCTCCTACAATCTCTACCAAGGAGGGCTTCACTTCAACCGATTGCCCTTTGCCTGGGCTCGTGATAACGACCCCTTCTACCCGGATTGCCGCTCCCGTTTGGATCCCATCCATGAGCTTGTCATAGTTAGGGATCTCCTGATCGATCACAATTTGTAAATTCGAAACTTGTGAGCCATCGTTCAGCTCGACGAAAGAAAAAGTGCTCTGTTTTCTGACCGTCTTGACCCAGCCAGCAACGACGACCTGTTTTCCAATGAGGGAAGGATTTTCTTTGATCTCTTTTGTTCTGAATTTTTTCATGATGACACCATAGAGCGTAGTAATGAGATTTCTTCGGCCCAAATTTCAGGTTTGGGAGTTTCTAAATACATAGGTAATTTTGATAGAATAGGGTGATTTACAATATAACGGAAACACTCTTTTCCAATTTCCCCTTCACCAATCGATGCATGCCGGTCAACTCTTGATCCTAAAGCTTTCATCGAATCGTTGAGGTGAAGGGCCTTGAGATATTTGAGCCCTATTTCTCTTTCAAACTCTTCAAGTGTCTTGTCCCAGCCTTTGGCTGTCCTGATGTCGTAACCAGCAGCAAAGATGTGGCACGTGTCGATGCAAACCCCGATGGGGATCTGATGGTCTAGTTTTTTGATGATGGTTCCAAGCTGGGTAAAGTTGTAGCCTACCGTTGTCCCTTGCCCTGCTGTCGCTTCCAAGAGAAGAAGTGTCGAGCCTTTTTCCAGCGCTTTTTTTGTAGCCAAAAGACTCTTTGCAATCTGGTCGAGGCACGCCTCTTCATTTCCTGTGGTGTAAGCACCTGGATGAAAATTGAGGTAATCGATCCCAAGGAGCTGACACCTTTCAATTTCAGCGATGAAGGCGGTGAGACTTTTTTCTAGTAATTCTGGATTGACAGAGCCCAAATTGATGAGGTAGCTATCGTGGCTCATGACGACATGAATGCCGGTCTTTGCCTTGAGAGCATTCCATTTTTCAATTTCCTCTTCAGGAATTGAGCGCCCTTTCCATTGTTTTTGATTGCTAGTGAAGATTTGAACGGTATTTGCGCCGATCGACTGCCCCTGGAGTAAACCATGAAAGCAGCCGCCGGCGGTAGATGTATGAGCCCCAATTAAAAGAGGTTGTCTCATCTTAGGTGGTGTGAGCTAAGAATTCACATACAAGAGGAACGTTTACTAGGATTGGAAGTGAAATCTGGTCGCTGTGTGGCGTAGAGTTCAATGTTCCTGTAAATGTGCCTGGATCGTAGCTGAGGTACTCAGGTAAATCTTTCGCTGTATTTTCCATGCTCTTTTTAATGAGATCGTTGTTTCTCGATTTTTCACGAAGAGTGATCTTCATGCCAGGTTTCACTTGGAAAGAGCGTACGTTTACGATTTTTCCGTCAACAAGGAAGTGTCTGTGTGCTACGAGCTGCTGAGCGTGGAAAATAGAGGACGCCATTTTTAGGCGGAATACAACCACATCCAAGCGGCTTTCTAGCTGAGCCATAAGCTCATCAGGTGTTTTACCTTTGCGACGGATCGCTTCACGGTAGTAGCGCACGAGTGTGTGCTCCATGATCATTCCGTATACAGCTTTGAGTTTTTGTTTCTCTTCAAGCTGAGCGCCGAAGTCAGATTTTTTCTTCTTTTTTGCACCGTGGACCCCAGGTGGATTTTGCCGAGTCCTCATTGGATTTCGCGCTTTTTCGAATAGGTTGACCCCAAATCGTCGTGCGATTCTATTTTTCGGTCCAGTGTAGCGAGCCATATTTCTCCCAAACTAATTTTATATCCTCAAGGAGCATAATCAAGATATCCATTTAAGACAAGAGGGTAATTTTTTTTTGACACTTGATAGCAAAAAATGCATTTGCTACCATCTTCCGCTATGAATTACGCAGTGATTGCATACTACCATTTTTTCTCTGTCGAGAATCCTCAAAAAGAAGCTGAGGCTCATAAGGCCTTTCTCTCAAACCTCGACGGCAAAGGAAGAATCTACTTCGCCCCTGAAGGGATCAACGCTCAGTTGGCTCTCCACAAAGACCATCTCGAAGCTTATTGGGACTTTCTTGAAGAAGATCCTCGCTACCAAGATGTCGACATCAAAGTGCAGTGGTTCGATGAGCTCCCCTTCGCCAAACTCACCGTGAAAGCGAAAAAGCAACTCGTCGCCCTCGACCGGCCTGTCGATCTCTCCTTGAGGGGGAAGTACCTCTCTCCAGAGGAGTGGGCAGAAAGGATGGAGTCGAACGATCCCAATACGGTCATCATCGATGTGCGCAATAACTACGAATCAGCGATCGGTCATTTCGAAGGGGCTATTCAACCTGACGTGGAAACCTTCCGAGAATTCACCACCTGGCTTGAAGAATTCAAAAAAGAATATGACCCTAAAACGACCCGCGTCATGACCTACTGCACAGGGGGGATCCGATGTGAGCTCTTCTCTCCTCTCATGAAGGAAGCTGGCTACGAAGATGTCTTCCAGCTCAAAGGGGGCGTCATCCGCTACGGGGAAGAGAAAGGGGATCGCCACTGGAAGGGGAAGCTCTTTGTTTTTGACGACCGCCTAGTCGTTCCACTCGACTCGATGAAAGAGAACGTCATCAGTGAATGCCACCACTGTAAAAAAGCAGAAGATACCTACTACAACTGCGCCAACATGGACTGCAACGCTCTCTTTGTCTCTTGCAAATGTTGCATTAAAGAGACCCGCGGTTGCTGCTCAGAAAAGTGCAAAGCTGATGGACGGGTCCGCGCTTTTGATGCAGAAGCCCGCTACCGCCCTTTCAGAAAGCTCCCATTTGCCGAAAAGCAAGCGCTCTAGTGCTTTATCAAACTGCGCTTGGATACTAGGTCATTTTATTTTATCAAAATGGGGGTCGGCTGTGCTTATGCCATTATTAAGACGGGTTATCGCTGTTGTATGCTAAGAAAGACGCAAAGCAGCAGTAAGGGCTGGATTTCTAAACCGACTTCTTCAATACAGCTCGCTCTGACATGTTGATCTTTATCTTAATATTGTATATTTTTATTTAACGAGGTTTCTAGGATAAAAATGAATACAAAACTAACGCTATTATGGTTTCTGCCCGCAATAATTTTTGCCGACTTGTACTCAAATGATTGTTCTTCATGTTCCTCAGATCAGGCTATTGAAAAAATGTACCTCACAACCCCTGATCTTGCTGATATCATCAAACAAACTTGGATCGATTGGGAAATCTCTTTTGAAAGCTCAAATAAAGAAGATTGGATAAAGTGGATTGCAAGAAATGAAAACCAAAACAGAATATTAGAAAAAATTCAAGACCAGATGATACAAGGGGGACTGGACTCTTCAAAAGATATGTCTGTAATGCTAGACTCTCTTGAAACCGCCTTATGCAAATGCAGTCAAATATCTAATTTTAAACCTATTGCTCATCTAAAAAAACTAAGAATCGATCAATTAAAACATTTTTCTTTTCGTGTCAATTATACAGATGAACAAGATGTGGATGATCATATTCAAGCCTTAAGAGAAGAAGAAAAAGAGCATAAAGATGCAGCTTATGAGTTGATCCTTCAAGCTACTGGGGAAGCAATAGCTGCGGGAGCCTGTGCGGCAGGAGGTATGGAAATTCCAGCGATTGCTGAAGGTGTTCAAGCTACAAGACATTTTATCCAAGGCTGTGAAGAGTACAATGAGGGCATTAGATGCCAACAGGAAGCAGATTTATTAGAACAACAAAATGATCCTGAAGACAAACAATCAGAAAAGAAATGGTGGGAGTTCTGGAAATGACCCAAAAAATATCAAAAAAAGAGCGGTTTGCAAATTGGTGGAAAGTCGAGGGTAAAATTGAATGCTTTGGGGCCTTGATTTTGTTAATTATCCTCATTGTTTTTTGGGATAACGTCTACGTAGAAGCTGGTTCACTACTATTCGTTTCTTTGTGGTGCTTAGGGAAGATTTACTTTCGAAAAGACCAATGGGCCTTTTTACTTTTAGGCGCTGCTCTAACATTTTTACAAGGGATATCCATATTATTTAAGCACTTGAAATCATAGGAGTTAGATCCAGTCTTTTTTTAATGCCTCCATTCTTAGTCCATAAGTTAAACCGTTACAATGCTCTATCAACCTGCGGTTGATAGGTGCTAGGTCATCTGATCGATCTTTGCTGCCATGATAAAATCACTTTCAGTAAGTCCTTGAATCTTGTGTGTCCAGAGTTGGATCACCACTTTTCCGTAGGTGAGAAAGATGTCAGGGTGATGCCCCTCTTTTTCTGCAAGCTCTCCTAGACGGTTTGTGAAAGCAAGGGCTTCTCGAAAGTTTTTGAAAAGGATTGTTTGTTCGATGAGTCGATCTTCTACTACTTTCCACTCTGGTTTGAGTTGCTTTATGAAGGTCTGAATCTCCTCTTTTTTCAATGGAGGAGTGCTCCCTTTGCAAGGGGTGCACTGCTTTTTTGCTAGATTACATTGGTCCATGGATGAGCTCCTTGTTATGTAAGGTTTCTACAATCGAAATGATGAGTGGGGAGATGGGGATCTCCTCGAGCTGGGCAAATCGGGTTGCGTGGGTTAAAATAGCGAGCACCTGAAGATCTTCATACGTGACAGGCTCTTCTCGTTCTAGCGCACATTTTTCACATCTCAAGCAGCCGGAAGAAAAGAAGGTAGGGGCCCTTTCAGCGCAGAGATGGCAGAGATCAAACCGAGGAAGAGCTCCTTCATGCTTTAAGAGTTTTAAGAGAAAACTGAGAGATAGAGCTTTTGGGGCGGAGTTTTCTTTCAAGGCGTGAAGGTATGAGGCAAGGAGTTCAAAGAGAAGAGGCTGCGGTTTTCCTGGCCACTGCGTTCTTGCGATCCCTCCCAAGATCTTCCCCGCTGCCTGAAGCTTTGAAAAGTCCTCCCTCAGCGGCAAATAGGTATCCTGCACATGCCCTTCCATCAAGCGGAAGAGGTCAGTTTTTCCAGGGGCTAAAATGTATTGCCCTTTCGTCATCGTGGAGGTGAGCATCCGCTTTGCATGGTCATCCTTTCCAATCCGCTTGACGATTAGAGAAACGATTCCCAATTCCCTTGTAAAAAGGGTCACAATTCGCTCGTCATCTTGCTTGAGAAGGATGCACTTCAAGCTGATCGCAGTGGTTGCTATAAAAGAGCCTTTTGACATACACTATATCCTCATCTGCACCGATAGCTCAATCGGATAGAGTACCTGGCTTCGAACCAGGTGGTTAGAGGTTCGAGTCCTCTTCGGTGCACATTCTTCTAGAGACACTTTCAGAGATGGGAGTGTCTCTTTTTTATCCCTTCAGAATAGCGGTCAGCAGGAGATTTAATCAATCGATTGATCATACACCATATACGTAAGTGATCTTTTATGGAATTCCTGACCTTTTTTTTGTGACATTTTGCGACATTTTTTACGACATAATCATTCAATGTTTGTCGTAAAAGATTTGCCCAGGGGGCTTAGTTTGGCAGAGTAGAGGGCTCGGGGGCTCCAGAGGGGGAGAGCTGTAGGGCCGCGTAGTGGATGGTGCTGCGGCGGCTGGTGTAGGTGATGTGGATGAGGCCGTCAGAGCCGAGGATCATGGCAGGGTAGGAGAACTCTTCGTCTGCTTCTTCTTGGAGGGTGAGGATGGTTTCCCACTGGTCGATGCCGTTCGGGGAGAGGGCAATGGAGAGGTTGGAGCGGTCTTCGGTGTGGTGATTGTAGGCGAGGAGGATGTGGCCATTTGGGAGGGAGATGGCGTCGAAACCTGAGTCGGGATTAGGGAGGCTTGTGGGGGCCGCAGGGGAGAAGGATTTGCCGCGGTCTTTAGAGACGGCAACGAGGATGCGTCTAAAAGGAGCAGGAAGGTTCATTAAAACGGCTCTCGGGCGCATCAGCATGACGAGGTCTCCTTGTCCATTCATAACAAGGGCTGGTTGGAGGACTCTTGTGTAGGGAGGGGGTGAGTGAATTGGTCCAACCCGGATAAAGCTTTTTCCCTCGTCATTTGAAATTTCGAGCCAGGAGGTGTCTTGGTCGATCGCTTCGATGGAGGAGGGGCAAAGGAGGGTTTTTCCCTCTAGGAGGAGGGGTTTATTTTTAATCGGGCCGAGACATCCATAGAGGATAGGCTCTGCCTCTGACCAGGAAACACCATGATCTTTCGATCTTTTGATGTAGCTTGTCCACATTCTTGGAGAGGGGCCGACGCGGTAGAAGAGGAGTAGTTCTTTCGAGGGAAGCTCAAAGAGGACGGGGTTCCAGCAGGGCTTGCCATTTCCTTCTGCAACAACGATAGGCTTCGACCAGGCCCCTTCGTGGCGGCGCGAAAGCCAGATTGAGACATCCTTTTTTCCTTCCGCTTCCCCTGCAAACCAGGAGACGAGGAGATCGTGGTTTTCGAGCTCAACTATGGTGGATGCGTGGCAGCTCATAGACGATGGGGGGAAGATGGGGCTGTTTTCTTTGAGCGTCCAAGTTTCCTTTCCGAATAAAGCTGTGGTCATCATTGACAAAATCAATAGCGTGATATGGTACATCGGGGTAAACTCTATCCCATGATTCATATTTATGGAAAGACAAAGTCAGAGTTCTGTCTTGCCCTCTTACAAGAGCTCGGGAAGGGGGAGCTCTATGCCAAGCGTCTCTATCAAACCTGGATGAGAAAAGGGCGCCTTCTCGAAGAAGAAGAGGTGGAGCCGCAGGCAAGGGCTCTTTTGAGAGAGCTCATCTCCCGGGTCGATTTTTCCCTTTCGAAGATTGAAATGCCCCTCCATCAAGGGGAAACTTATAAATATATTCTCCGTCTCCACGATGGCCTTGCCGTAGAGTTTGTCGTTATCCCGATGCTCGCGGGTGCCACCCTTTGCATCTCCTCGCAGGTGGGGTGTCTGAAGGGATGCCGCTTTTGTTCTACGGGGACGATGGGGCTCGTCCGGAGTTTAGAAGTGGAAGAGATTGTCTCTCAGGTCTATCACGCAATCCACACGCTCAAAGTAGAGGTTCGGAATATCGTCTTTATGGGGATGGGAGAGCCTTTTGATAACTATGAAGCGGTGATGCAGGCCATTCGAGTTCTTACTGACCCTCATGGAATTAATTTAGGCCCGCGCCATATCAGTGTTTCGACGAGTGGCGTTGTGGATAAAATTTACCGATTTGCTGACGAAGCGGATGAGGCTCTGAACCTTGCAGTCTCTGTCAATGCCCCAAACGACGAAATTAGAACGAAGATAATGCCAGTGAACCGGAAGTGGAACATGGCAAAATTAAAAGAGGCGATGGAATATTATCTTCGATCACCAAGAAGAGAGATTTTAGCAGAGTATGTTCTTTTAGAAGGGGTTAACGATAAGCTTGAAGATGCCATCCAACTTGCCGATTATTTATCTGGACTTCGGGTCAAAATCAATGTAATCCCTTATAATGCAGGTGTAAGCACGAGATTTACAACTCCTTCACGAGAAGCTATTGATTTCTTTATGAATGTATTGAGAGATAAAGGGTTTACAACTCTACTCAGACAAACAAAAGGGGAAAAAATCATGGCTGCTTGTGGGCAGCTTGTCAAATAATGAAAAATGGTGCTATGCTTCCAGGAAAAGGGGTGATAATATGGCACAGAGAGCAACTCAACTTGAAGAGAATCTTGAAGATCGTTTAAAGATCACAGTCGTAGGCAGACACTTAGCTGTCACAGATGCACTAAAAAAGCACATTTATGATCGAATGAAGCGTGTCGAAGAGATTACGCCGCAAGTCATTGATGTGACGGTTTATCTCGAAGTTCAAAAGACTGTTCACAGCGTTGAGATCCTTTACAAGTTTTCCCACTTTAAAGTAGTCACTAAAGCGTCAGCAGATGACATGTACCAGGCGCTCCATTTGGCGATCATGCGCCTTCGTCGTAAGCTCAGCAAGTGGAAGACTCGCATCCAAAATCACCACGCGAAAAACTTAGCGCAGGCAGAAATGTCTGTCCATGTGTTAGATCGGGCAAAAGAGGACCTCGATGAGATCAACGATGAGATCGAAGAGGCGAATTTTACCGAAGTAGAAAAAGGATTAGAACCAGCTCAGATCGTTAAGAAGAAGAAGCGTACGCTGAAGACCTTGACGACAGAGGAAGCGATCATGAAGATGGAATTGACAGACGATCACTTTATGGTCTACCGTTCTGAAGAAGACCGTAAAATCAAAGTAATCTATGTCAGACGCGATCAAACCTTGGGGATCATCGAAGTCGAATAGACCAGAAGATCAGGTTCGAAGAGATTGGCTTCAGAAGATGGAGCTAGAGTTAGGGTACCCAAGAGGTCTCATGCTTATGGAAAAAGAGCTGAACGCTCTTCCACATGTGCAAAAGGCTTCAAGGGCCCCTAACCGTAGATTTGACATCATTTGTCTTGCAAAAGACCTCCACCCTCAGCACACCTATTATCCACTCTTACTCGTTGAATGTAAGGCAGATATGTTATCCAGTGCAGTCGTTGGTCAAGTCGCAGGTTATAACCGATTTGTAAAGTCCCTCTTCATTGGCCTTGCCAATAGAGATGAATTTTATCTCGGTCGCTATGATGCAAATAGTGGCGAGTACCTATTTTCCCTGGGGCTCCCCCCATTTTTAACCCTTTACGAGGAAGCTCTCTCTTGTTTTACGAAAATTTAGAGCTACTCAGAGAAAAGAATCCCTTTCTCGCATTTTCTCTCGGAGAAAAGCCCTCTGCAGCTTCTTTAAGAGAGGAGAAACTTCAGAAAATTGAGCCAGCAGAAGTTTCCTTTATTTACGATTGGCATGATCCCACCCCCTTCATCGAAAGGGAAGCAGAGCTCTGCTTTATTTTCAAAAATCCCAGTGATGTCGTCACTTTCTTACAAAATAGTGCCACAGCTATCTTATTGAAAAACCCCAAAGTGCATGTAGTGTTGCCAGGTGAAAATGAGGAAGAATACAAAGTTTTGGGTTGGCGCTACCTCTTTATGAAAAGGGTTCATATCCTCTCATCCAGAAGTGATGAGAAGGTTCGAGATCGTCTAGAACAGATGCTTCAATCGATCGAGCTCGTCGCTTCTGATTACCGCGAATATGGCGTCGATATCTTACGAAACGTCTATGAGAATCTCCTATCGCTCGATGAGGTGATCTTTGCCTCAGAGCTCAAGAAAGAGTTCCCCAAACGTCCAGCGATCGTATGTGGAGCGGGCCCGAGCCTGATCGCTCATTTAGAAGAGCTCAAAAGTCTAGAGACAAGAGTGATCATTTTAGGGTGTGGATCGGCGATCCCGATCTTGATGAAAGCGGGTATCAGGCCTCATTTGGCGGCGTTTGTCGATCCGAACCCACCACTTGGCCCATTTCAAGAACTCGAAGATTTTACAATGCCGCTTTTCTATCAAAATCGGATGTCGAAAGACATTTTAAAGCTCCACAAAGGAGCGAAAGTGTGGATGGGGAGTAGCGGCGGGTATTTAGTCGAAGATTGGCTCGATGAAGAGCTCGGATTTCCTGAACTGTTTTTTGATGCGGGCTGGAATGTTGCGAATTTTGGAATGAGAGCCCTTACAGAACTTGGAGCTTCGTCGATCTACTTTTTAGGAGTCGATGGATGTTATGACAAAGAAGTCATGGAGCCTCATGAGTGGAAGGTGGAAGATGTCCATGGTAGTACTAAAGTGACGAGGAAGGACCTTTTCATGGGGACCCGTTGGATTGCTGATTTTGCAAAGAGTCATCCCGATGTTCCCATCATCAACATGGGAGGAAGTGGCCTCATCATCGATGCCGTCAATGGGGGAACGCTCCAGATCATGAAAGAAAAGCTACCCATTTGGCATCCGAAGGAAGTTCTTGCCTATCTCTTCCAAAATCTTTCTCGCCATAAGATCGATCGGAAAAAAGGGGTCGATTTACTTCTCACCCTCCATGAGAGCCTGTTTCGGATGGAAATGGCTGCCAAAGAATGTTTGGAAATTTTTCAAAGGCAGAACGGGGTAGCAGCGTTTGCCCTTTTTGATGTTGAAATAAAGGATGAAATCGCGCATAACCTCCTCTTAGAGCCCCTCTGGAATATATGGAAACATCTCTTACTTCGACACCATCGAGATGAGGGAGATCTCCCTTATGCAAAAGGGTTACAAGAGGTATTGTTTTTTCACCGAGTGATTGAAAAACATCTCTCGTTAATCAATGAAATTTTAAGCACATGAACTATTTGCACCATTCTCTACTCAAAATCCAAGAATATGATCTCGATATCGATATCCAAGAGCCCTTTTTGCTCCCGAAACTCCCGGCCGATTTTACTTTGAGTAAAGAAGTCTCTCTTATCAAGAATGAGAAGGGGGAGATTGTCGAGGCGAGCATGATGAAAGAGGGGGAGCGGTATGGGGAGCTGAAGCGCTTTTTTCCGAACGGCACCGTCCGTTTTGCAGGATTTTATAGAGGGGATGAGATGCATGGCCCTCAGAGGTTTTATTATGAAAGTGGGCAGATCGCTTCTGAATCTTGGTACTATAAAGGGACTCTTCAAGGAAAGATGCGCCACTACTATCCAACAGGTGTTCTCTTTGGTGTAAAAAAGTTTAAGGATGGACAAAAAGAGGGGGCTCATCTTTACTTTTATCCGAATAAATCTCTCCGATTGATCGAACATTACAAAAAAGGGCAGCTCCACGGCGTCTCTCGCTACTTCTCCAAAGAGGGGTGGGTACTTCGAGAAACCCACTATAGCGAGGGAAAGAGAGAAGGGGGGCATTTGGTTTACGACCAAGAGGCGCGTCTGATTGAAGAGGCTTCATTTAAAGCAGATCTTCCAGCCTCGACCCACCGTTTTTTTGCCTCGAATGGTCAGCTCCTAGAAGAGACCCATTACCACGATTCTGACCGTTTTGATAAAAGGATCTTTCGGGAAGATGGCTCTTTAGAGTATGAAGGGGTCTATGGAGACCAGATGGTCTATACCGAAAAGCGGATGGACCCTGATGGGAGAGTTACACTGAGGAAAGGGCAATGGGTGAATCGACAGCTAGTTTGGGAGTAGAGCCATTTTTAGAGCGCTACCCATATTTCCCATTTCTTTTAAGTGTCACACCCTATGAGCCTCTGCAAGAAGATTCGAGCGATGCCGATCAGGTAGAGCTCTACGAAGAGATCCAAAAAACCAAAGCAGAAGTTCTCTACATCTTTGGACTCGGTTTTTACTACTCCATCTTGCTCCCTTGGTTGAATGGAGAAAAGGGGAGACAAGTTGTATTCATCGAACATGATCTCGCTGTGATTGCCAAAGGGTTAGAAACCGCTCAGCTCGACGATCTTTTTCGAGATGAAAGAGTACATCTCTGCTTTTCTTTAGAAAAAAAGGGGCTCGCTAAAGAGATCGCAGAGCGCTTCCCTTCAGAATCTGTCGCCGTCCTAGGACTTTCCTCTTATAAAAAACGGTACAAGACCTACTTCAACGATCTCAAAAGTAGCCTCATCCGAGGATCAATCCTCACCTTTGCACATCGGCAAGAGAGTCTTCATTACCACCGCCTTTTTCGGAACATGCTCTCCAATTTCTTACTCCTCGAAGAGGCCTTTACCCCCCATAAAATGAAAGGGTGTTTTGAGAAGATCCCCGCCATCATTGTGGGAGCGGGGCCATCCCTAGCAGAGGCGATCCCCACTTTGAAAAACCTCAAAGATCGAGCGCTCCTCTTTGCAGGGGGCTCTTCCATCATCGCTTTAGAAAATCGGGGGATTGAACCCCATCTCGCCTTTGCGATCGACCCCAATAGAGAAGAATATACCCGCCTCAAACAACACCGCTTTATGTCTCTTCCTCTCATTTTTGGATCCCGCTTGATGCCCAGAGTCTTTTCAGCATTCGCAGGGCCAAGGGGTTACGTTAGAACCTCGACAGGCGGCCCATTTGAAGCATGGATGGAAGGAGAGCTCGGTCTAGAGGGGAAATCCCTTCTCGATGCAAGGGATTCTGAAGCTCTTTCCGTCACGATTATCTCCGTGAAGACAGCACTTTTACTTGGCTGCGATCCCATCATCTTTGTTGGGATGGACCTCGCCTTTAGAAAGCAAGAGCGCTACTGTAAAGGAATACTCCCATCGATGACCCTTGAACTGGAGAAACACCGCCTCATCCAAAGAACAGCAGAGATGCCGATCGTGAAGAAGGGGAGAAAAGGGCTCTACGTCGAAACAGCCTATAAGTGGGTCATGGAATCGAGATGCCTATCGGGAATCGCTAAGGCTCATCCCGATACTACCTTCATTGATGCGACAGAACAAGGCTTATCCATCCCTGGCGTCGATTATACCCCGCTCGATAAAGTGTCATTTAAAAACACTTATCCTCTTGAGAGTATGGTGCATGCAGAAATCGGAAGAGCTGGCCTCTCTCTCACAAGAGAGGGAATCAGAAAACCCCTCCTTAAACTGAAGAAAAGTTTGGAAACCTCTGCTGCCCTCATCGATGAAATGATTAAAGATCCTACTCACCCTAAGAATATTGCATTAGAAATAGACCTGAAAGATGAACTTGCTTATGGTCTGTTATTAGGACACCTCGAAGAACACCTGTTCGCCCTCTCTCCCAACGAGAGCCTGGTGAGAAAAGAGTGCCGTGAGGTCATCAACGCTTACCTAAGGACAATGGCAGAGTTCCACATATGAAAGAGTTCAGTGAGCATGGGATGACGATCTATCAATTTCTGATCTATGAGAGCAATTTTAGCTACTTGATCCGAATGGAAAATGGACTCGATGCCATCGCGATCGACCCAGGTGATGCAAAAATCACCCACAAGTGGATCGAAGATAAGGGAGTGAACCTCAAGGCCATTTTGATCACCCACACCCATGGACACCATATCGAAGGGGTCCACGATCTCAAAGAAGAGACAGACTGCCTTGTCATCGGCTCCCCATCTTCTTCCTTTGAAGAGCAAGATCAAGATGTCTCTGATGGAGAAGAGAGCTCGTTCGGCCCTTTCCAATTTGAAGCGTTGGCAACTCCCGGCCATACACACGACTCCCAGGCTTACTATTTCCCCGATTTCCCTGCTCTTTTTTCAGGTGATACCCTATTTCTCGGAGGATGCGGACGCATTTTTGAAGGGACCGCTGATGAAATGCTCCTCTCACTCAAGAAGATGGCACGCCTTCCTCAACACACAAGGATTTTTTGTGGTCACGATTATTACGAAGAGAACCTCCGCTTTGCTCTCACCTTAGAGCCAGAAAATGAAGAGCTTAAAAAGAGATTAGAAGCACACCAAAACCATCCCATTACCTCCACTACCATTGGTGAAGATCTCCTCATTAACCCTTTCCTTCGCCTCGGCGATGAAGGGCTACAAAAAGCCCTCGGCTTTACTCACCTTCCCACCGAACTCGAAGTCTTAAACGAGCTCCGCTCCCGTCGCAATCTTTATCATTCATGAATTGCGTGGGATAAATATCTCGCCGCAGTTTGATTCCCAATCATGAGCTCAGATAGAGGCGTTCGGTGATTAGCCATATCAGCTGCAATTGGAGTAAGGCGATGAGCGGAGAGAGAAATATCAGGATTAGGGATGAGGTTTTGCAAGAGGTCATAAGCGTAAGGGATCGCATCATCTTTATGTTCAGGGAGATTCAGCACATGGACTTTTCCTTGTGGCAGCGCGGCAATCGTTTCTTTTGAAGGTAAATCTTCCCCAATGATCCAGAGAAAGATGTAGGCGATGAAACCAAGAAATCCACCGAGACGCTCTGAAAGAATGGCATAAAGGTCAGAGAAAGTACGGTCACATACAATGATCCCTTCATGATCTGGCAGAGTTCTATGAAGATCAAGTGCGTAGGCGCCACCGAGGGAAAATCCCAAGAAGTGGATGTTCTCTCTAGAGATTCCAAGATTTTGAGTCAGGTGCCCATAAATGCTGAGTGACATAAGGAGAGTGTTGGCTCTAGAAATTCCCCATTCATGGTTTGCTCCCGTCCCAGCATAGTCAAATGTAATCATGTTGGTTGGATGATCCGCTGAGGCGACCCTTTTTGCAGATACGTCTGACTGGAGCTCCCCTAAACCGGGAAAATAGATGACCGTCGGCGTATCCTTCCCACTTCGAGGATCTTCATAGAATGTCGCCTTGACACATCTTCCATCAGGAAGAGTAATGTCGAGAGGAGAGATCTTATAATCGATGGCTACATTCTCTCTAAAAACAGATTCCACAGCAGAAACCCTCTTGTCCGTAGGGTCAAAATATGGTTTGGCAGCAAAGTGAAAGATCGTTTGCACAATGAAACGAGGAATGAAGCGGATAATCTCTAACACCCAATAGAGAATCAACTCTCCCGCTCCCATCTTTTCGGGAACCACCTCATGCATGTAGTCTTCCCAATAAATAGCGCATTTTTGAAACGAACAATCTGTAACCACGATAATAACCTCTTTGATTGGCTAATATAATACAACTATTGGCTCTTTTACCGGTATTATTAATATATTATTCACCATCGAGAATAGTGGGATAGTCTCATGGAGAACAGAGATCGGTGTATTTTGGTGCATCGAATGAGACTGAGGGCCGCTTTGCCTGGCCCTTGGCCA
>CAZZMO010000013.1:0-39929 GCA_964655475.1 uncultured bacterium
TGTGAAAGATCTCTCATCACTTGATGGTTCTCAAAAACTGAGAAGACTGGTCTTTGGAAATCAAATACCTAATATCAGACTTCCAAGAGACTGTCCTCTCTTAATAGTTGAAGCGAGGGAAATATCCTACAAATAGGGCTCTTCTGGTTTCAGGAACGTTCTCGTAGGCAAGGCAAAAATGATCGACCCCCTCCATGGGAATCTGTATGTAGGGGGAAGCTAAATGAAGCCAGACGATTTTCTTAAAGAGCTCTTTTGGTGGAATGCTTTCTTGTTCGAATGGCCCGAGACAGACGACAATCAGTGTATCTGCCGCATCACCTTTATATTCTTTTGCAAAGGTAGAGAGATACTCTCTGATCTCATCTTGCGCCCCCTCTCCTAAAATGGTGTAGGAGATGTTGTCTGTTAAAGAAGGGGTGTAGGGAGCTCCTTTCCAACGGATCGCTTGGCGATAGAGTTCTTCTTTGAGTGCCGCTGCTTGTTTGGAAAAGAGGACTTCAGGCCACTTTTCCTTGGGGACTCTTCTATGTTGTTTTTTCTTTTTGAGATCTCGAATCCGCTTCAAGCGTTTGTCGAGCTCTTTTTCTAGGCCATGCTCTTTGATATAGGCAGTGAGACCTTGAATGGCTCTTGGCACCTGTTCATTGACGATCTCTTTTATTTTAGGGGCGATGTGATCTCCGTAGAGGAGGATATCGTGTCCCGCTATGAACGCTCCGATAGCGATCTCTTCAAAGGAGTAGTCCTTAGTGAGAGCGGCCATGTTGAGGGCGTCAGTAATAATAAGGCCGTCGTAGCCCCACTGATCTCTTAAAATGTGCTCTACAACTTGGGGGTCCATCGTTGCGGGATAGAGGCGATCTTGGAGCGCTTCGACAAAGAGGTGGGCTGTCATCACTCCATCTGTCTCCCCTTCATCGAGGATCTTCTTAAAGGGGTAGAGGTGCGCCTCCATCTCTTCTCTACTGAGGCGGATGATAGGAAGGTCGTAGTGAGAGTCGATCGATGCATCACCATGCCCTGGGAAGTGTTTGATGACGGTAAAGAGCCCTTCATCTCTCATCCCTCGAGAAAGGAGAGCCCCTTTCCTTGCAACATTGATGGGATCACTTCCAAAAGAGCGGACATTGATGATGGGATTCTTGGGGTTGGTGTTGACATCGACAACAGGAGCCAGGTTAACATCGATACCGAGCGCAAGTGCTTGCCTTCCAATTTCTCGACCGAGCTCATAGAGCAGAGTTTCATCTTGGATAGCTCCCAAAGCGGCTTGTTTGGGGAAACTCATCACCTCGTGAAGTCTCATGCCAAGGCCCCATTCTGCATCGGTCATGACAAGTTTTGGATGGGGGCTGAGGGTGTAGAGCCAGTCGATCATGGAGGTGAGCTCCTCGGGATTCGCATCTTTTAAGATGACTCCACCAAGGGTAGGATAGTGTTTAAAAAGAGTCTCTACGTCTTGAAAATGGGAAGAATCCCCTCGTGGTGCTACACGCACCACGAAGAGTTCGGCGACTTTCTCCTCTGAAGCGAAGAGAGAAGTCGCACAAAAAAGGATTAGTAATCGATTAAGGACCATCCGTATAATTAGCTCTGAGCCAGAAATTATCTGAGCTTAACAGATACCAATCATAATATACGAATGTATTTACGCGCCAGAATAGCTCCATTACATTCGCAGGCACTGGATAATAAGGAGTGGCTGAAGTAGGCCCTCCTATAATCCCTGAACAGCCAGAAATAGAGAGTTTACCCCCTTCTCTGACATTATAGTTCTTCGATCCATCTAAGATCAGGAACGATTTTCCAAGTAATGTGATATCGCGTCCTGAATCAATGTCTAAATCAGCATTGGGTCCATAGGTTGCGATATAAGCAGTGTTTGGAATTTGGCAGCTACCGATCAATGTAATATCTCGTAGTGCTCGTGTTCTGATAGGACCGTTTCTTGCAAGTAAGAAAACATTAGCTGCAGGGTTATTCCCTGTTAAGAGCTGAATGTCATTTCCTGCAAAAACACTTGCAAATCCACGTCCATGAGACGCAACTCCTGCAAATGTAGAACCACCATTTCTTCCCCCAGTCGCTTTAAAGTCTCTTAGTGTACTGAGCAAGAGGTTACCATCACCCATGATTTCGATCGTTGCAAAGCTGGAACTTCCTGCACCACCTGCGGCTAAAACAGTATCTCTAAAGCCACGGATCGTGATGTTACCATCCCCACCAATACGGATCGAAGAGGCTGCGTTATTTTCCCCTTGGAAATTTGACGCGATCGTCAAATCCCCGACGAGACCAAAGCCGCCTGAATTGTCAATTGCAATGTCTCCACTATCAACCATAATGGTTGCTGAGCTGAGAAGCGCCTGACCACTCAATATATCTAAATCACGAGATACGCTGAGTGTAATCCCATTTACCCCTTGGATTAATGTTTGGTTCATAGGACCATTACCTGAAACGAGCTTTAAATCTCGTCCGATCGTTCCATTGATGTCGTAGCCGTAGAATTTTGCAGCAGCGCCGCTCGATCCTCCAGTACCCCCTGTCAAGATCATGTCAACAGTGACATCTAGGTTGACCGTTCCTTGAGTATAGTTCGAAATGAAAGCGACGTTTCCAGAACCACTCGATCCTGGACCTCCTGTAAGTGTAATGTTGCGAGCAGAGATATCGAAATCACTGCTAACCCCTTCTGCAGAGAAAATACCAGCAGAGTTCCCCATTCCAGTATCACCCGCAACTACAGTGATATCTCCAACAATATCGATATTGATTGCAGAAGGTCCTGTCAAACTTCCAATGTAAGTGACATTGTTAGAAGCACAGCAACTACCCAATATGTTGATATTCATTGGACTATAGTTAGTTCCAATATTGATAATACCACCGGTACCATCGATGTAAGCTGCTGAGCAGTCATTACCTACAACGTAGATATCGCCAGGCAGACCAGTAGATCCATCTAGTGATAAAATATTAGTCGCTCCAAGCCATGCATCAGCTCCTGTTGCTGGACCTGACTGAATGAGGATATCTCCACCTACGCTACCGATGAGATTACCGTTTGCTGTGGAGATCTCTCCTGTTGCATTTGAGGCGGAGCCTCCAAATACTCCAAGATCTCCTGTAGCGATGATTCCAATTGATCCTGATGTGACATCAAATCCATATGGAGTTGTTGCTGAAAAGTCTGAGGCTCCCACGTAAATATCTTTACCTACGAGGTTTACCACTTGAGTCCCAAGTGTTGAGCTCCCTGTCGCTGTAACAAGTGCATTCGTTTGGATGATGTTGTTACCATTCATCGTAAAATTGATATTCGGAGTAGACCAGGCTACATTGCTGTTCACAGTGATATTACCATTGCCCCCTGTTCCACTCGCTCTTAACGAGGTGTTGGAAGTAGAGAGAGCCGTATTAAGAGCTGATGCTGTAATCGTCGATGTAATTGGACAGCTACTCCAGCTCGTTGGCTGAAAACAACTTGTTCCCCAGTTTCCTGTAGAGGCTATCGACCAATTATTCGCCGTTAAAGTGGCGACTCCAGGTGTCCCTGCTATCGCACCTACATTCAGCGAACCCCCAAAGCCGTGATAGCCTGGGCTTGTCCCCACTAAACTTCCCCCATTACCCGCTGTTGTACCACCCGTTGCATTGAGTGTCCCCAAAACAAGAGCTGATGCAGCGCCATAATAGGAAATCGTTCCCCCATTTCCACCTGTGCCACCACTCGTGGCTACAGTCGCTAAAGGAGCAATGTAGACGTTATTAGTAGTAAGGGTGCTTGTATTGTATGTATAACTTGCACTTCCGATGACGATATCTCCCCCACCTGCATCTCCCGATACATTGATGTTGGATCCGTTGAGAAGAGCTACTTGATACCCGACAATATTGACATCAGGTCCTACACCTGCTGTTGTCGTTCTAGTGATTGAACCAGAAACATTGATACTACCATTCGTTCCAGAAGCAGCTACGAGATAAATATTTCCATCTACTGTATTCGTACAGCCGTTTGCTTGAATCGACCCTCCTGATGCGTGATTAATCGCTAATGCATAAGGATTTCCGTCAGCTGTCAGTTTCGCATTGAGTGCTTTGATCACACCCGCATTTTCTACCCCTGTTCCCGATCCTGTCGTTGGACTAACTGCTGTTGAGATGAAGAGTTTATCTGTTCCTGTAGGTTTTAAAAGTACACTAGCCCCTGCCGCCATTCCAACAAAATTGGACGCTTGTAAAGTCCCTGTAGAAGTGTTATTGACACGGTAACCAATCAGTACCACATCCCCATTCACTGCTGTAATGGTCCCAGAATTGGTTACACCCTGAATCGTCGTACCTGAAAACACAATATTGCTATTCAGATCATACGAATTCGGTGTTAGTGTCGATAGAAGGCACCCTGCTGCATAAATAATTCCTGTATTGTTAATCCCATTCGGATTCACGATACAAATCGTACCGTTACTTCCTGCATTGATGGAACCAGCTAATGTGCTCGCTCCCCCAGTGGTTTTAACAAGATTCCACACAACATAAGGCGTTGTGCTGTTATTTGTATAGGCAACCGTTTCATTGCTGGCGACAGAGTAACTGTTCCATTGAATAACGGTCGTTGAAGCTCCAATAGCAACACCCATTTCAGTACCTGAAGGGTTGCTAATGGCGGCGCTCCCTTGTTGCACAGACCCACCTGAGGGGAGCGCAAAAAGTGAGCTAATCGATAAGAACGAAAGACTTACTATAAAGTTACGCATAGACACACTATTAATTTATTATCTATAAAACAATTAATATCACAAAATATCAATTAATTACAGTTAATAATAAAAGCGCGACTTTAATTACATTAATTATAAGACCGCCATGCTATTTAAAATGGATGATAGTCTTAGAGACTGTCCACAAACTAAGACTTGGTCGAGTTTTTGGACAGTCTCTTATGAAGCAACTAAACGGAGTACATCTTGCAGTGTAATATAGATGAACAACATAACCAAGAGGACAACAAAAGGAAGGACCATCCTTTCCATTGTTTTCGCCTTGATTGGCCTTCTCGTAATGATCTCATAGAGAGAAAACGAGATGTGCCCACCATCTAATACAGGAACTGGAAGAAGGTTCACCAACCCTAGGTTGAGACTAATCACCCCTATCCAAAAGAGAGCTTCTTTAATCCCAAGACCCCACCCATCGTGCATCACTTTGACAATTCCAACAGGTCCTGACATCCACTTTGGACTCAAATGACCTGAAAGGAGCGCAGTTAATGTTCTATAGGTTTCCTTCGTCACATCTCCAAATACCTTCAGAGGGTTTGGATTATAAATAACATACTGATCTTGAAGAACAAGAGATCCAAGCAAGTTGTATGAAGGAGCGGCCAAGCCAAGCTTTTTCATTTGCGTTCTTCTCTTGAGAACTTTGGCATATACCTTCTTATCAGCTGCAGCTCCCTTGTCTAAAATAGGACGAGGTTCGATCGATTTCAATCTCTTCAAATTCCCAGCGCTCATGCTCGCATCTGCCATTCCTACCCCTTGAATTAAGGTAGAAAGGTCTTCCCAATTAATACCCCTCTTGAAGAGGTTTAAATCTTGATTCCAAGGGAGGATTTCACCTTTGGCTTCGTTTGCAACAATGATCTGCACCTTTTTCTCTTGAATGTGAGAGAGGAAATCGTAAGAGCGGGTCACAGGAACTCCATCGACCGCAATGACTCGATCCCCCTTTTGAAGCTTGCTGCTACCAAGAGCCTCTTCTTCCCTGACAAGATCATCATCAATAAAGGAGAGGGCTTTTTGCACTACGAGATCGCTACTCATGAAATAGGGGATAAACGTGAGATTTTTCAAAGGGGTCGTCATCCCGAGTTCGTGACGCCAATCATCAAACTCATCCTTTTCATACTGAGTCAATTCTAGATCAGAAAGTTCCACCCTAGCGACATTGAGGAGGCGCTTTTCTCCATTTCGCATTACTGTGAGCAGTGTTGTCGGTGTATTGACGACATGAACTAACTCAGCTAAAGAGAAGATCAAATGTCCATCCATCCACACAATCCGATCTCCATAAGAGAGTCCGCTTCCTTCGAATGGGGAATCATTTGGGATCAGGTTTTCTGTTCCATCGAGAAAGCGGTTATAGCTCAATCCATTTGCAGGGAACAAGACACCAACTGTTTGGAAATCGCTATCAGGGAGTCTTGGATCATGATAAGGTCTTAAGTGATAAGAGTAAGGGGTTTCAGTCCCTTCAAAATAGTTGATCTTGTTTCCAGAGATCGATGCGACGTCACTTTTTACAATCGCGTGATAGATGAGGTCTTTAAATCCTGTAAAAGGATGCTGATTATATTCTAAAATTGTATCACCAGGTCTCACCCCTTCAGCGTAGAGCTCAGATTTTGGGTCGACCCAACCAATCACATTCGTAAATTCGTCGTAGGGTTTGTATCTGCCGCCGAGAAGCCAAATCAATGTGAAGACTAAAAAGGCGAAGACAATATTGACGATAGGGCCCATTAAGGCTACTTGAATTCGGTCGAGAGGTTTCTTCCCATAAAAGCCATCAGCTACTTCGAAAGGCTCTTTGTCTCCCTCTTTTTCCATCCCAGCAATCCGGACATATCCACCAAAAAAGAGCCAGCAAATTTGCCATTTGACAGGTCCTCTATGCCAAACATAGATCGGTTTTCCAAAACCGATGCTGAACACCTCGACTCTCATGCCAACGCGTCTTGCAACGATGTAATGTCCTAATTCATGAATGAATACGAGAAAACTGAGACCAAAAGCTGCGAGTAGAAAATAGAAAATATTAAATGCCATGAGCTACCTCCCTCGCTTCTCCGTCCGCTAAATGTAGTTCTTCAAAAGAGTTTGCAGATTTCACAACATGCACCTTCATCAATTTCTCCAGTTTCTCTCCGATCATTTGCCAGCCAATCTCCCCTTTTCTGAATCTTTCAACTAATACTTCATTGGCGGCATTCATGAAACAAGGGAGCGTCCCCCCCTCTTCTAAGGCTTCAAATGCAAGCCTCAAACAAGGAAATCTTTCTTGATCGGGCAAGAAAAATTCCAAACGGGAATAAGCCAAAAAGTCAAAAGGTTGAAACACCCTCTTCATTCTTCCTGGATAGTGGAGGGCATAGTGAATCGGTAGTCGCATATCAGGTTTAGACATTTGCGCAATCATAGAACCATCGGAAAACTCCACGATGGCGTGCACTACACTTTGAGGATGAATGATAACGTCGATCTTATCAATTTCAAGATTAAATAGCCAGCTTGCTTCTATGACCTCTAGCCCCTTATTCATTAGGGTAGAGGAATCGATGGTGATCTTCGCACCCATCGACCAAGTAGGGTGCTTGAGCGCATCTTCAACCCGAATTTGCCCAAGAGAGTTCTTTGGCCACTGATGAAAAGGTCCTCCTGAAGAAGTCAATATAATGCGGGAGATCTTTGATCTCTCCTCCCCTTGCATACACTGAAAAATGGCGCTATGCTCGCTATCGACAGGAATCATCGTCACCCCATAGCGACGCACCTCTTCCATTAAAATAGCACCCCCAGCAACAAGTGATTCCTTGTTCGCAAGGGCGATGACTTTCCCTGCCCTTACGGCAGCAAGGGTCGGTCTCAATCCTTGGAATCCCACTACACTGACAAGTACTAAGTCGACCCGAGGGTCGGTTGCAAGGATATCGAGCCCCTCATCTCCAAAATGGACCTCTAGTAAAGGATATTTTTCTTTGATCCGCTGATACCCCTCTTCGTCACTAATCGCTACCATTTTAGGGGAAAACTCAGCGATTTGCTGATCTAAAAGTGCCCAGTTCTTTCCTGCAGAAAGGCCTATGACCTCAAAATGGGATGCATGTTCTCTCACAACATCGAGCCCTTGAGTTCCGATAGACCCCGTACTTCCTAAGATCGCAATCCGCTTTTTCATTCAGCCGCCTCCAGTTTTCGAGTATAGCTAGAAGGGGTCAAACAAGCGACTTTTTTCCTTCTTCTCTGGATAAAGGCAAGCGTTAGATAGGTAAAAAATAATAGACAGACCATCATTCCACTCGTCGATAAAGGGACTCCATAGACAGAAAGATAGGTCCGAGTCAGAGCCACCGAGAGGAGCGCTACGAGGAAGTTGATCAACACAGCCACCATCATCATGATGTGGAAACGGTGGGTCAAGAGCCTTGCAATCATCGGAGGCAAGACGAGAAGAGCCAGAACAAGAGCCACCCCAACGAGTCTAAATGAAGAGATGATCGCAGCTGAGGTGATAAACATAATTGCCTGATCATAAACATTTAATGAGATCCTTATCGACTGAGCAAACGGCGCATCCAAGGTAGTCATCAAAAAAGGTCTATAAAATAGATAGATGAGCCCTAAAGTTGAGAGAGCAAGCCAGAATGCAACCCCAATATCTCCTTTATGGAGAAGATCGATATTCCCCAAGATGAGCTCTGTCCCAATATGGGCATTTTTCGTGAAAATGGTGATGAAGATGATTCCAAGGGCTAAAAAGGTGGTAAAGACAATCCCGATACTTGCATCCTTTTGCACTCTCAAAACCCTGATAAAAAAGTTTGTAGATGCTGTCGTGAGAAGACTTGTACAAAAAGAAGCCCCAATCAACATCGCCATGCTCGGCTGCAAATGGAGGTCATGAACCCCTGGAAAGAGCCAAAGGCCAAATAGATAGGTTACTACAATCCCAAGTAAGATCGTGTGAGAAATAGAATTAGCGAGCATCGTCATCCGGCGATAGACGAGAAGACTTCCCACTAGCGACATCGTAACACCGGTCAATCCGAGAATCAAAATCTGAGCTTCATCAATGGTAATCTCTCCCCCCTGCCCTGTAAAAAAGGAGAAGATTCTCGAAAAGAGAACAACAAAGAAACCAATAAAATCTTGTCCCCAGTAAGGATGGATTGAATTCATCTATCACACCCCTTTTTTGGAATTGGCTGATTATGGGGATCTCTCTCTGGATTGTTTAAAAGCTCTGTCAATTCCCGCTCAATCTCTGGTGTGATGACATGCTCCATCTCTTCTGCATTGAAGTGGACCTTCTCCCCTGCTATCCCCAAATGACTATGGAGATAAAGCTCCCAGAGGCGGTGGAGTCTTACGATCGACTCTGCCTTTTCGAGCCCTTTATCCAAAAGACAATATCCATTCTCAATGCTCTTTTCGATCTTGAGCGTTTGTAAAATAAGCCAAAGGGAGAGAAACGAGATGTGGTGTGCTTCTTGAATCTCTTTAAAAGAAGCGCATCCCCTTTTCCATAAAAATTTTAAGATGTTTTCTCTAAGGCAACGGAATCGGAAGTAGAGGATCCTAGCATAACGGAGAAAAAGTCCCTGCCTTGGAGCAAATAATACAGCTGTCAAACTGATCAGTGCCGCGATGGTCAAAATAACAGGACCCGTTGGTAGTGGCAAGCGGAAGAAATGGGATCCATAAACTGAGACCACAACACCAAAAAAGCCGCTTACTCCTCCGCAAATTCCTGCAATAATGAGCATTAAAGAGAGGCGATGGGTAAGAGCTCTTGCAGCGATCGCTGGCGCAATGAGCATGCCAGCCATCAGTACAACTCCGACCCCCTTTACTCCCATCATGACTGCAACTGCAAAAAGAAGCGTCACCGCAACATCCATCCAACGGGAAGAGAGTCCACTTAACTTCGCAAAATCAGAGTCAAAAGAGATCAGTCGGATCTTTCTAAAAAATAGGGTCATGAACAAAATCACGACGAAGAGTAGCGCACCATAAAGGTAGATATGAAGATCCGTCATCGTTGCAGCTTGTCCACAAAGAAAGACAGATATTTCGTTAAGCCACTTAGGGTGAGCAAGTTGCAACCTAGAAGAAAGGAGAACCCCTATCCCTAAAAAACTTGATAATATCAGACAAAGGGCCGCATCGCTATTCACCTTCAATTTTTTTTCCACAAAGCGCAGGAGAAGCGCTCCGATCAAACTGAACAC
Source organism: uncultured bacterium (assembly GCA_964655475.1). Taxonomy (GTDB): domain Bacteria; phylum Chlamydiota; class Chlamydiia; order Chlamydiales; family VGMA01; genus VGMA01. The sequence continues at coordinate 10,025 of CAZZMO010000013.1, forward strand.
TAAAGCGCCCACCAGTAAAACTAGACCGAGAGCTTCTTCTGCTTTTGGAAAGCAAAAGGCTAGGAATAAGACAGAGAGAACAATTCCTGGATAGGCGGCGTGAGACAACACCTCTCCGAGCAGCGACTGCCTTCTCACAAAACCGATCACCCCAACAAGAGCTGCCGCTATCGAAAAAAGGATCGATCCAATCGTAGGAGCTTGCAACACAGGATCTGTAAAGAACGCTGAGAGATTAATTTGCTAGTACCCTCTTAATAACTTCGTCAAAAATTTGTGGGCTCTTTCCATATGCCCTCTCAAAATTTTCTAAAGTAAACACTTCTTGCAGAGGACCCGATGCAATCAAGTGGCGGTTGAGGAGAAGACACCAATCAAAATATTCACAAGCAGTGTTCAAATCGTGGTGGACGACAAAGAGGGTTCTCTTTTTTTCTTTTAATTCTTGAAAGATCTCTACAATGATCTTTTCTGTCGTGAGATCAATCCCTGCAAAGGGTTCATCAAAAAAGTAGCAGTCTGCATCTTGAAGAATGGCCCTTGCGATGAAAAGCCTCTGCTGCTGACCTCCCGAGAGTTCACTAATCTGTCGATGGATGAAGGGCTCGAGTCCTAGCCTTTTTAATACAGCGAGGACTTTTTGCTTTTGAGTTTTCTTTAAAAAGCGGAAGGTTCCCGTCTCTTGATAGAGCCCCATGAGAGCGACTTCAAAAACGGTGATGGGGAAATCCCAATCTATACCACTTCGCTGCGGAACATAAGCAATGGAAGCTTCCCCTTTCATCAAGGGTTGATTTCGAAAGAGAACTCTTCCTGTTAGAGGTTTGATCAATCCGATCATTGCTTTGATCAAAGTACTCTTTCCTGCCCCATTCGGTCCCAATACAGCAACTGTTTTTCCTAAAGGGATTTTGGCATAGATATCCCAAAGAGCTGAGTGGGTATCATAGCATACCTTCAAGTCTTCGATGACGATCTCATCCATGATTCTCCCCTAGATAAAAGCTGATGATTTTTGTATTGTGCTCTACCATTTTTCCGAGTGTATCGGCATCACTTCCAGAAGGGCCGAGCACATCTCCATAGAGGGGCTCTTTTGCTATCCGAATATCGACACCTTGCTTTCTACATACATCAACGATCTTTTTTAATGAAGCAGCACTAATATTTGATTCAGGAAAGACGACATCAATGCCATACTCTTTTAAGTGAGAAACGAGATTTTGGATGTCAATTAAACTCACCTGCCCTTCGGGAGCGAGCCCCTCAGGCGCCATGACTCTCATTTGCCAAGTGTTTGCATCCCTTTCAGGATCTGTCGCTAAATAACGTTTGCCGTAGTAGCGAAAGGCGTCGTGACTTGTGACGAGGTAGCGTTTATCAGCGGGGATTCCTTGCATTTTGTCGTAAACCATCTGATCTTCGACAAGATACCCTCTCATGAGTTCATCAGATCGTTTTTGGATCTCCTCTTTGGCTTCAGGGCGGAGTTTGATCAACGCCTCAGCGACCGTGATGGTTGTCTGAGACCAAAGATGTAAATCCATCCATATGTGGGGATCTATTGTGTGATCGACATAGATGAGCTCACCTGATGACTTCTCCACAATCGCTTGGCTGACTGCTACTGCTTTGGGATCATTTTTGAGACGACTTGCAAGGCTTGCACCATGCTCTAACCCAAGACCGTTATACAAAATCAGATTGGCCCGATCAAATTTCTCCGCATCCCCTTTTTTCATTTCATACGAGTGGGGATCGATCTCGCCTTGAATCAATATCGTCACGTCGACAAGATCACCACCAATTTGACGAGCGAGATCACCGATCATAGCTGTTGTGGCTAAGACTTTTACCTTTTCTTCCCCACCGAGCATCCACTGATCAGAGGGAACTTTCGCTGTGCAAGAGACGAGAAGGAGAGGCAGATACCGAAAAAAAACGACTTTTAAAAAATTCATCTGAATAAATCCCCTGACTACAACCGTGAGAAAAGTAGAATTTCCACCCAAAATTTCCTACGCGCACAACATCCATGATCGAGCTTTCCTCTTTGATGGAAGAGACGCCGGAGCAGGAAGCGCAAGGGCATTGCTTTTGCAGTTCGAGCGAGCGGATCATCTTGGGCTCACTTCCTTTCAAAACGAGCTCAATTGAATGATCATCTAGCTTTCTTACACTCACCTCTCCACCCGCCGCATTATCCCATATTTTGTCTCTGATCTCAACAGCAATCTCCCCCATTAAAGTGAGAAGTGGCGTCGTTTCAGAAGAAAGCCAAGATTTTTTTTCTTTCAACCTTTCCAAAATCCCTGGTTCAAATGGGAGCTCTCCCAAAAGAGGGGTTTGAAATTGTTCGCTGAGCTCTTGAGCCGCCGACCCAGTGTATAAGACAATTTTCCTCTCCCCATCTAAAAGAAAACTTTTATTTTGGAGAAGACCGAGGATGGGGACTTTCATTGAAACAAGCATCTCGAGAGCCTTTTCCACATCCCACTTTGCCATCTCTTCGGGGGTTGTGACTACAATAGAGCCTGTAAAAGGGATGCTCTGCATGAGAGTAAGAGGGACATCCCCTGTTCCTGGTGGAAAGTCCACCAAGAGAAGATCGAGCCCATCCCAAACGATTTCGTTCAAAAAACTTTCAATAATTGCGTTAGCAATCGGCGCTCTAACAAGGTGAGAAATTTGTTTTGACTGCTGTCTAAAATAACCAAGAGAAATATTTTTTATATTGCAAAAAGAAGCAGGAATGATCCCTTGATCAGTTTCTTGAGGCCTTTCCGCTTGTTCAAAATAGCCTGCAATTGAAGGTCCATAAATATCGGCATCAAGAATCCCCACTTTTATTCCTAATTTTTGCAGCGCCCGCGCTAACAAAATAGTAACGGTGGTTTTTCCGACCCCCCCTTTTCCGGCAATAACACTTAAATAATACATAATGACAACAGTCTCATATTTTGGAAATTTTTTGAAACTATATCTTTGTGTTTTTATAACTTGCATAAAAGGAGCCTCTTTTTTAAACTTCAACAAAACGTGAACGCAATTACTTCTCCCGTAAAAAAATCCTTGTTAGATTTTTGAAATTGTTCAATAATTGTTTATTCCGAAGCAAGTAATTGTATGTCCAATAAATGAAGAAAGGAAGGTCCAAATGAGTTTTACAAGTGCAAAAGAGCTGAAAATCAAAGCTCTCGAAGAAGTGGAAGAAGTAATTGCAAAAGCAATCAAGAAGGTGGGTGGAAACAAAGAAAACGATCTTTGTAAATTCATTCCTGCTTCTAGCGGCGGTTATATGCACCACTTTACCCTCAGAAAATTAAAAAATAAAAAACCAAGCGAATTATCTGCGTTGATCGAAAAATTTATTATTTCCCCATCGAAACCTAACGTAATCGCTCCTAAACAAAGAGCGGCTCGTGGTTCTAGAAAGCGTCGCGACCAAGTCATGTTCACAAAGTTCCAATTAGAAAGATTATTAAATATCGCTCGCTTAGCTGGTGATAAAGAAATGATTTCTGTTTTGAGCCCAAAAAAGTCTTTAGCAACATATAAAAGAGAATTGATCCAAGCGATCCGCCAGAACGTAGTAGACCAAGATCTTTGGGCAGCTTATTGCGAATCGATCCAGGCTCATAACGCTCTTTTGAATGCAGCGCAGTTTGTAGGACCTTTTTCTCAAAACGATCAGTCCTAAAAAAAATGTTTGTGGGCTACCTCTGATTGCCAGGGGTAGCGACTCTAGAAACAGAGACCTCTCTACTTATAATTCTGTTGCAATTTATCTGTTTCGGGGTACAATTTAGGTTTGCAAATGGTCGACTCTAAGATTTAGAGTCAAATAGCAAAACCCGATTGGCTACTTAACCGCCTTGGAAATACGGGGCAGTTAAGTAGCCGATTGGGTGATAAATAGGTAGTGTAAAGTTCAATAGAACCAACCTGCCGTTAAATAGATAATTTTAAGGATTGTATTATGAGTGAATCTGTAAAGCAAAAAGACACAGCTGAGTTCGGAAAGCTGCGATCGTTTTTTTGGCCTGTTCACGCATTTGAGCTCAAGAAATTGATTCCTATGCTCATGCTATTCTTCCTCATTCTCTTTAACTACACAGTGTTAAGAGATACGAAGGACGTATTAGTTGTGACAGCCGCCGGTGCAGAAGCTATTCCCTTTTTGAAAGTATGGGGAGTATTGCCTTTTGCAGTTATTTTTATGTTCGTTTATGCTAAAATGAGTAACGTGCTGTCAAAACCGGCCCTGTTCTACACAACTGTAATTCCATTTATTATTTTCTTCGCACTTTTCGCAACAGTGCTTTATCCACTAAAAGATCAACTTCACCCCAACCAATTTTGTGACTATTTGCAAACAATCCTTCCAAAAGGATTTATGGGATTGATCGGGATCTTGAGATGCTGGACATACTCACTGTTCTACATTATGGCGGAGCTTTGGGGTAGCGTTGCACTTTCCCTCCTTTTCTGGGGATTTGCTAACGACATCACAAAAGTAAAAGAGTCAAAGAGATTCTACAACTTATTCGGACTTGGTGCTAACTTCTCTCTCCTCGCAGCGGGAACTTGCATCGTCTGGGCATCTGACCTACGCAATGCGCTCGTATCGAGCCACGCAACCGTCGATCCATGGCAGACATCACTAAACTGGTTGATGCTCATGGTCGTTGTTTCAGGTGTCTTGATCCTCGGTATCTACTGGTGGATCAATCGCTACGTTTTGACAGATACACGTTTCTACGATCAGTCAGAGCAAAAAGCGATGAAAAAGTCTAAACCAAAAATGAGCTTGTCAGACAGCTTGAAATTCCTCGTCAGATCAAAATACATGGCATGTGTAGCGATCATTGTTATCGCTTACGGCGTCAGTATTAACCTGGTCGAAGTTACTTGGAAGAGCCAGTTGAAACTCGCTTACCCAACACCAAACGAGTACAGTATTTTCATGGGGAACTTCTCCAGAATGACTGGTATGGCAACAATTTTCATGATGTTCTTCGTCACTGGAAACGTTGTTAGAAAGCTCGGCTGGAAAGTTGCTGCATTAATCACTCCGATCGTTCTCCTCATCACTGGGGCTGGATTCTTTGGATTCGTATTATTCGGCGATGTTCTTTCTGGCTTTGTAGCCTACCTCGGAACAACACCACTCATGTTGGCTGTTGTGTTTGGTACTATTCAAAACATTGCAAGTAAGTCTTCCAAATACTCCCTCTTCGATCCTACGAAAGAGATGACATACATCCCTCTCGATCAAGAGTATAAAGTAAAAGGAAAGGCTGCTATTGACGTAGTTGGAGCTCGATTTGGTAAGTCTGGTGGTGCTTTAATCCAGCAGATCCTCCTCATTGGTTTCGGCTCGATCGCTGCAATTACTCCATATGTTGGAGTGATCCTATTCTTCATCATTTTCGCATGGCTCATTGCAGCTAGCTCTCTCAGCAAACAGTTCGCTGTTGCTAGTGCAGAGAAAGAAGCAAAAGATGCTCACGCTGAAATGGAAAAAGAAAGATCAAAAGCTGCAGAAAGCCTCGCTGCTAAAAGCGATGCAGTACGCACTTAATTGCTAGTACTTTCAAAACCCTTATAACTTCGTTGTAAGGGTTTTTCTTTCCCCTCATTTTTTATACTCGACTTTTGAATCCCTATCGATATACAATATTTACATGAGTTATCGAGATATTCGCAAAATACGCAACTTTTCTATCATTGCCCACATTGATCACGGCAAGTCCACGATCGCTGATCGTCTCCTCGAATTTACCCAAACGGTATCTGCAAGAGAGATGAAAGAGCAGCTCCTCGACGATATGGATCTCGAAAGGGAACGTGGGATCACGATCAAAGCGCACCCTGTTACGATGAACTACACCGCTGATGATGGAGAAACCTACCAGATCAACTTCATTGACACACCTGGACACGTCGATTTTTCTTACGAAGTATCGAGATCACTTGCCGCTTGCGATGGAGCCCTTCTTGTGGTCGATTCTGTGCAAGGAGTACAAGCCCAAACGCTTGCAAATGTCCATTTAGCGATTGATCGAGGCCTAGAGCTCATTGTGGTGATCAACAAGATAGATCTCCCTGCTGCAAACCCTGAAGAGGTAAAGAAGCAGATCCACGATGTAATTGGAATCGATGCAAGTCATGCCATTTTAGCCTCAGCAAAACAAGGGATTGGAATCAAGAACATCCTTGAAGAGATTGTTGTTCTCTGCCCTCCCCCAAAGAAGCCAGAAGATGAAATCTTGAGAGCGTTGATTTTCGACTCTCACTACGACACCTACCGAGGGGTCATGACCTATGTACGGATCATGAGTGGCAAAATTGAGAAAAAGACTCCGATCCTCTGTATGGCAACAGGTAAAACCTTCGAGGTTCTCGAAGTGGGCGTCTTCTCACCGAAAGAAAAACCTGTCGATTTTCTAGGCCCAGGAGAAGTGGGCTACGTCGTTGCCAATATTAAAGAGACCTCTGATGTCAAGATTGGTGATACGATTACTCATTCAAGATACTCTGCGGAAGCTCCCTTGCCTGGATTTAAGCTTATTCGTCCTGTCGTATTTGCAGGGATTTATCCCGTCGACTCCTCTGATCTCGAAGCGCTCCAAGATGCGATGAAGAAACTCTGTCTGAACGATTCGGCACTCTATACAGAACCTGACACCTCTCTTGTATTGGGAATCGGGTTCCGCTGTGGCTTTTTAGGTCTTCTCCACCTCGAAATTGTCTTTGAAAGGCTCCAAAGGGAGTTCGATCTCGACATCATCACTACATCACCTAGCGTTTCTTACCGAGTCCACTTGGCAAACGGAGAAATGGTGAGTGTCGATAACCCCACTCACTTTCCTGACCCATCGAGGATTGACTACATTGAAGAGCCTTGGGTCATGTGTAATATTTTGACCCCAACTGATTATTTGGGCCCTATCATGAGCCTTGCAAATGATAAGCGGGGACTTCTTGCGACTACAGAGACACTCGACCAGAAACGACTCTTGCTCAAGCTCCGTCTTCCACTGAACGAAATGATCGTCGATTTTAACGATAAATTGAAATCGATCACGCAAGGGTATGCCTCTTTTGACTACGAGGCAGATCAGTATGAGAAATCTGATATCATAAAACTCGACATCAAAGTCAACGATGAGATGGTCGATGCCTTCTCTTGCCTCGTTCACAGAACGAAGGCAGAGTACAAAGGAAGGCTTATCTGTAAAAAACTTCTTGAAGTAATCCCCAAGCAGCAGTTCAAAGTGCCTATCCAGGCAGCGATTGGGGGAAAAATCATCGCCAGGGAGACCATTGCGGCCCTCTCTAAAAACGTCACAGCCAAGTGCTACGGTGGTGACATTACCCGAAAAAGAAAGCTCTGGGAAAAGCAGAAAGAGGGTAAAAAGAAGATGAAGGAAATTGGTAAAGTAAATATTCCACAATCTGCTTTTATCACTGTATTAAAAGAAACAGATTAATTATAATTAGTTTATGGAAAATCCGTTTTCTTTTATTAAAGATGATGCTCCTAAAAAGAGTGTCAGATCGACTCGTCGCCAATCGATTCGCCAAATGAAATATGCATCTCTCTATCAAAAAAATATCACTGCCTGTGTAACAGAAGTCCTTCAAAAAAAATATGTAGGAAAATTGGGTGCTCATTGGACCTTCCCTTCTGACCACCTCCCCGTCGGAGCAGAAATAGAAAATTTTAGAGTCGCAAGCTGGAACATCCTCAACGAAGCTTACCTTTTTTGGATTGCAAGAGATGCTCAAGGGCTCGCCTCCTCTCTCATGCTCAAGCCTAAAAACCGGGTAAGGGGGGAGCTCATCATTCAAATATCCCTTTCGATGATGGAACATCCAACACATCCAAAGCAGCTTCTCGCACTGCAAGAATGCTCCCCACTCTTTTTATCTGCCCTCGAAGATACTCTCCCCGCCCACTTCGATCTCATCTATAGACACGAAGAGGGGGTCCAAAATCTCCTAGCGATTCTCTACGATAAAAGACATTTTACTTATCAATCAGTCTCTTACACCTTCCCCTTTTCAACTGATCCTAATAAAGAGGTGATGACGCTCGTTTTATCTCATGGAGGAAAAGAATTTCGATTTGTCAATGTTCACATCCCAGGAGACCCTGCCTCCCCTGCTCGTTTTGAATTTGTGGAACATATAAACCAAGGGGCTCAGAAAAACATGGTCATTTTGGGTGATATGAATTTTACTGAGTGGGAAATGAACGACGCCTTCATCAGAAGGACTGAAAATTTCAAAAGGTGTGAAAATGGATACCCAACAAATGTAGGATGTGACCTCTACGCAAAGCAGATCGATCACATCTATACTGAAAGGGACCTAAAGATATCTCCCCTCTTACCAGAAGAGGTCCTATTATCTCTAAAGCCCCACGTCGAACTTATAACTGCTGAACAGAGTAATCAAGGTCTTTCACTACTTTAAAACACGGCTTTTTCACTTTCGTGTCTTCCCTCATTAGGAAGAGCGTTCTCCGCTAATTTAAACAATCCCGTCTTCACCATGTAGTAGTAGATAGCGCGCTCATTAAAATGGGGAGGGGGTATATTTTCATATTCCTCTAAATTACGTAGCCTTTCTTTGTACTCTTCACTGGCTAACAAGTCGAGGTTTGATTCGATTTCAAGCCCTTGGCTAGTATACCAGGTACAGATATCTAAATAGAGCCCTCTGAATAATGATGGAACTACACTTGTCAAATCTTCCATTAACAAAGCCATCGGCTTATAATGCTCTTCCACTTTCCTTTTTACAGGCTCTACAGCAGATCTTCTAATAAGAAAAGGATCGTTAGCTCCAAAGTAGTGTGCCTCGGCCTTATCTGTCGTCCATTTGAGCTCTTTTCTAATGACATATTCTAATTCCACCTCTTCCCTAATATCAGGTTGTGCATCAACGAGCGTTTTTATATCTTGTTGAGTAAAGAGCTCATGAGAATATGAACGGCCAATAAAAAAATCATCGGGCAGGTTTGCAAGATCCACATTTGTCCTTCTGGCAAGATCTTCTATGGCCGCTTGATACATACGAGCATGATATCCCTGGCAAAACTTCTTCACTCTCAAGAGAGCTTGCTTTTCAATCGTTTCTCGAATCATGGTAGTACGCATTGTTTCCATAGCAATCGCAAAAAGGGAATCTTTGACACTGGGTAGTCCTGTCTTTTCTAAAAGTGCCGGATGCAACGATAAACACTCTGACAAAATGGTCCTCAATCCTGCCATTCTGTTATACCCACAACCTGCACTCAACGCCTCTTGCGTGTTTTGCATAATGGTTTGAAACTGGCTGTAGTATTGAGGTAATTTTTCTTCTGCATTCATGATATCTCGATAAGCTTCTAACAACCTCAGCAGTGTGATTAAGTACTGCATAGCCTTCTTATCATCCCATGTATCAAGTACTCTTCTATGTATTTCCTCGTTGATTGCACGGCGAATCGCTTCCCCTTCTTCTCCTCGGAAATCAGGTACGCTCCCTATCCTTGCTTCTCCATATTGTTTCCAAGATTGACCTATAGGCGGCTCTATTTCCATAAAGTTAGCAAAGATCTCTTCTAATAAACGACACTTAGATGGATCGATTTCGAGAGCTCCATGGAAATTCATCCAAAACTCTTGATATGCTTCCCGCCCCCTTTTTTGCAGCTCTCTTTCTCCTTTCATCGTCTGCATCATATGATTTCTATTGGTGTTTAGACCCATCATACGATCATCAATTTCCTTTTCTATAGCTGGATCTTTTGTAACAGATGATCGATTCTGAATATAATTGATGAACTGAGCTATTTTCTCATCGATCGTGCGATCAATCCTCAAAGGATGATCCGAGACTGGTCGAGGTTCTTCAGTTCCTTTTAATGCTTTTTTAGCTACCTCTTGGTCCTCTTTTGTTGGAGGAACTAATTCTTCAGCAGCTGCATTTGCTTGCACCATGCCAAGGACCATTTGTAAGAGAACATCATCGAACTGATCAGTCTGATACATATGCCGATACATCATGAGAATAACTGGTATATTTGCAGGATTCGGTCCATTCATTCTGACAAACATGAGTGGCACATGATGAGGTGGCTGTCCCTCTTCCTCCTCATCATCATCTATATCGCTATGAACATCTAGATGTGGATCGTGAACACCTCCTCCTGCATGGGGAACCATAGGGCCTCTTGAAGGAAGAGCATGTATTGGCAATACTTCAATGGACCTCTCTCCAAGAGGTCTCTCTTCATCTATAAATCTATCTTCTAGATAACCCTCTGGGCTGATTCTTCTTGCCGGAAATACTGCCTCTATATAGTCTCCTACAATCCATGAAAAAAATGGCTTTACTCCAACGATGATCATTGTTAATAATGAAACCGGTGCAAAAATGATTGCTAAGGCAAAGCGAGCAATCCTCCCCACCACATGGAGAAAATCAAAACGGTTAATATCATTCAACGTAGATTCTTCTGAATAAAGTATATTAACCCCATGCAGTTGAGGTATTAATAAAGTATTTGGACTAACAGCGAGCATCTTTTTTTCACCTGATATAATATTTTTAGGAATATTTTATCATCTTTATATAAAACTAACAATTTAAAACAAATCTCTTACTCTACAAGAATAAAAAGCCCATGCCGAATCATAAAATAGTAAATCGCACTGGCACTGAAATGGGGAGGAAACTCTGAAGCTCGGTCAAATGAGATAGATCTAAGATCTTCATGGGCGAGTAGATCAACATTTTCTCGAAACCCGAGCCCTTCCTCTTCATACCATCTTCCGATTTCACTATATAAAGAGCGATTTTCTGGATAAGGACTTGTTAAATCTCTTAATAGCAAATCAAGTGGATGGTAAATATTTTTTACAGCAGCCACAACAGGACCCACCGCTTTCTGACGAATAATATTGGGATCTTCTGCTCCAAAAAAGTGAGCCTTTCCTTGATCCGTCGTCCATTTGAGAGTTTGTCTTACGACAAACTCGAGCTCTACTTCTTCTTTGAGATCAGGCTGGGCTTCTCTAAAAACTTTGATTTCTTTCATAGAAAATTCTTGATCTTCTTTTTGCATGAGGAGTTTAGAGAGATCATCATTGATTTGAATAAAACATTCTTTTGTAAGATCTTGTAATTCAGAAGATTCCATAAGTGGGTGAAATGCTTTACAAAAATTTCTAACTCTCAAGTCTGCTTGGTGAGCAATTTCGCTCCGAATGAGCTGAGTACGAATGTTCTCTAAACTGATCGCAAAGATCGCATCTACTGCTGAAGAAATCCCCGTTTTTTCTAGTAGTGCTGGATGAAGTGATAAGCTTTCTGTCAGTATGGTCCTTAGTCCAGCAATCCGATTGTACCCACACCCAGCTGCAAGGACTTCCAATACATTCCTCATGATGTAGTTGAACTTCTCATCATAAGTAGAAAGTTGATCTTCTCTCTCCATGATCTGCCGATATTCTTGCAAAAGGTTGAAAAGAATTACTAAAAATTGACGCGCCTTAATATCAGCGAATCCATAATGCATTTTCCCTTGTAATACATTCAGTAGACTTCTCTTGATCGCCCCATCTTGAAAATCTCTTGCTGCTTGAACTTTTTGGAGGGCAATCTCTGCCCAATTTTCCTCTGATCGGCGCTCTTCTTCAAAGAATTTCTCAAAGATATCTTCAAAAAGGATAAACTTAGCAAGAGGGATCTCCACTACTCCAATTAGCTCATGGCAGCTAGATAAAAACCGATCCCTAGCCTTTAGTTGTCTCTCAAATTCCTCTCTGATTTCATTAACGATGGTCTCTCGAGAGATTCCTCCCCTACCCACCATTCGACAAGAGATCATCTCTTCAACCACCTCTCGATCTAAAGAATCGTTTAAAAAACCTTTTAATCGCTCTGAAGTCGCTTTGTTCTCCACACATGAAATCGTTATCTCTTTCTCTACAACAGCTCCCCTGATACTCTCTAAGACTTCTCTCTTCTCATCCACTGAAGGGGGTTCAAGATGATATCTCACCTCTTCTTCTTCAAACTCTAAATCAACAATTTCTACCCCTCTTTCTATTAAAAGCATCTCCAGTTCCCTATCGCACTGAGCATATACTTCATCTGCCATTCTCTGATAAGCCGCTCGCTCTTCTTCTAATAGACTCTCTCTTTCATCTCTTAATGCAAAATAGGCCTCACGATTTTTGCTATCACTCTTCCTTGAAGTCTCTAAATCCTTCCAAGCTGTTAACTCTTCTTGAATCGTGTGCGCTCTATCTTCGATAGCGACAAACCATGCACCTAGTGCATCCTTTACAGCCTGGTCATTTTCAGGATCCTTCCACCAAAATTCCAGTTCTCTGAAAGCTACCTTAGACTTTGCCTCTATTTCTCTCTTCCACCCATCGATTGCTTCTCTCAATCGAGGCGCTATTTCAGGATCCCCTACGCACTCCTCCACATTTCCTGGATTTTCTATTTCAATAGGAGAAGCAGAGTCCATCCCTTTTGCTCTGATAGGAAGATATTGTGGAAGCACTTCTCTGCCCATGAGCCAATTTCCAAAAGATTCGCAACCCACGATCGGTAAAATAATGAGTGAAATAGGAAAAAAGATGATGACCAGGGCAAAGCGACCTATAAGGGCTGCTACTTCAAGCCAGGAAGGTTCTAAAGAAGAGGTAGAGTGGATCGTTTGATCCACAGTTGCTTGAAAAGCACTTACTACTGACGGATAATGTAAATTACTTGAAATCACACATTAACAGGAATAATTATTGATAAAATAAAATGAATTTTATCACTTTATATCTTAAAAAACATTAATAAAATAAGAAACTGCCATCTTTTAAAATAGAAAGCTGACAAAAAATGATTTTTTAATCTTCCTTCTGGAGATCAGTAATTCAGCTTTCTTGTAGCCACTCAATAATCTGCTCGTGGGTTTCAGGATGGAAAAGCAGCCGCAGGTGCCCTTCTGGAACAATCTTGCAATAGCTGGAATTGAGAACTTCCAGTAAAAAACTTTGGAAATATCACTTATTTCCAATGAGTTATGAAAAAAACAACGAAATCGCTTATTATATTTTAAAGTTGAAATTTACACTGAAACAACCTGAAGAATCGGTTTTTTCATCGTCAGCACCTAAAGGATCTGAGCTTACCGCGTCTGACCTAGTCGAACCGTTAAAGCTCAGAACTCGAAAATTCCCGATTTTTCAGGTTGTTCTGGTATAACATATAAAAATCATTTTTTTAAATAAGGAAAATTTATGTCGTTTAGTTCTGATCTTGCATCTTGTGCAAACAAATGCGAAACTTCTGCGAAAGCATGGGCTAGCTGCGTCAAAACTAGTTGCTCTGGCTCAAATAATTTGATCAATTGTAACCAAAACTATTGCTACGATAGCTGGGTCTCTGCAAAGGATTGCATACAAAATTGTGGGTTGCAAAATGATATACCAGAGGTATGTAATAAAAATGTCAGTAAATGGCACAATTGTATAGGAGCAAATTGCGCAAATTGCGAAAATGATCAATCATGCTTTAAATCTTGTTTCCAGTCTTGTGAATCAGCGCTAAGCTCGGCTATTTTATGTATACATGCTCAGGATTGCACAGAAAATCCAAACTGCTGGGGTTACTAACCCAATCTTTTAGGGGTGGAACCAGTGTATACTGGTTCCATCTGATTATTGGTTATAGGTGCCAGAGGCGACATCGCCGCTATCTTCGGTCCAACGGGTATGGAAAAATTTTCCAAGTGGTTGGTCTACTCGTTGATAGGTGTGAGCGCCAAAGTAGTCTCGAAGCGCCTGGGTGAGGTTAGCTGGGGACTTTTCTGTTCTAAGGCCATCAAAGAAGGTGAGAGCTGAAGCAAAGCACGGAACAGCGGCTCCGTATTCCACCGCCATGGCGACTGTTTTTCTCCAGCCTGCAACCGAGCGGTTTAGGGCATCTTTGAAGAAGTCGTCGCAGAGGAGGTTTTCGAGTTTGGGGTTCTTGTCATAGGCATCTTTGATCTTACCGAGGAAACGGCTTCTGATGATGCATCCCCCTCTCCACATGAGGGCGATCCCTCCGAAGTTGAGGTCCCACTTGTAGGCATCTGATGCTTGTCTCATTAACATAAAGCCTTGGGCATAACTTAAAATTTTAGAAGCATAGAGAGCCTGTCGGATCGCTTCGATCATCTCTTTGCGGTCCCCTTGGAAGAGCTTGTGGACTGTCTTATAAAGTTTAGACATTCTGACCCTTTCATCTTTTAGAGCTGAAAGGTGTCTTGCTGACACTGCTTCGCCGATGAGGGTAAGTGGGATCGACTCTTCTAGAGCGTTGATCACGGTCCATTTACCTGTCCCTTTCTGTCCTGCTACGTCGAGGATCTTTGTGAGAATGGGTTTGCCATCAGCGTCTGGGAAGTTAAAAATATGACTTGCAATTTCAATGAGATAGCTATCGAGCTCCCCTTTATTCCATTCAGCAAAGATCTCTTTTAATTCAGCCTCTGAACACCCCAAGACCGAGGTCAGAAGGTGGTAAGCTTCACAGATCAACTGAATGTCTCCATACTCAATGCCGTTATGGACCATTTTCACATAGTGACCCGCTCCGTTATTGCCTACCCAGTCACAACATGGAACTTGATCTACATGAGCTGCAATCGATTGAAAAATAGGTTTTACGTGTGGCCACGCCTCTTTGTGCCCCCCTGGCATCATGGAAGGGCCTCTCCTTGCCCCTTCTTCTCCACCAGATACTCCAGTACCGAGGAAGTGGATCCCTTTCGCTCTGAGCTCTTCACATCTTCTTTCTGTATCAGGGAAATGGCTATTGCCACCGTCAATAATGATATCCCCCTTTTCTAGATAAGGGAGAAGTTCGGCGATCATCTCATCGACCGCTTTTCCTGCCTGAATCATTAACATGACACGGCGAGGGCGTTTTAACTTAGAAACAAATTCCTTTAACGAGTAAGCTCCAACAACTTGGCTTCCTTTAGCGGCAGCTTTTAAAAAATCATCTACTTTCGATGTCGTTCGGTTGTAAGCACATACTTTAAACCCATGATCATTCATATTCATGATCAGGTTTTGCCCCATTACAGCTAACCCTACTAAACCAATATCACACTCTGCCATAGACTCCCCTTGTTTCACCGATTATGACGTCTTTTTGAAATATTGGTCAACTCCATCGGCAAGCGCTAAGGCTAAGGTGTCTATATAAGCGTTATCACAAAGCTTCGTCCTTTCAGCAGGATTTGTGATGAATCCCCCCTCTACAAGGATGGCAGGCATCTTCGTTTCCCGGATGATACAGAAGTTCCCCCCCTTGACCCCGCGGGAATGGGCCCCTGTCTCTGATACAATTTTATTGAGGACGATCTGGGCTACCTGTTTCGATTTTTGAGCCTTCCACGGTTCAGCGCTGTCGTAGTAGTAGATTTCGACCCCACTTGCCTGCTCACTCTTTGCAGCATTGTAGTGAACACTGACTAGAAGCTGACTTTGAGATAGGTTGGCGATCTGGGCCCGTTTTTTGAGTGGAACAAACTCATCTCTTGTTCTCGTCATCACGACGCGGTACCCCTTTGCAAGGAGATACTTCTTGAGTTTCTCTGCTGTTTTTAAGCAGACATCTTTTTCCTCACACACTTTAGAGTGAGCGCCTAGATCAAATCCTCCATGACCTGGATCAATCACAACTTGTGGTCTTGCGACAGAGACGTGCTGTTTTGTTTCTTTGTGTTTTGTTTTCTGACGGTAGGCATATTGTTTATCTGTGGTATTGGCTTGATTCGTGCAAGCTGTCACTAATAACAACAAAAAAAGGCGCATCACTAACATGGGAAAACCACTCGTGTTTTTACGGAAGTATATGAGCTTCCCTTAATTCGATAAACACATTTCTTTGGCGATGATCCGATCATCAAACTCAAAGATTGTAGATCCAATCGTCTGCCCTGTCTCATGTCCCTTCCCTGCGATGAGAACAATGTCATCTGCCTCTGCCATGCTGATGGCTCTTTCAATGGCACTCTTCCGGTCCTCTTCCACAATGAATCTCTTCTGATGGAATCCACTCACAATTGCCTCAATGATCTTCTTTGGATCTTCACTTCTCGGATTATCTGATGTGACGATCACTTCATCAGCATACTTCTCTGCGATCTCTGCCATCCGAGGCCTTTTAAAGGGATCTCGATCTCCGCCACAACCAAACACTAAAATAAGCCGTTTATGGGGAAGCCCTTTTAATGTTATGAGAACATTTTCAAGAGCATCAGGCTTATGTGCATAGTCGACAAAGATGTTCTCTTCCACTCTTTCCAGCCTTCCTGGAATCGTCATGAGTGTCATCAACCTGGGGATGATTTTTTTCATGGAAATCCCTTTCGTATGGGCAACCGCTATCGCAGCGAGCACATTATAAACATTGTGAAGACCAATGAGTGGAATTTCTATAGGATAAGATTTCCCTTCGGCATGAAGTTGGAACGTTGTGCCAATGGTGGTCATTGCAATCTGATCTGCAAAAAAATGAGCGCTAGTCTCTTGAGTCGAATAGGTGATCACCTCAGCTTTGAGATCCTCTTTCATAAAATCGTAGTAGTCACTATCTCTGTTCATAATGACCACTTTCTCGATCGATCTCAAAAAGCCCCTCTTCACCTCTGCATAGCTTTCCATCGTAGGGTGGTAATCGAGATGTTCAGGAGTGAGATTGGTAAAAACAGCGACATCGAAATCGAGACGATCGACCCGTTTTTGATCAATCCCAATCGAAGAGACCTCCATCACTGCGCTCTTACATCCATACTGCACCATTTCTTTTAAGAGTTTATTCGTCGTCGTAATTTCAGGAGTGGTCAAGCTGCTCGCGATCCTATGAAGCCCTGTATCAATTTCAATCGTCCCCATGAGACCTGTCATTCCGCTAATCTCTAAGAGGTGTTTAACAATGTAAGAAGTGGTTGTTTTTCCACTTGTCCCCGTGATCCCTACTAAGAAGAGCTCTTTCGAAGGATCTTTATAGAAATTCTGCGCCAAAAGCCCTTCAATTTCATCAACATGAGGATGAATCAATTGAACGATATGAGGATAGAAAGGATTGTAGAGATCAGTTACGACAGCAACTGCTCCTGCAAGGATTGCATCAGCGATGAAATCAGCACCATCTGATTTTTTTCCTCTCTTTGCAATGAATAAGAACCCTGGGGCAACACTCTTCGAATGACTCGAAATCCCGAGAATTTCCACCTCTTTTGATCCTTTGATCATCGAAAATTCGATATCTTTAATGACTTTCTTCAGCTTCATTTCTATTCCATTTGAGATATAATTCTTCTAAATGTTTTGCCTCTTTCATCCATTTTGCCTTTTTCTCATCGAATCTCGGATCATTCTTATGATAGCCAAATGGATCATCGGGAGGCTCACCTAAGTACTGCAGCGACCGTTTAGAGATCTCTCGAAAAATCGGCCCTGCACACTTACTACCAAAGTGGGTCGTTCCAAATCCTGGAATATAGCGGTATTCAGGATCGTCAACATTTACTAGTAAAACAAATCGGGGATTTTCTGCGGGCACAAAACCAATAAAACTCGAAAAATGTCTCTTTTTTGAATAAACCCCATCAATTAATTGCTCAGTTGTTGCCGTCTTGCACGCTTCTGTAAATCCTGGAACATCGTCAAGAGCAGCAGGCCCACCAGGTTTCGTCGTATACTTCATCGCTGTAGTGACCCTCTCAGCAATTTCCTTATCGAGCACCCTCACTTTGAAAGGGGGCGTTTCCCTTTTGATCAACGTCGGAGTCACAAGCTCTCCCCCATTCGCAATCACAGAAATCGCTCTTACCATCTGGATACTATTCACTAAAATGTTGTATCCCATCGCGAGAGAATAAGGGGTCGGCTGTGACCATTCTAACTTCCCATTCGGATAGGTTTTCCCTGGAGTGGGAACAAGCCCTGCATTTTCATAAGGAAGTTCAATTCCTGTTTTCTCTCCAAAGCCAAACACTTTCACGAGCTGCTCTCGATACCAAGCAGAGCCGAGCCGTTCCACAATCCCTTGAGTCAGTTTTGCGACATAAATATTCGAAGACTTTTGGATCGCCATGTTCATATTGAGATAGCGATGGAGTTTAGTATCTTTTAATGGCTTACCCCTTCCTGGAAAATAGGGGTTATCACTTCTCACCATTTCATCAGGAGAAAAAAGAGGTTTTTCTCCTCTCTTTTTGAGCTCTGCATTAGCCTTTAGAGCAATCGCGACGGTCATAGGTTTCATGATCGACCCTGGCTCGTAGCAATCTGTGATTGCCTTGATTTTGGTACAGTCCATGAGCTCAGAAGTGTTGTAATAATCTCGGTAGCGTCCAGGATGAAAATAAGGGTAGTGGGCCATCACCCACACCTCTCCTGTGAAAGGATCCATCATGATCGCCCTTCCACCCTTTGCCCCCACCTTTTTTACACCTTTTGCAAGTTCTTCTTCTGCAATAGCTTGCAAATAGTGATTGATCGTCAAATAGACATCATCCCCATTTTGAGGAGGTGTGATGATCTGATCTGTGTCAAATGCATGTCTCGGCGAACGGAGAAGAACCCTTTTCCCTTCAGTACCTGCAAGTTCTTCATCAAATACAAGCTCGAGCCCCCCTGTTGGAATCCAGCGTCCAGTCTCAGGATCTCTCTCTTCTCGAATGGTGTGAAGCACTTGACCTAGTAGCTTTCCAAAAGGGTAAGATCTTCGATAATCTTTCACAAAATAAAGAGCATTCGAAGGCATTCGATAGGATTTTAAGAGCTCTTTCCACCAGTGATCAATGTTGCTTTGCTCTTCTAAAGAAAGCCACGCTGCAATCTTTCTTGCTCTCGCTTTTTTGTAAAAGTGCTCCCGAAAGCTCTTCTCATCTCCACTACTGATGTGAAGCTCTTTTGCCAAGTAGGCAATCATCTTCTCTTTCGCTTTGGAATCCAACATATCAGGATCGATGAATAAGTGATACTTAGGGATATCTACCACAAGAGGCTGCGGCGGCTCAATGTGCCCTGCCTTCATGGAAGTATTCGAATAAAAGACACCACGGCGGCAAGGTTCCTTGACCGTTGTTTGGTGTTGCATTCGGGCAAGCCCTTTCCATTTGTCATGCTCGATAATCTGTAAACGAAAGAATTGAACAGCTAGAGTCGCATAAAGAGCAAAGATCCCAAAGGCAACAACGGAGAACGTAATCCTTCTTCTTTTGTCACCTAACATGGTCTAGCTCATTTCGCTCCTACAACAACAGATGGATAGAGGAAGGTTTCTTTTTTCCCCTGATCCGACAAAGATTTTTCACGTTTTTCTTGTTTAACCATCACAATGTCAGAGACTACCGGATGCTTAAGATGACTGTATTCATGCTGAAGAACGAGCTCCATCAAGTGCTTCGGATTTTCAAAACTCTCAATTTCGAAGCGGAGTCTCATGTTCTCCTCTGAAATTTCTTTTAAATCCTGCCCTAGCTTGGGGATTTCCATTCTTAGCTTAGTCACTTCATTTTGTTCTTCCAAATAAGCGTACAAGCAGCCCCCCATACTGAAGAGGCAAATGAACATCTTAATAGGGAACAGACGATTCATATCTTCTTGGCAATCCTTAATTTAGCGCTGCGGGATCTTCTGTTGCGGTAGACCTGTTTTCTATTGGGAACAATCGGCTTTTTTGTGAGGTTTTCAATGAGTGACTCACTGATGCTCATCCCTTGCAAATTCTTCAAAGGCTCAGCTGCAGCTCGGAACACATTCTTCACGATGCGATCTTCTAGGCTGTGGAAGCTAATAACACCAATCTTCCCACCTGGTCTAAGAACAGAAATCGCCTTTTTAAGCGTCTCTTCTAAGGTTTCTAGCTCGCGGTTAACACAGATACGGAGCGCTTGAAAGATCAGCGTTGCTGGATGCAGTTTATGTTTAGTTCTAGGAAGTGCGTTTGTGATCACTTCAGCGAGCTCAGTTGTTGTTTCGAGTTTCTTTTTCTTTCTCGCTTCAACGATCGCTTTAGCTCCCCGTCTCCAAAGTTTTTCCTCTCCATATTCCCGAAAGAGATCACCGAGATCTTTCTCTGAATAAGAGTTGATAATTTCTTTAGCTGTAAGCTTTTGCAAAGGATCCATTCTCATATCGAGTGGACCTTCTTTTTGAAAACTAAAGCCTCTTTCTTCTTCATCGAGTTGCATAGACGATACTCCTAAATCAAGCAAACAACCGTCGAGTTCTTGGACCCCGAGCTCCCTTAATATCTGGTCGATATCTACGTGGTTCGCCCGAACGATCTTCAACTTCGACTGGTACTTTTCCAAGCTTTCTGTAGCGATTTCGATCGCCACAGGGTCCCTGTCACACCCTATATACATTTCGATCTCTGGATGCTCTTCTAGTAGAGCTCCAGCATGACCACCCGCACCTAACGTACCATCAAAAAAGGTCGTTAATCTTTCTCCTCGAAAGGCCTCTAGGCACTCTTCGAGCATTACCGGAACATGTCTCATATCTGTACTGTTTGCAATCGGTCAATTACGCGTTCCAAATTCTTCTCAGGCTCTTCATCCGTTAGCATCGCAAAGGCCTCTTCCATCATCTGAGAAAGGCTATCTTCACTTGATCCATTCAAAAACTTCTGTAAATCGTCTTCGTATTTCTCTTTCGGCCAAAGTTCAATCTTATTCAGTGCGCCAGCTAGAACAATTTCGTTTTTAATTCCTACACCCTGCTTCAAAACGGTCGGGATGCTAACTCGACCTACTTTGTCACAAGTCGTGGGCATCAAAGTGGAGAAAAATAGAGTGAAAAACTTTTGGTATTTCGCAATGTGCTGTTTGGCACGGAATTTTTCGACAATCTCTTCAATATCTTTCTTCTTATAGATGGCTAAACAGCCCCCCATACTCAGAGCGATCGTGAATTCTAATTTCCCATCTTCAACAAGGCCGTAGCGTAATTCTTGTGGCAGCACGAATCGATTTTTTTCATCGAGCTTCGCGGTGTATGTTCCACAAAAAAACCCTTGACCCATTTTTTTCCCACGTTTTCCCACATACTAACAACAGCACTGATATGTGGCAATATTTTGTGTAAAAATTCCGATCATAAATCGGTCAATGTGAAATCTTTTTTTTACACAACCTGCTTCAAACTAAGAGCATAAAGAACAAAAATCATTGTGGAAAATTTGTGTGGGAATTGGTGGGAAAAGAGTGGGAATTGTGGAAAAACCCCTCCGTTTGTTATGCAAAAGTAAATAGGACGTGTTATGTCGACAAGAAGTACCAAAACCATTGACAATCTAGGCATAGATGTCTACCGCCGCTACAGCGAAGATCAAAAAGAGTACGAAGATAGCTACATCAACGACTCGAAGAAGGTGGCAAGCGGTACCACCTTGGATGTCTTTCTCCCTATATATGAAGGAGAAGTCTCCACATTATTAGAGCTTTCTGAGAAAGCCCACCCCTGGGCTCTCCTCGTCTCCCCCGATAAGTATAATGAGCAACGAAAGAGGCTCTTCACAAGCCAGATCGCCCCGGCCATGGGCCCATTAGAGCGGATCGAAATGCAAGAAGAGCGGATCGAAGAGGTCAAAAAGGATCGAGAAAAGCGGGATAAGAAAAAAAAAGCAGACCGTTTTGAGTGGGAAGAGGGAAAAGAAGAGGAAGAAATCGCTCTGGAAGCAAAAAAACTCCTCGATCTGCTGCAAGATATTCGCTTTTTGAATAAAATCATCGCCGACGTGAACGCTGAGCGTTACAGATATAATAAAGGATAAAGGGATGAAAGTTGACTGGAAAGAGCTCCTCGGATGGGGAGAAGAGGAATTAGGGGATCTTCGATTCGTCGGCTACTCCTATATTAAGCAAGGGCACTATAAAATCGCCCTCCGCTTCTTTGAGGCCCTCGTTGTTCTAGAACCTGAAAATGCCTACGATTTACAAACCCTCGGAGCCCTCCATTTACAAATGGGAGACAACCTCTCCGCTCTTAACTTTCTCGAGAAAGCCCTTCGGATCGACGGCAGCCATCCCCACACCATGTTGAACCGCGCCAAAGCGCTTCTCCTCCTTGGCTATCAGAAGCAAGGTCTCATGCAAGCAAAAGCCCTAGAAGATCACCCCAATATTACAATTGCGAACCAAGCGCAAGCGCTTCTTCTTTCTTATACATAACGTATCTCGCTTTTTATCATCGATTTATGTAATATCTCTTCAGCAAAATTTCAGTTCTGATCTGGAATCTAGATCATGAGCAATAGATGGAGCACCCTAAGAAGTTCATAGTCAAGTAGGATCGAAAATCTCTTGCAACGATTCAGATCCAATGTTAGAGTTTGGTCGTAAATTACACTTCTAGAACAATTTGTGGAAAGGTTGTTCAAAACTATACATAAGGTTGGTTGATGCTCACACAAGATTTAGAACAATGCTGGATCGAGTTCCTCTCATTCGTAAAAAAGAGCTGTAGCAATGCAGAATATCAGAACTGGCTCGCCCCCATCAATGTTCTCGAAATCACCACCGAATCGATTACTTTAGAAGTACCGAATGTCTTCGTGAGAGAATATCTCATGGACAATTATAAAAGGGAGCTTGCGACCTTTTTACCCACTAAAGAGAATCATGAACCTTCAATCCAATTTGTCATTGCAGAAGCAAAACCTGTCACATTAGATCAACCAGAACCAAAAGAAGAGCCAGTAGTTGCGACAGTCGACCTCAAACTGAACCGCTCCTATACATTTCAACACTTCATCGAAGGCCCTTCGAACCAATTTGTCAAATCTGCCGCCATGGGAGTTGCACTTCGTCCTGGTAAATCCTACAATCCCCTATTCATTCATGGTGGTGTAGGTCTTGGAAAAACGCACCTTCTTCATGGAATTGGCCACTATATCGGTGATAAGCATAAAAAACTGAAAGTGCAGTGCATCACTACAGAAGGATTCATCAACGACCTCGTCGATAGCCTCCGGAATAAATCGGTCGATCAGATGAAAAAGTTCTACCGCTCTCTCGATGTCCTTCTCGTCGACGATATTCAATTCCTTCAAAGCAGACTCAACTTCGAAGAGGAGTTTTGCAACACCTTTGAATCCCTCATCAATCAAAATAAACAGATTGTAATCACAAGTGATAAACCACCGAGCCAACTTAAACTCTCTGAGCGCTTAATCGCGAGGATGGAGTGGGGTCTTGTTGCAAACATCGGCATACCCGATCTAGAAACGAGAGTCGCGATTCTGCAACATAAAGCGGAACTCAAAGGGCTAAAAATTCCAAACCAAGTGGCTTTCTTCATCGCAGAGCACATCTTCCACAACGTCCGCCAATTAGAAGGAGCAATCAATCGACTGAGCGCATACTGTGGTCTTATGGGCTTTGACATCACACAAGAAATTGCAGAGAACACTCTTGGAGAAATGCTCCAATACGTTCCTCATAAAAAAATCACCGTCGATAGCATCTTAAAGAGCGTCTCTTCGATGTTTAACGTTCGGGTCAGTGACCTTCGGGGAACTTCTCGCCAAAAAGAGGTTGCCTTCCCCCGTCAGGTCGCAATGTATCTTGCAAAAGAACTCATCAATGATTCTCTCATGAAACTTGCTTCAGCTTTTGGAGGGAAAACGCACTCTACCCTTCTCCACTCCTGGAATAAAATCAGAAAGCAGATCGAAAAAGATGAGACCTTGCGCCGTCAAATCCAAATGACAAAGCAAAATCTCGAAGCTTAGAGACTATTAACGGATCCAGAATTGATAAGCAGTGGTATGAACTTTGACTACAAGTTCTTCCATCTCTACTTCATCTCCACAAACATATCTCGGATCAAAAGATAAAAGGGCCGTATCTGTCTTACTATCTACAATTGCGTAGTACGGCACTGCAACAACCTTGGAATTCATCTTCGCTGAAGCGAGATTTGAAAGCTCTTGTTGTACTTCAAAGCAAAATTCACAAATATTCCCATCAAGATCTAAAAAGTATCTCTTAGGAAACTCTTCTCGACTCGGCATTACATCTTTTAAGAGAAGTTGGTGAAGATCCTTCGTAATGAAGAAATCATGATTTTCATCACTGACCGTTATTTTGCTATAGCTACGATTCTCAAAAACAACGAGATTGGCATATTGTCTTAATGTAGCATAGGCTGCTTCTGCAAGTATAGTTGCTGAGGAATTCGTGATATTTTTTATAGACATAAGTTTTTTTTCGCAAAAGGATAAGAGTTATCCCCTTATTTGTCTAATACCATTCGATGGTTTAGTGTCAAAAATAGAAAGGAGAACGAAGGTGTGAGGAAAAAGAGAGCTGAGCTCTTCGATGATCTCATCGTAGGCTGAATCTGGCTTTAGATACCAATCGATGAGATAAATCGTTTGGTGACAAGGAAGCTCCTCTCCAGAATCTCTAATGATTGGGACTTGGAAAAAACAGGAGAGCTCTTCATGCCATGCATTCATGAGCCTCTTTTTGAGATGAGATCCTGGCACAAAGAAGAGGTGTGTGCACCAAGGAAGATCTAAAAAGGAGGCCTGAATCACAAGGAGCGCTGAGAAGAAACGGATCATTTTTTCATGTTGCTCCATCAGTGTTCTCAACAAAAGACTTTCTAAAGGATCAATCGCAGGAAAAAGAGCCCCTCTTTCAAAAATGGATCCATGGCACTCCTCTTTCTTTTCTTGTGCATCAAGCAAGGAAAGCTGAGAAAAACAAGCTCTACATAAGCCACCGTTATTCATCAATAGCTCTTCACAGTGAAAACAGAGTGAGGGAAAACAAAAATAGAGAAGAGATGAAATCATTTAAGGGCAAAATGGGGATCGTCTAAGGTTCCTGCTACTGTGAGGACAAAAAGTTCTGTGATCTTGAAGAGTACATACTGCTTCATCTTGATCTGCATCTGGATGTTCCCCGTCAAATCGACAAATGACTCTTTCTTTGTAGAGAGGTAGAAATGGGATCTTTTTCCTTCAGAGTAGCTGTTTCTGAGTTTCGTAAAGACGAGTTTTCCATTCTTGATGACATAATCCATCTCCCCATGGATGGGGACGAGAAGAACCATATCGAGGCCGAGGCGGCTAATGAGTTCAATCGGAATATTGATCGGTTGGTGATCTCTCTTGAAGGTGTTTTGGAAAATGAGAGACCCTTTGCCTGTAAAACTATTCAAATCACCAATTGAGCCTGTAATATCTTGAAAAGTCATCTGATCTATACAAAATGGCTTGAGCCTCAAAGGACTATGCTTTACCTTTCTCATCAAAGAAGGTCTGAAATTACGAATGATAATTTCTGGAATCTGGATTTGCCCACCCACCCCGTGAATTTTCGGGATCGTCACATTGATCGCTTCATCACTCACAGTCAAATTTTCAACGATGAGCTCCCCTTTATTCATTTTGACATGACCAAACATGGTGGTGAGCTCAGAGCCTGACAAGTGAAAATTCTTACCCTTAACATACCCTTCGAAGAAAGAGTTTTCTGGATGTTCTTTGAAGAAAGTAAATTCCCCGCCAACTTCATACCCCTTCCCGAGTTTAAAATCCTTGAGCATCCCCCCAACGTATGGAGCAAGGCGCCCTCCATGAATTTTGACCGTCCCTAAAAAGGTCAACGCTTGGGCGTCATTCATTTTTGGTTTGGGCAAAAAGGAGAAGTCGAGACCACACATGTTCCCTTGTAAATGATGGACAATCAGCCCCTCTGCTGTTGCCAAACTCAGTCTGCATTCAACAGTTTCATCCTTCCCTTTCTTCATCTTGATTTCTGTCTGGTAAGGAGCTTCAGGAATCGTGTGGGATTCAATCGAAACGGCCCCATGTACCATGGGTACTTTGACCTTTAAATCGATGCTCTTTGGCGTATATTCGAAAGAACACTCTTTGATGTGCCGGTAATGATTCAAGATGTGGTAATACCCTTCAGGGAGTTTACCTGTGAGCTTGTAATCAGATCCATCCAATACAAGTGTCAAAAGACATTCTGTTGAGCCTTGCCAAAAGTAAGGAAAGTGGCGAGAAACAGGCCCTAAGGAATGGATCCCATATTCAATTGCTTCGTTAGATGCAGTCACCAAGAGCCCTTCCACAACTACCTTCTTCTGATCCTTGATGGTAGCCCCTTGGCAGTTCAAAGAAAAACTCCTCTCAGGAGCTTTCTTCCCTTGAATTAAGAGATTCCCCTCAAGTAGAGAAAGTCCCTCTTCTAACCCATATACAAAACGGATCGGCTTGATGGTTTCGAGCACATATTCATCTTGATAAAGGCCCGGCGAAGTGATGGAGATATCTCCTCCTAACGAAGAGATAGAAGCAAATAAATTTCCTGTTACGTGGCATACTCCATTAAGTGCAGAGGGGCCATTAAACAGCTTGCCCACCTGCTCGAGATCGATCATCATCGATTCAATCGGAAGGTGGAGCTCTTCCTTAGCAAAGGAATAAACCC
Organism: uncultured bacterium; assembly: GCA_964655475.1. GTDB lineage: Bacteria > Chlamydiota > Chlamydiia > Chlamydiales > VGMA01 > VGMA01. The sequence goes on from CAZZMO010000013.1 coordinate 36,552, forward strand.
CTTTTTCTACAAAGAGCCTTGTATCTTTACAAAGAAGAGCCAGATCAGAAATATCAATCTTGTCAGGCCCTTGTATCAATTTTGCTTGAATGAAGAGGTCGTCGAGATTGAAGCGGTGAATCTTCCAAATATCTCCCCTCTTTTCGATCCCAAAATTGACATCATTGAAATGGCGAGAGCCGATGTCGAGGTCGTGCCCCGCTAAAGAGATTTTCATCCCCTTCTCATCTTTCAAGAAGGCGATCTTCACTTTTCCATCGAGAGCCTTTTTTGTTAAAAGCTCTGTTCCAATCCCAAGATGGACAAGCGTTGGAAGGCTAGCAAGAGAAAACTCTGTCGTCCCTTCTGCAAAATAAAACCCTTTTGTTGGAGAAAAGAAGCAGCGAGTCGACTGGAACTTTTCATTTAAAAAATGGCTCTTCTCTTCATCTAGTTTGATGTTCCAATGCTTTTTATTCCCATCGTATGTGCCCATTGCCATGAGACGGATGAGATCCATCGTTGCACTTTGAAGGCGGAGGTCGCAGGAAAGAAATGGATGCTCTCCAAAACCTACTTTGAGTTCCTTTCCGTAGAGGTGGTACATCTTCCCCTCTTTTGAAGGAAGCCTTCCCCGAATATCGATGAGGTGGACCTCACGGTCTACACTATTGCATAAAAGATCAAAGCGGAAATCCTCTACCTGAAACAAATCATCAATGGCTAAGCTTCCATGAGTCAGCCTGCAAGCCATATCCCAATCGAGTTGGAGCTCCTCCCCTTCTTTTCTTCCTGAAATCCTCACCCCTTGAGGAAGCGATTCTATCTTCCCATCAAATGGTAACGTCCACTGTTGATCGAAGTGATGGAGGAGTTTTTCGAGCTGTAAACTACTGCCCTCGATATGATCTGCTTCGATGAGAAAACTCTGGAATCCTTCTTCTGCAAGAACAAACCGAGCCCTTCCTTGTAAGAGCATCCCCTCACTTTCAACAGAGAGATGATCGAGATCGAAAATGTTGTTCTCAAAGTTGAGCTCTGCAGCAATATCTTGCAGTTCAAGGGCATGCTCTTTTTCATGGAGTACACCTTTCTCTATCGAAAGACTCCCTTTCCACTGCCCTTTGGTAAAGTCGTAGTAGAGCTGCCCTGTGTGATTGAGAGAGAGTTCATGTGTCGAAGTCGCACATTTGGAGCTTTTCATATCCATTTTCAGATAAAGACCTTGTGGATCAAATTTCCCTTCTGCTACCAGAAGATCTCCTATCCAAACTTTTGGCTCTAATCGATCGGTGAAAAAATTCACGCTCCTTCCTGATAACGACTGTGTTTGAAACCAGCCCTGAGCTATAGCTCTTTGATAGAGAGCAAAAAGATCCTTTCCTTCGAAACCAAAAATATCATCGGTGAGGAAAAATCCAAAGGTGATCTCCTCCTTTTCTTCTTTTGGATGGATAAACTCTGACTTGCCTAAAACGTTCCAATACCCTTTTTGCCTATGGAACATCAAACTCGTAGAGACCTCTTCTAACGATGAAGATAAAGGCTCTTTCCCTTTCAAGAGATAAGCTACCATCCAATCTCGATTCATCCGACATTTCACCGCAAGGTCTGCGTCTGTGTAGGGACCAGAAATCAAAAGTTCAGTCCAAGCGCCAAATACATTTGCGGTCCATTTTGAAGGGAGAAATGCCCCTTTTTCAATCGCAACATCGATATCGATGTCAGAGATGCTGAGAGATTCCCCTCCCGCCCTTCCCATGATGATATCTCCATGAAGAATGGAGATTGCCATGTCGGGAACAGCAAAGGGATCCTCTCTATCCATATCGAAGTCTGCTTTCAATGTGCACTTCGCACAAAAGCCGAGGAGATCTGCCGATTTCCAATAGATTTGGAGATGATCTGCGACTAACTGATCGATCCGAAACTCTGTAAGGCGACCCCTTTCGATCAACGCTCCCACTTCTATGGTTAAACTCCCATCAGCAATCTGCACATCGTTGATGGGCTCGAAACCGAGACCGATGACATGTTGAATTACCCCAATTTGCTCTTTCGAAAGATCTTCAACGTGTGCCTTTACTCCAAAACTGTGATCATTTTCTGCTGTGATTGAAATCCCGAGTTTCGTGATATTTTCTTCCCCTGCATCTAAAAATAGCTTCAGATCGAGATCAAGTGTATTCGGATCGAGAAGGCTCGGATGTCCTAGCAAAAGGATCGGCGAGAGATGCCCTTTCTGATCGAGATACCCTTGCAAATGGATTTCAGAATCTTGGAATGAATTGAACTGAATCGGTCCATGTAGATCTGAAAGTGCATATTCATTCGCACCATCAGGATCTTTGTAATGGATGAGCCCCCCTTTGATGAAGGACTTAAAAACGCAGTTTTGTGGGGCAAATCGCTCCCGAATATTTTGATCCCGCTTCCCTGTCGGATAATTGATCTCCATCTGCATGTTGTAGAGATGGGTCTCCATGTACTTATCGCGGTTGACAGCGTGAAAGTCTTGAACCACAATCGCTGCATTCACTTGACTTACTACCCCATCAGGATAAAATCCGATCCATAGGCGTCCATCAATTTCACCCCCAGTCACATGGGTGAAAAAATCAGAAGGCTCTGAGAAAAAGCTGACCACATTCGAAATCCACGGCAGATCTCCCTCTTGAAGATCTACTTCCATGATGACCTCTTTCGGCCAAGAGTAGATTTGGACACCAACATCACTTGTTTTCATGAAACTACTATCTGATGAAAGAGCTAATCGCCCCAAACTCCCCTTTCTCGCTCCACTCATGAAAGAAAAATAGACAGAAGTAGAGGATTTTTCATCGATGAGCTCACCTTTCCCCTGATCAATATCGACCATCCACCTCGACAAAAAACCATTCACGATCGAAAAGAGGGAAAATGACTCTTTTCCATTCCTCGCATCTAATACTATCGAAAGGTTGCTAATGAACATCTTAGGAAAAGAGCGTTTGACACCCAAATCCAAATGATCTGCATGAAGTGCGCAAGAGCCTGTTTCCGTGGCAAGCAAGACATCAGTAAACACGAGCTTCCTCTGCCGCCAGTCTGCCTTTTCATAGGAGAAAACCCACTTCGTTTGACAAGGAAAGGAGATGTTGAGATAGGTTTTAACAGAAAATTGGAATATCTCGTGGCGGAATAATACCATAATGAGTGCAAGAAATAGAAGGAGCGAAACCTTCCACCACTTCTTGAAAACACTCATATTCATGACATCAACCGTTTTCTACCAATATACGATCTCCTGGAGTTTTTCTCTCTTAGATTTTCTCAATAACTTGTAGCGAGAGCCCCGGTATAAAGTATTTATTATAATGTAATTAAAAATTAATTTATTTTTAAATTAATGTATGATAT
>CAZZMO010000014.1:0-38853 GCA_964655475.1 uncultured bacterium
TTTTTTATCACGAGTAGCCCCAAGACCTCCCTTAACAGAGAATATGAGCACATGATCCATGTCCTTCTGCATCTACGCAAAGGCTATAGGGCGCTACACAATCAGATTTGTTACATTTGCCAGAAATACAGGGGATTTCATAACACAAAGTATACGTTATGGGGCCAGGGGAGCTCCGATAATACACACAGCATTTTGTACTGCTATTTGGATCATAACACTTGTCACCACAGGACTTTTGCCCCTCTAAGCAACAAGTATTAGATGCATTAGTAGCATTTCTTGAGCAAACTTTGCCAGAAGGACAGCATAGGCCATCTTCACAACAGCTGCCAGTGTTCGGACAGAGTTCTTTTTTGCAACACTGCGATTCTTCTGGGTTATAACAAGTGCCATTGCAGCTTGCACTCATCCCTTCAGGACAGCAGATAGGAGGGGAAATACTATTCACACATTCTTGGTTAGAGCCGCAGCAAGTGCCTGCGCTATTGCCAGCGCAACATGATCCCATTGGGCAAACGAAATGAGTGTTCCCTGAGAGAGTAGTGCAGCACTCTTGAACTCTAGGATCATAGCAAGTGCCAGCGCCATTTGCATCAACACATAGAGCCTCGAACCCGAGGCAGGCGCAGTTTGTTTTACAAGGGATTGACATATTATAATCCTATTTTTACATACAGCTGTAGAAGCCGCAGGTTCCTTTACCGTTTGGATCTATGCAAATGGTTTGATCTGGTTTGGGGCAATTTGCAGGGTTGCAAGTGCCAGAGGTACAGGGAATAGAGCCGCAGAGAGCGTGTGCAGGGTAGGAGGAGAGATTAATATAGGCAAGGCAGCAATCAAAGATGGCGGGGTCGTAGCAGGTTTTATCGCAAAGTTCATAACCATTCGGGCAGCAGATTCCCTGATCATCGATGGCATATTCCCCTTCAGGACAGCAGCTTCCCTTTTTAAGACATTCTCTTCCGGGAGGACAGCAGGTTCCATCGTAACAACAGGTGCCACCTATTGGGCAGATCCCCATGGGACAGCAGAAGGAATCGCTTGGCTTATAGCAAGTGCCATTTCCTTTTATATCGACGCATAGGCTTTCCCCAGAGGGGCAGTTGCAATTAGTTTTACAGGAATTGGACATAGATTTCCTCTTTTTGTCCATTTTAGAAGGTGAAGAGGGTTTATTTTTTAACTAATTGATAGTTAAAGGCACGCGCTTTCTGAGAGGGGGTTAGTTTGCGCTCTGACGTAGTCCCTTTGGAAAGGGATGAGGGGGAGGGAGTTTTTACAGAGGTCATCGAGCTGCTCGATGATCATCTCTTGGAACTGCATCTGCTTTTCGTTGGTGAGTTCGATGAAGTGCCACTTGAGGAAGCGGTCAAAGGAGGATTCTTGGGTAGAGCGGAGCTCTTTATACCAAAAGTGTTTGTACATGATAGTGACGCGTGATTTGATCTCGCTGAGGTAGCCAGAGAGTGAGGGGAACTCTTGGAGGATTTTTTCGACGCTCTTTTGGATGAACTCGCTATGGCATACGTGGGATTCGGTAGAGCCGAGTTGTTTCCAGAATTTTTTAATAGTTTTCGAGACGATGGTGGCAGTATCGAAATGGAGGGATCCACAGATGAGATCTCCTTGTAAGCTCCATGCATAGGCCTTTTGAGAAACGATGTGGTTCGGAAGCTCTTCTGAAGAGAAGGGATTCATGGTCCCTTGATCAAGTGATGGGAGGTCTCTCAAGTTTTTCAAGTTGGCGAGTGTTTGATGGATGAGGTTTTGAGCTGCCATGTCAGGGTGTTCGATGTGAATACTGATGAGCTCTTCTTCGATCACTTCTCTTAAGTAGTAGGGAACTTTTGCGAGGAGGTTGTGTTCTTCATGGAGCACTTTCCAGATGATGATCTCCAGTTCGAGATAATCTTTATCAGAGATCGCAGGGAGGCTCTTTACTGCTTCAAATGTTTGGATGAGGGTTTTGAGTACTTTCTCTAGAGGCGCTTCTTCTCTTTGACTTTTTACCGACTGGATCTCGTAGTTGATGAAGGCATACACTTCAGGGCGCAGTACTGGGATTTCAGTGCGGATGCGGTCTGATGAAAGGGAAAGGACATAGGAGATCGCAGCTTCGAGCTGTTTTTCTGCTTCAGGTCTTCCCATTTTAGCAGCTAATCGGTAGAGAAGGAGGATTCTTCTCACAAAGTGCATTCTATCTTGACTATCATCTTGTGCAAAGGCTTCTGATTCTTTTTTGATGAACGATTCGATAGAGGCGATTTCTTCACTTTTCAAGTGTTTATGAATGGCGAGGTGTGGATAGAGTTTTTCTGCCAAAAGGGCCCAGAGTCCAGGTGCTAAATCTTCAATATGGCGGATGCGGCAAAGCCCTCCAAGTCTAGCGAGCTTCTTTTGCACTGTTTGCAAGAGCTCTTGTTGAGGGAGAGAAGGATTCTTTGCGAGTTCTTCCAGCTGGAAGCGGACGATCAATTTATCGATAGCATCATACTTTTCATGGAACGACTTCGGATGTTCATCTGATGGGACGATGAGGTGTTTTTGTAGAGACCAGATGGTATCTGCCATCTCATCGAGACTGATTCTTGTGCCGTCGAGTGTTGCGATGCATTCAGAGATCTTTACTGCAAGCTGATGCGCTTGATGATAGGGGAAGAGGTTCGTCTTTGCTTTTTTAAAGAGAAGCTCTTTCAAATTTTCTCTAATCATAAAGGGGATATTGAGTGAGCCATCATCTTTGAGAGCTTCTTTTTTCTCATCGATCGAGTCTAGGTAGAGTCTCACTTTTTCCCAAGTCTTCTTAAGAGCCGTGACCCCGAGGCGGTATTTAGGAAACTTGTGATTGAATTCAGGGAGAATTTCTTTTAACAATAGATCCTGAATTTTTTTAGACCATTGTTTCGGATTATTTTCTTTGATCAATTCGTGCTTAATTTTTCCTGCTAAAAAGAGGCTTAAATCTGAAAAAGGATCATAAAAATCTTCTGTCTCATCTATCGGATATAAGGCTGGAAACGCCTTCTTTTTGAGAGGACGTGTCTTAGGAAGAGGGTCTTCTGGCAAAAAGTCTGATGAGGTTTTCTTGGACATCTTAAAAAAATCATTTTATAAATATTGTTCTCGTTCTAATCGTTTGTAAGATTTTTGTCTAATTATTTTTTATTGAAAAATCCATATTTTTGAAGTAGAATGGAGAAAAACAGAGGAGATCCTATGAATTTCATCACGATAGCAGGCCATATGGGAGCAGATCCAGAGGTAAGATTTACTTCTTCTGGGCAGAAAGTATCGACATTAAGAGTGGCTTGCCATTCAAAAAGAGCAGGAAAAGATGAGACTATTTGGTGGAAAGTCACCATCTGGGGTGAGCAATTTGATAAAATGTTGCCTTACTTCAAAAAAGGGAGCCCTATTATTGTAGTGGGAGAGCTCACTAAGCCAGAGATTTTCACAGACCGTGAAGGCAAACCACAAATCTCATTAAACATTGTTGCGAGCAGTTTACAGTTTAGCCCATTCGGCAAAACGGGTGAAAAGAGAGAAGAAGCTCCAGCGAAACCAACATCGTTCAGCACAGGCCATGCATCATCACCAGAGCATGAATTCTCTTACGGCAGAGCGGCAACAGAGGAATCTTTCAATGAAGAAGAAATCCCTTTCTGAAGAATCTCTTCTTCAGTTTATATCGGGAATATACCGCGGCACTTATTCAGGTAAGCAGATCAAAAAAGCGATCGATCGCGGTTTTTGCTCTGTCAATGGACAAGTAGAGCGCTACTCCTCCATCCGATTGAGGAAGGGAGATGAAGTGGACTTTCGAGAAGAGGGGGTCTTGCTATCTAAGGAAAAACCAGTAGCAGAAACCCTTTTTGAAGATGAATGGCTCATGGCTGTCCATAAACCAGCAGGAATGGATGTTCTAGAACTTGCGTCAAAAGGATTGCTCGTCCACCGCCTCGATAAGCCTACGTCGGGAGTGCTTCTCATCGCAAAAACAGAAGAGGTGAAAAAATCTCTCGAGGAACTCTTTCGTGAAAAAAAGATCACTAAACATTATCTTGGATGGGTCACGGGAGCTTTCACATCGAACAAGGGAACCGTCGAAGGAGAAATCGTTTGTGAAAAAGAGTACAGAGGCCATAAGTTCATGAGAGTGGGAAGTGGCGATGGTGCAACAACAGTATGGAAAGTCCTCAAGAAAAGGGGGGAATTCACTCAACTTCTCCTCATCCCCATCACAGGAAGAACGCACCAGATACGGGTTCACATGGCATCGATTGGTCATCCTATTTTGGGAGATTATCAATATGGGAAAAGGAGCTCTCAGCAAAGTAGACTCTTTTTACACGCAAAAAAAATCGTATTCGAACACCCGAAAACGGGGAAACTCTTATCGATTCACGCCTCCGTTCCTAAGGAGCTTCAGTGAAAATTCTGATTGTTAAAACGTCCTCCTTAGGAGATGTCATTCAGGCTATTCCTATTGCCCGTTGGATCAAAAATCGGATCCCTTCCGCAGAGGTGCATTGGGTGGTGGAAAAACGGTTTCAAGACCCCCTACAGCGCCATCCTCTAGTGAGTAAGGTCTTACCAATCGACACTAAGGGGTGGAAAAAATCCCCTCTGACCTCTAGAAGAGATTTAAGCCGTTTTATTTCTCTTCTTCGAGAAGAAAAATATGACTACGTCTTTGACATTCAGGGGAATATCAAATCTGGGGTCGTTGCCCTCTTTTCAAGATCAAAAAAGAAGATCGGATTTCATCAGAGCCAGACGAGAGAGTGGATGAACACCTTGGCGATGACTGACCGGATCAAAATCGACCGCTCACTTCCGATTGTTGACCAATATTTGCAGATGGTGCAGCTCTTTTTCAAGATGGAGCCCTCTTTTGAATCGAAAAAAGAGCTCCTTCCAATTACAGAAACAGAGCAAGAAGAGCTCGATGAGATGATCGAAAAGGCAGAGGGGAGGCCCATCATCATGGTCTGTCCAGCATCTGCTTGGGAAAATAAGCGCCTTTCGACGACTGCTTTAGTGGGACTTGTGAAGAAGATTCGGGATAAATTTGACCCTTACCTCTTTTTCATTTTTGGCTCAGAAAAGGAGAAAGAGGAAGCAGAGATGCTTCATCGTCAATTTCCTGAAGATAGCCGAGTGATTGGAGGGTTGCCGATCTCTGTTTGGCAGAACCTCATGTCAAAAACCTCTGCTGTGATCAGCGTCGATTCGAGCGCTCTTCACCTAGCAGGGCTTGCCGATGTCCCAACCTTTAGTGTTTTTGGCCCTACCTTAGCAGAGGTGTTCAAGCCCGCAGGGGAAAAACACATCTCTTTCCAAGGTTCATGCCCTTATGGGGAAAAGTTTGTTAAACAGTGTCCCCATTTGAGAGATTGCAAGACGGGGCTTTGTATGAAAGGGATCAATGGGGAAGAGCTCTTCGAGAGATTCGAAGGGTGGTACTCATCGCTGCATGATAGCGCTGATTGCCTCAAAATCTAAGTGATTTTCTACTACCTGAATTGCTTCTCCAATTTTCTGCTTATCATCTGTCCGAATCTTTGTTTCGTGAGAGGTGATCTTTTTCATTGCATTGAAACTGTTTACTGGAGCGTATAACATCGGAATATCTGCCTTGATGATCTCTTCGACAAGGGAAGGTTTTGGAGGATAGCTACCTGTTAAGATAAAACCTGTCTCGAGATCTTGCTGCCAATGCCTTTCGAGTGTTGCTGAAATGATGTCCTCTCTGGTTGCAGGAGTGATGACGAGCTGGTTTTTTGCGATCAGATCTTCGTAGTGCTCTACCGAAGTAGCGACGAGTCTAATCTTTTTAAAGTGGCGAAGGCGATGGGCAGCTCCTGAAATGAGAGAGACATTGAAGATGTACTCGAAGTCCTTCATGCAAGGGATGGTGAGGAAATGGTCGTAGGGGATCAGCCCTAAGATGGGGATATTCCATCTTTTGAGCGCTTTTTCCATGTAGTGTTGGATCGTATCCCTTTTATCAGGGAGGACTTTATTCACGATCACACCAGCGACCTCTACGTTATGGTGTCGACACATCTCGATATTGAGGGCGAGGGAATCAAACGAGGATCCAAGTCCTCCTGGAATGATCATCAGTATTTTGAGTCCTAGTAGTTTAGCTACCTGAGCGTTATTGAGACCCACGATATCACCTACTCCAACATGCCCCGTCCCTTCAACGAGTACGCAGTCACTTTGATCATTAATCTCTTGGTAGGAATCGAGGATCTCTTTTTCAAACCCCTTCATGTCATACTTACCATCGAGATATTCCCTGGTGAACTCTCTTGCAAAAATTACAGGGCTCATTTTCTTGATGGGGAAGGGGAGGTCGAAGCAGTGTTTAAAGAGGAGGACGTCTTTATCGACGGCGAGGTCGTTTTCTACTATAACGTGTTGCTGTCCAACGGGTTTCGAAAAACCTACTTTAGGGAAATGCTTTTTTAATCCTGATAGAAGACCAAGACAACAGGTGGTTTTCCCCACGTTTTGTCCCGTAGCAGCTACAAAAATGGCAGGTTTTTTCATAAGACTCCGAAGGCAATGTTATCGGAGAGCTTGAAATAAAAGAAAGAATTTTTTATGAAGCAGATAAAACCACACATAAGGAGTGTTTATGCGTACTTTCGTAATTTTAGGCCTTTCATGCTTAATGGTCTTTGGCTTCTCAGCTTGTGCAAAGAAAGAGTGCAAACCTTGTCGTAAAGCGGCTAGTTTTAAACTTGTATAAAATTGATTTTTGTTCTTATAAGAAAGTTATCCTAGAAGGAGGATATTTATGAAAAATTTGATGATGTTAGGCTGTACAGCCCTTGTTGCTTTCTCTCTTGTGAGCTGCGAAGCGGGCAAGCCTGCTCCAAAGCAAAACAACAATCGCAAAGGAACTTCACGCAGCGTAGTTTCTCAGGTTGAGCAAGTTAACGAAATGACAGAAGTGGCTCCTCAAGTAGCTGCTGAGTAAGTTTCTATCTATTCGCCCTCTCTATGCAAGAGAATCATCCTTTTGTGTAAGAGGGCTTTTTTGTCCCTCGAACCGATTCGACAAGTGGCCTGATCGCCATATTTCTAATCAGTATCTCAAATACTTCTCCATTGCAAAGGGCATCAATGAAAATCTTAGCCTTTGCTGCCATCTGTTGATAGAGAGTCTGTTGTAGAGAAGAAAGAGCTAACTTCCCTAGCGCTCTGATAGGGGAGGGGAGGTCAAATTCGAGAAATTCTACATAAGAGGCCTCTGCCACAGCGCGTCTTAAAGCTGTGAGTTCATTCTGGATACCAGCTACTCGCTGAAAGAGCTGTGAGCCTTGATCTTGACGGCTAGAAACGCCAAAGAGTCGATTCGCTTCTGTGATATCTTCTTCTAGTTCTTCGTAGCGTTCTTTTAGTTCTTCGTAGCGTTCTTCATGTTCATCTAGTAATAGTTCATGGGTTTCACTGCTTTCTAGTTTGGGGAGAAGTTTTTCAATGATGTCTCCCATTTGAGCAATAGGGACGGGAAGACCTGTTGTTGCCACAAGAGTTCTATACTGTTTACGAAGAGTTCTGATGAGAGAGGCTTTTTCTTCCACTTTTGTTTTCTCTTTGATGGCGTTAATGGTTTCAATACAACCTCTCAGTAAATGGATAGGGCTTCCAGCGGCACTTTTTTGATATCCATAATAAGAATATAAGAGATGAAGGTAGCTGAACTCTTTATTGACTCTACTGAGCGCTTCTAAAATAGGAGAGGTTTTTTCATCCACCTTTTGTTTTGTTACAGAGCCGAGTTTAGCTCCTCCACCTGCTCCTACATTCAATTCCACCTCTCTTTTTTCAAGCTCTCTAGTGAGGCGGAAACAGTTGTTATAAGCTTTTTCTAGTGTTTTACCATGTTGTCTTGGATTCTCGAGGAAGCGGTTTAATGCTGTGCTCCAGTCCGCAATAATCCCTTCATCTGTAGCAAAATCACTCATATCGCTCGCACTTAAAATGGGAGGCATTCCAATTGTAACTTCTTCTGGAGAATCAGAGATCTCAGAAGTTACATCCATTCCAACAGGTTGTAAGTCAAAGTCTACCTCTAGAGTTCCTACTAAATCTCTAATAGAAGTTTCATCGAACCCTGCTGTATTCGCACCATCCCTCTCCTCTTCTAAGTTCATAGCAGATTGGATTCTTGATCTAGGGTATTCTTCTTTAATTCCTAAGAAGATTTTTTTGAGGGAGAAAATGTGTTTTTTGGCGGTTTCAACGGTATGGCTCTTCGTGAGATCAGAGGTTGCTTCGATACAAACTACCCAAAGAATTGCATTCAACGTACATTCAATCAGTTTTTTTACATCGTGGTAGTCTTGCTCTCTTTGCCGATTTTCTTTTGGGGAGAGTTCTCTTCCTGCATCCGTTAAGGCGTTCTCTGCAATTTCACAGAGCTCAAAAAGGAAGCGTTCGAGTTGGGTCTCTTCCGTGGCAATCGATTGTACAAGCTCGATGAGCCCTACAAGAGCATTTTGGATCGGAGGGAGGAGCGCCCCTTCGGCAATTTCTTGAACAGCTCCCATGATTCCACTCGGGCCATTCATCAGTTTTTGGAGATCTTCTCGTGAATTAGTGTTCCACATTTCGATAAAGCGGAAGGCTCTATCAAGGAATTCTTTGATGGTCTTTTGATTTTCAGGATCACTTCTATAGCTATCTGGATCAACAACACCTTTTCTTTCTTGCGCTTGTCTAATATCTTCTAGCCATCTTGCCAACACATCTAAAACAGGGACATAAGGGGTCTCTTCAAAGCGGGTTGTTTTGACATTTTGCATGATGTTTTTAACTGCTTTGGTCTCGACAAAGGCTTTTTTCGCTCCCCAGGTAGCAAGGGATTGCATCACCATTTGTGTTGGGGCAACAAAGATATAGCGGAAAGTCCAGTAGATTAGCCTTACAGGGAAGATGAGGGCCTCTTTCAAGATCTTAACAGCTATGTGGTCATCTTCTTGCACCCAGCGTCCAAGATCTGTTTCCCACTCACCTACAGTCTCGCTCCAGGTGATTTTTGGCATGATCTCTTCAACGCAGATGTCTCCAAATTCGTCGTAGAGCTCATCAGCGGTTCGTTCCCCATTATAGATTTTATCATCTTTGATGTTTCTGATGTGCTCTCTAAAGTTCCACGCACTTCCCGTTGGATTTTTGATGAAATCACCCATCATCTTGTTGAGATCATCTAAGCAGTGTCCGATCGCTCCGATGGATGCGGAGTGGAGCCTTTTATTGGCATCTTTTTTAATGCTCGGGATGACGACTTCTCTAAAATAGTGTTTGAGACCATGGGTCAAGTTTTGTGAAAAGAGGGTGGAAAACCAGTAAATAACCGGTAGGAAAATCCGGATGATCCAACGAACGATCACATTACAGGTGATGTTTGCATCAATGGCTTCCCCTAATTTTTTTAAGAAATATTCCTTTCTTTCCTCTTCGTTCATCGCTTTTGTTTCTATGATGATCTCGTGGAAGGAGATAAGGTCTTCAGGAGATCCCAACGCCCAAGCGCATAGCTGGTAAGTACCAAAACAGGAACCCGTTTGCGCAACTCTATCAATACGGCTATTCGTCTGTTCAGCTTTTACGGCAGGGATATCGAGATAGCCATGATTTTGTTGAAAAGATTGAGCCATTTTTTGGAGCTGCTGGAGAGGATTTTCCACTTCATCTTCAGTTTTAAGACCTGTAGGAAGCTCAAATCCCTCTAATAAGATAGGGAAATCAGTACAAAGGCTCCAGGCTCTATTAAACGCTGCTTGATAGGTGGCGAGGCTCTGGTCTTTACCATTAATCGCAGCTTCAATGGTAGCTTTTGCTTGCATGACAGACATCATGGCAGCAGAAGAAATTTCTCCTCTCGCAGTTAAATTTTTGATCATCGACTTCAGAATGGAGACGGCGGGGTAGGCAGCAGTAGCACAGATCCCTCCCCAAAGACCACCACCATCCGCTGAAAATGCTTGAAGAAATGGTTGAAAAAATGGGGCTAAAACAGCAAAGCCACTCGGAATAGAAAAGCCAGGTTTGTCCGCCTCAGGAGCATCACGTTGTGGCTGAAAATACTCATCCGCTCTTCTAGTTTTCCCTTCTTGTTTCGGTGCCGCATGCTCTGCTTTTGGAACAAAATATTCTATGGCTCTTCGCCCTAGTTCGGCGGCTGGGTGCACTGAAGTATCTAGCGCCTGGAAGGCAGAGTTCATCGCCCCTTCTGACATCTGAAAGAGCATTCCCCCTTGGGTTTGTCTCCTTTGTAGCGGGCCCAAAACATTACTTTGCATTTCATTCATTATCCGCATCAAAGGGTCTCTCATGGAAGGAATTGAGTTTAAATCCTCGATTTGAGCTCTTGTGATGGGAATGGCCTCAGTGTTCAGGGGCTCTTGAGCGAGTTGGGAGTAAAAAATTAACAGAAACTCTCTAAATAGCTGAAGTTGATATTGGTAGTGAGATTGAGCTCTCGTTGTGAGTTGATGAGGATTGGCGCCTGAGAAGGTCTCATCTCGAAAACTATCAAGAGCTTGGATGAGATCTTTTATTTCTTTAATAAGGATTACGTTAGAGCGGCTTCCTCTGAGGAGAGACTGTTGTAGAGTTGTTGTCGCTTCACTGAATAGTTGAACTGAGGGGACACTTTCTCCTAAGACCCGGTCCCTAATTGCTGTCAAAACAGGACTTAACGGATCACTTCTTTGGAGGATCCTCTGGTGGGTTCTTGCTAAATGTTCAAATAAAGGCTTGTAGGTCTCATTTAGTTGTCGCAAAATTTCCTGATCACTGCAGGGAATCGTGGCGGGCGGAGCAGCTACATCATTTCTTCGGATGAGGGCTGTTTCCTCTCTTGCTATTGGTATCAAGCTGGTAAGGAGATCTCTAAAATGGGTGATGTGTTCTACTTGCCCAGCATCAGCTCCAATCCTAGTAGGGTGCTGAATAAGAAGGTTTAGTAGATTAACAAGGGTATCGAGCTCAGGTCTAGGAATTTGTTTATTTTGAATGAGGGCATTAATTCCATCTTGAATTTCTTGGATCGCTAACGTAGGAGTGACATTTGTATCTGGCAGGCGAGGAGCTTCTGGTGGTCGAATTGTCTGGAGGAGCTGGTGCTCTATGCCGACAGTGATCGCGTTATAGACCCCCTGTTTCCATGTAGTAGGGACCCAGTTGTTCCAAGTATAGGAAACTAGTCTCCCGGCCATGGACCCTGCTCCATCAACAATCCACATTTTTCCCTCCTATCAGAGCTCTTCGGCGGCGATTTTACTATAAGAAATCATAAAGACGCAAGCTATACTACTGGATTAGAGTTGATTAAAATTTTAAATGACGTAGGGAAGTGGCGTGTGGTAAGATCTGGTCTATGGTTCAGTACCTTAAAATCATTCTTTGCACTCTGGCTTGCAGCTCTCTCTATGCGCTTGACCCTAACCAGGTAAAGCACCATAAAAAGGGGGAGATTACCTGGAGCTTATCAGCTGATTATGTCGCCCTTTTTCAGGCGAATACAGGTCAAAGTTCCAATGCGATCGTTTCTGTAACAGATGGCAATTCTGTAATCCCATATGAAACTATGTTGACGGCAGAGGATTTAACCAATTCTTTTACATCTGCTCTTCAAGCCTGTTTCAGCATTCATACGAGCCCATTGATGAGCCTCGATCTCCACTTCTTGGGTTGGGCAAATTGGAGAGAAAAAGATTACACCCATTCAGAGGCTTCTACACTCGTGACAAATTGGTCTGAAGTGGCTGATTACTACGATTGGTCACAAGCTGCCAATGTTTCTGGTGTTTCCCATCAAGAATTCGATTGCATCGACCTAGGACTTTGGTTCCATTCTGCCCCAAGGGGGAAAGATTATTTCAGGATCTCTGCCTATGGAGGCCCTCGCTATATTTTTTATGGGGATCATTTAAACATGACAAGCCAGCGCTCATCTGACATCAGCAATGCCTACATGGCCTGTAGGAATAACTATGCGGGTGCTGCTGTTGGACTTGAATTTGAAGCCTCTCCTGTGAAGTGGTTCTCCTGGGCTATTCGCACACTAGGAGGGATGTATGCAGACTTTGCACACAAAAATAACACCCTTTACGACTATAATGACAGTGTATTGGCTTTTAATTACAACCTGAGCACAGTAGACATAGCCTATACCATTGAAATCAGCCCGATGATTTCTCTTCGCGCCGGGCGCCATGTCGAGTTTCGGATGAGCTATCTCGCTTTCTTTCTCGCTAATGTCGCTATTTCTAGCTATCAGATCAGTCCCGATATCACTAATTCGAGCATCTGGCTTAAAAGTAGTTTTGTCATCCAAGGTGGCACAGCAGGTCTTGCTTACACCTACTAAAATGATGGAATAGGGCCGGAGATGACCGAAGGCATAAAACTGCACCCTTAAGGCTGCTACATTCCTGTCCTGACCTGATTCGAATCGCTTTACCCAATCGAATCCCCGGCACACCCATGTTACAGGGTAGAGAGGAATTTTTTCAAGTGTTTGCCTGTGGGAGTCTTTAATTGAGAGAGCTTTTCAGGAGTTCCCTCTCCCACGACTTGCCCGCCAAGAGAGCCTGGCCCTGGCCCCATGTCGATGATCCAGTCAGCATTAGCCATCATGGTGAGGTTGTGTTCAATAAAGATGACCGAATGCCCTTGATCGACAAGCTTGTGGAAAATGGGGAGGAGGCGGTCGATATCGTCATCGTGAAGGCCACTCGAGGGTTCATCAAAGAGGTAGATCGTGTGCCCTTTAGTCGATTTGATGAGTTCTTTAGAGAGGCGAAGGCGGGATGCTTCTCCTCCAGAAAGGGATGCAGTTTCCCTTCCAATCTGCAAATAGCCAAGACCAAAAGAAGAGAGGGTGTCGATGATTTTGACTACTTTCGAAATAGGGGGGAGGAAGAGTTTAGCCTCATCGAGCGTCATGTCAAAAAGATGACCGAGGTGCTTCCCTTTATACTTCACCTCTAAACTGAGTGGGTTCAGCCGGAAGCCTTTGCAGGATGGACATTCACTCTCTACACTCGGCAAAAATTGCAGGTCTATCGAGAGGTAGCCCATTCCAAAGCATTTGGTGCACATCCCTTTTTTGTGGTTGAAGCTGAAGTTTTTGGGGCTCAAGCCTCTCATCTTTGCTTCGGGTAGAGAGGAGAAAAAGTTCCGAAGAGGAGTAAGCAGATCGACATAGGTGGAGACGTCAGATCTCGATGTATGTCCCACAGGGCTTTGATCGAGAGAGAGGACTTTGTACCCAGCTTTTGTCAACTCTGGCTCGAGGACATGGTGAAGCAGAGTGGATTTGCCTGATCCAGAAACTCCTGTTAAGCAAACAAGTGCGTGAAAGGGGATGTCTACATCAACAGACTTCAGGTTGTGCTTATGAGCTTTTTTGATCGAAAAGTGTTCTTGAATTGAGCGCTTCTTCTTCGGCATGAAGGGGCGCTTTTTGCCACTTCTATAAAGGCCTGTGAGTGAGTTGGGGTTCTTTTTAATCTCTTCTAGTGTACCAAAGGCTGAGATTTCACCGCCACCTGTGCCAGCTCCAGGGCCAAAGTCAAAGATCTGGTCAGCAATTTCAATAGTAAGGGGGTCATGTTCTACGACGACTAAAGTATTACCCCGATCTCGCAGTTTCAGTAGAGCTTCATTGAGAAGATGATTGTCTTCGGGGTGTAGTCCTGTCGTCGGTTCATCCAAGACGTAGAGCGTTCCCGTCATTTGTGAGCCAAGGCTAGCACCGAGGTGGAGTCTTGCTGTCTCTCCCCCACTTAAAGTAGGAGCAGATCGATTGAGTGAGAGGTAGGAAAGTCCGATTCCACATAGAAATTCGAGACGCTCTATCGCTTCTTCAAAGACCTCTTGGAGGGTTTTCGTCAGCTCGTTTTGACTCTTTTGAAAATCGAGGAGGAAACTCTTCAAAGTAGAGAGAGGCATATCGATGACTTCGGGAAGTGTTTTTTTAGAAAGCTTCACATGTCTTGCCAGTGGATTCAATCTCGAGCCTTGGCAGCTCGTACACTCTTGTTTTGAGAGCATCTCTGTGACAAAGTAGCGCACTTCCCCTGAGGAATATTTTCCATAGAGCGTGAAGAGGGGATTGATGCCGCGCCATCTGAACGGAGCCGATCCCTCTTTATCTCCTTGAAAAAACCAATCGAGCTGATCTTTTTTGAGTTTATGGATGGGGGTGAGGGGATCGATGCCCCGTTTTTTTAACATCTCGAAAAAGAGCTCTTCACTTTCAGGAGAAAAGAAGTGTTTTACGAGTCTGATGAAGAGCTTATAAGGGGTGTATTTAAGGATCTCAGGATCGTCTGATAAGTGGCAGCCATATCGGAAGCCGAGCCCCATACAGTCAGGGCACATCCCTTCTTCTGTGTTGAATGAAAATGTTTTGTAGTGAATGGAAGGGTAGGAGACACCTGTCTTTTCAACAGCAAAAGCGAGGTTGAAGGTGAGGTCTTGATCTTCAAGAGCGATTTTGACGACATCACTGCCGATTTTCGCTGCAGTTTCCACTGCATCATGGAGCCTTCTTCGATCCTTCTCCTGGATGAGGAGGCGATCGATCACGAGTTCAATCTGGTTTTTGATCTTTTTATTGTAAGGGATCGTCTCTTCTAATTCATGAAACGTGCCGTTGAGGCGGAGTCTCAGATAGCCTTCCCCAAGAAGCTTTTTTTGGAGCTCTTCTAGGGAATCTTGCCGTCCCATCGAAAGGGGAGCTAAGATCTGCACTTTCGTTTTTTCAGGAAGAGTTAGAAGTTTTTCTGTGACGTAAGTAGCATCGATTCTCTCAATTTTTTCTCCCGTTTCAGGGCAGTAAGGGATCCCTAAACGGGCGTATAAAATTCTGAGGTAGTCATAGATTTCAGAGATGGTCCCCACAGTGCTGCGAGGGTTGCCAGCATGTTTTTTTTGTTCCACCGCGATTGACGCCATAAGTCCTTGTATGTCATCAACTTTCGCCTTCATCATCTGTTTGATCATCTGCCTTGCGTAAGAGCTCAAGGATTCTGTGTAGCGCCTTTGCCCTTCAGCATAGAGGGTGTCAAATGCAAGAGACGTTTTCCCAGAACCAGAAGGGCCTGTAAAGACAGAGATTTTATGGAGAGGAATTTCCAAGGAAATGTTCTTGAGGTTGTTTTGCCGAGCCCCTGTGATGGAGATCGATTCGTAACTTTTCCCCCCTTTTGCGAGAGGGAGTGCTACGTGCTCTTTTGGGTGGAGAGCTTCCTTGAGATAGGTCCCTGTTGGGGTTGAAAGTTTAGCCACCTCTTCAGGTGTCCCTTCCCCAATAATTTGTCCTCCACCTGATCCCCCTTCGGGGCCGAGATCGATCACCCAATCGACCGTTTTGATCAAATCGAGGTTATGTTCGATCACTACGACGCTATGACCAATCTCCACGAGGTTTTGTAAGATGTCGACGAGCTTTTTGATGTCGTGGAAGTGGAGTCCTGTGGTTGGTTCATCGAGAATATAAAGGGTGTGCCCTTTTGGAGGTCTGATGAGCTCTTTCGCAAGTTTAATCCTTTGAGCCTCTCCACCTGATAGGGTTGTAGAAGATTGTCCAATCTTGATGTAGTCGAGACCCACTTGTAAAAGAAAGTCGAGCTTGCGGTGGATTTCAGGAATGTTTTCGAAGAATGCGTGTGCCTCTTTGACAGACATCTCGAGCACTTCTTGGATGTTCTTCTCGCGGTAGGTGATCTGGAGTGTTTTTTCATCGAATCTCTTCCCTTCGCAGTCGTGGCAAAGGACCCACTCATCAGCGAGAAAGTCCATATCTACCTTGACCATTCCCATCCCGTGACAGGTGGGGCAAGAGCCCTCTTTCACATTGAAGCTAAAGCGACCCGCAAGGTAGCCTCTCGCTTTACTTTCTGGAAGCTCTGCGAAGAGATCTCTGATGTCATCGAATACTTTGATGTAGGTTGCAGGATTTGATCGAGGCGTTCTTCCAATCGGCCCTTGATCGATCCCAATCACTTTATCGAGAGAGTCGATCCCGTCACATCTGTCGTATGGGCCGATGGGGAGCTCACTTTTATTCAGACGGTTCGAGAGCAAGGGGAAGAGGGTTCCCTCAATGAGACTCGATTTACCAGATCCAGAAACCCCGGTGATAGCGACAAAGAGATGGAGAGGGAGGTGAAAAGAGAGGTTTTGGAGGTTATTGTGCTTTGCTCCATAGAGTGATAACTTCTCATGAGAGTGCTTTCTCCTTTTTTCAGGGATGTGGATCGATTTTCTCCCTGAGAGATAATCTCCTGTGAGCGATCTCTTCTCTTTTTTGATGTCATCGAGAGTTCCTATAGCTACGATCTCTCCACCCATGACGCCTGCTCCTGGACCAATATCTACGATGAGATCTCCTGCAGCAATTGTTTCTTCATCGTGCTCAACGACAATGACGGTATTTCCCTTATCTTTGAGGGCCTGTAGAGTCTCAAGGAGCTTTTTATTATCTCGCTGGTGGAGTCCAATCGAAGGTTCATCGAGAACATAGGTGGCGCCAACAAGTCCCCCTCCAATTTGTGAAGCGAGGCGAACGCGCTGTGTTTCCCCACCAGAGAGGGAAGGGAGTGTTCGATCGAGGGTGAGATAAGAGAGTCCTACATGGTTTAAAAATCCAAGTCTGGAGCGGATTTCATAGATGAGATCTTGTACAATCTCAGGGACGGTGAGTGTCTGAAAAAAGGCAAGAGCCTCTTCAATCGACATTTTAGTGATCCCATCGATGGTATAACCACCAACGCGGGCGCTACTCGGATAAGGTTTGAGCCTACTTTGTTTACAACTTTTGCAAGAGCTTTCATGCATGAAAGCGAGCATCTTCTTTTTGTAGACTTCACTCGAGGCTTCTGAGAAGCGCTGTTTTGCTTCAAAAATGACCCCTTTCCAGTGGACATACTCGGTCCAGCTCGTCTTTTTTGTGGGATGGACAAAGCGCATCTTGAGCCATTTTTTGTCACTTCCATGTAAGAAGAGATCCTGCGCTTTTTTCGGAAGATCTTTGAAGGGGGTAGAGATGTCAAAATGGTAGAGGTGAGCGAGATTGTCGTAAATGTTTCCCCATTTCACTGTTTGGTAGCTTCCTGCAACTTTGCAGCAATCCTCTTGAATACTTAAATTGGGATCGATGATTTTTTGAAGATCAAACTCTCTGGAAATTCCGAGTCCATGGCAAATGTCACACATTCCCTTGGGGTGATTAAAGGAAAAGTCTTCAGGCTCTAGTGGAGGATAGAATTGATTCGATTTCGGAGAGTATGCAAACTGAGAGTAAAAGGTTTCTACTTCTTCATCGATACTAAGGACTGACATCATCCCTTGGCCCATCTCGAGAGATTGTTTGATCGTTTCTAAGAGGCGATTCTTTTCAGCGAGGTCTACCTGG
Source organism: uncultured bacterium (assembly GCA_964655475.1). Taxonomy (GTDB): domain Bacteria; phylum Chlamydiota; class Chlamydiia; order Chlamydiales; family VGMA01; genus VGMA01. Next base: position 17,456 of record CAZZMO010000014.1, read on the forward strand.
AGGCGATCGATGACGATGTCGATATCATGAGAGACATTTTTATCGAGATCAGGGGATCCATCAGAGAGGTGGTAAATGGCCCCATCGATCCTAACCCGTAGAAATCCTTTTTTGAGTAGGTCGACAAGTTCTTCTTTGAATTCACCCTTTTTCCCTTTTGCAAAAGGGGCGAGTAGTAAAATTCTTTTCCCTAAAAATTTTTCTATGATTGCTTGAAAAATTTTATCTTCAGAAAGTGGGGTCAATCTTTCTCCACTAATAGGGCAGTAGGTGTCAGAGGCTCTTGCAAAAAGGACCCGGAGGAAGTCGTAGATCTGAGTCATGGTTCCTACGGTCGACCTTGGGTTGTTTCCCCCCATTTTCTGCTCGATGGCAATAGTTGGGGAGATCCCTGTTATAGAAGTGGCATCAGGTTTTGGTAGGGGGGAGAGTTGGCGCCTTGCGCTTGGGGGGAGCGATTCAATGTAGCGGCGCTGCCCTTCAATAAAAATAGTATCAAATGCTAAAGAAGACTTACCAGAGCCGGAGACTCCCGTGAAAACAATGAGTTGGTTTGGGAGGAGAGTGAGATCAATATTTTTTAAATTATGAACGAAAACATTTTTGAGTACTAACGGAGGGGAAGACATATGCCGTTCGCGCTTTTCATTTTTTTGGTTAAATGGTACAATATAACACAAAAATCATTAAAAAGAACAATTTATGTTTGAATCACCTCGTTGGATAGAAGCATCGAATCTTTCGTTTAATGCACATATTAAACTTGATACTGATGGAGCGTTTTATCATCCTGATCTAAAGGCTTGTAACGAATTAGAACCGATGATGCAAGTTCTCTCCTTTGATCGGGTGACCACTTGCTCTTACAAGGATAACCGATGGCACTCCCATAGTGAAGAGTTGCAGTGTACATGGTATGAAGTAGCTCTCAGGATTACGATTTGGGTCGTTGCATGGATGTTGTTGATTCCTGCCATTGTTTTTATATCTTTGAAGGTCTGTTATGTCGAAAAAGTAAAAGAGATTGCAAAAGGGGCCTATCTTACAGATCTTCGCGAAGGGCTTCAAGCAGCAAAACGTGAAGGTGATGTGTCAGAAATATTCATGAAAAAGATGGATATTGTTGCAGAGACTATTCGTGATGCACCCTCCTACGACAGAGTGGTCATTAAAGATGTAGGTAATAAGGATTTTGAGTGTTTCACTAAGTGTGAATTCTTCATGAACTACTTGCCTGATGCGGCAGTAGCCTACCTAGCTAAAGAAGATTGGCAAGAAGAAAATCGGAATACTATGCAGTTTTTTCTCGACCATTTCGGAGAGGAAAGAGCGACCCGTATCTTTCAAATGGTAGGAGTTGATGTCACTTATTACCAAGAACATGGATTTGCCCTATCTCGTAAAGACGTTGCTAATTTCTTCGCTTTAACCTCTTTTGTCCACATTGATGATATGAAGCTTATTTTTGAGGAACTCAAGAAAGCTAAAGTGGCAGAGCTAGGGTATCTTCATCTGGATCAACATCAAGTATCGCTTATCGTCAAAAAATTTGAGGAAAAAGAGTTTGATGCTTTAAGTAAAAAGCAGTACGACCTTCTATGGGACGTTTTGACCCCACTTTCCATATCGACAATGTTTGTCGATAAACCAGAAAGTAGAATGCAAACGGACCAAGATCGTGGATGTGATCTTCCAAGTATGATCAAGGCTCTTTGGATTGAACAGACACACCTCCGTTGGCGCCCTGATATGAAGCAGCGCGAATTTGATTACACATTGATCAAGAGCTTAGTGGGTGCATTCCATGAGCATAATCATGTTTCCTTAAAGGGGAAAGTCATTCGTCAGCAAAAAGGGTATGGAGTGATCCAGCCGATGATCGCTGCTGCAGGTTGCTACTGCATCCCTGTGGAAGCACTTGGCGCAACGAGAAGGGAAATCTATACAGATAAACGAAATTCTGAAGGGAAGCTCAAAGAAGATACCTATCTTTCTCGCCTTCTATTCCTCCCAACACAAGGATTTGCCCGTTTTGTTCCGAGAACATGGGAATCGATCGCAGGGGTATTCCAGAAAAATATGGGAGCCAAAGGGGTCTTAGCGATTTGGCCAAGATTAGAGAAGCTTTTTGCTAAGCCTGCTTTCAATAGAGTTGATATGATTGGCTACAGCCAAGGGGGCGCTCAGGCGGCCATGGCTGCGACCATGGCACTCAAAGATGGGCATGTGCGTAAGTTGACCAAAGTGTGTTCTCCAGCAAATGATGAGGCAACAGCAGAATTATTCGCAGAACTAGTTCGTGAAAGAGGAAAAGTTACACCGAAAGACCGATATGTCATTAAAGTGAATACGATCTGGCAGAGTGCTGATAGAGCGCACATGGCAGAAAAGAGGGAAGTGAGTATGAACGCCGTACAAGAAGACCTCTCGAGAAAAAACCCACTTGTTAAACACAAGATCCATTGGTATTCCACACCAAAAGAAGTGGAAGAAAGAAGTGGAGAGATGCCACATAAGTTAGAAGCCCCTGTATCATCCATTCAGGTCATTTGGGAAGCTTTTGCAGCGGTTTGGGGAGCTCATGGAGATGACATGACGATGGATGATGAGTATATCGATAGTGTGATCAGTACTACAGATCAAAGGGATACAGTTTTGTCTCAACTCGATAATGAGCCGTTCCATTGGGAGCCTGTGAGAGAAGAGGTAATCAACTGGGTAGGTTATCAAACTCCTAGCGACTATTTTGCAAAGCAAGCTCGTAACATGTTGAGAATGAATCCAGTATAAAACAGTTGAGAGTGTAATCTTTTCCTGATAGGATTCCCTTTGAGTATCTAGGAAGGGGTTCCTCATGTCGCCTATCCGTTTTCGCAAAACAAAGATTATCTGTACGATCGGTCCATCTTGCAATAGTCGGGACCAGATCCTTGCTCTAGCCAAGGCAGGGATGAACATTGCCCGTCTCAATTTCAGCCATGGTAGTCATGAAGAACACCTATCAGCGATCAAGCACATCAAATCGGTCAGAGAAGAGCTGAAAGTGTCTCTTGCCATCATGCTCGATACCAAAGGGCCTGAAATTAGGACTGGAGGGATTGGGCAAGAGGGGATCAATGTCATCCCCGGTTTTCAATTTACCATCGTAAAGAAATTGGAAGGAGGGGCAGAGCCTCAGATCACTCTCGATCCTCCATTGATTGTCGACCATCTAAAAGAGGGAGACACCGTTCTCATCGATGATGGTTATATTGAATGTAGAGTATTGAAAAAAGGGGCAGATCGAGCCCTTTTAGAAGTCCTCAATTTCGGAGTGATCAAAAATAGAAAGGGGGTTAATCTTCCTGGAAAAGCGCTCCCATTCCCTGATATTACCGATCGAGATGCTGAAGATATCCGATTTGGCGCGACTCACGATGTCGATATCATCGCTGCTTCTTTCATTTGCATTCCTGAGCAAGTTCTAGCCATCAAAAGGCTCCTTGCCGAAGAGGGATCTTCTGACGTCCACGTGATTGCCAAGATTGAAAGTCAGCAGGCAGTCGACAACTTTGATCACATCCTACAAGTAGCTGACGGCATCATGGTGGCAAGAGGTGATCTCGGTGTAGAAATGCCCATTACCTCAGTCCCAAGAATTCAAAAGCAGATCATCAAAAAGTGTGGAGAACAGGCGAAACCTGTCATCATTGCAACGCAGATGTTAGAGTCGATGATCCATTGTCCTCGTCCTACAAGAGCGGAGGTCTCTGATGTTGCGAACGCAATCTATGACTCTGCCTCTGCTGTCATGTTATCAGCAGAGACAGCGACAGGGCGTTATGCGATCCAGACGGTGAAGATGATGGATGAAATTGTGAGAGATGCAGAAGCAGATATCGCTACATCAGGACAATTTCATAGAAAGCAAGAAGATGCAAAAGTTTACAATATACCAGCAGCACTTGCACAGGCGGCAGTGACTACTTCTGTCCATGCTGGAGCTAAAGCGATCGTAGTCTTTTCGAGAAGTGGCAACATGGCAAGGCTCATCTCTAGAGCGCGCCCCAAACAACCGATCATTGTCGTCACACCGAATAAGAAAACCTACCACCAGATGTCTTTAGCTTGGGGAACGCACGCAGTGATTGAAAAGGTTGATGAAATCAAAGCAAATCTCAACTTTTTGAGCTGTTACCTCATTCAGCAAAAGCTTGTTGAATATGGAGATTTTGTCGTGATCACTCTCGGCACTCCCTATGGTATCAGTCACACGACGAATACCATTACGGTAGAGAGTATGGGAAGTGTTATTGCAAGAGGGATGCCTATAAGAAGCTCTCCAGAGAGTCACTTCATCTATGCAAGAAGGAGAATCATTCTCGATGCAGACTGGAAAAAAGAGCAAAGTTGTAAAGGGGAAATCGTCGTTTTAACCGAACTCAAAAAAGAACATTTTCCACTTCTAAAAGAAGCAAAAGCGCTCATCTTACAAAATAGCCGAGAAGATCTCGTTTCTGAAAAACTTGCCCGTGAGTATGCAGAAAAGAACAGCTTCCCATGCATCATCAGAGCAGATTCTGCCTCTTTGCTATTGAAAGAAGATGAGTGGATTTCAATTTGTGAAGATCGAGGTCTCATTTTCCGAGGCGATGCTGCCAAAGAGAAGGGAATGATCGAAAAAGCATGTGTCGAATTTTAAACACATTGTAAAGATTGTAGCGCTCTGCTAGATTCTTTACACATATGATTACTCAATACTACTGCCATTATTGGGAGCAAGTCGCTAGTAGACTGCTTCCTTTAGAAGAGGGATCGAGCGAGTCTCGGATTCCTAGATTGCTTCCCCTTGTTTATCAATTGCCGATTGCACTGCTCATGTCAGGCACCGCTGGTGTGAGATCGATACTATCTCTTGCAAATGATATATTCTGTCCTGAAGAAAGAGGGAATCCAAAAGAAGATTTTTCTCTGGTCCTCAAAGACTCTCGCTACTGGAAACAGATTGAGCCGCTTGAAGAAACATTGCAGCTTGAAGAGCGGCATCTGATTGGCCCAGCTACTTGTACTTATCAAGATTCTGGTCTCGATCATTGCCCAAATTCTCAGTGGGCTGATTATGAAAAGAGGAGAGTGCCTGAAAGTGAGCAAAGTAAGAGTTCAGCGAATCTCTATGAGCTCTATAAAACTCCAGAAGGGAGAAAGGAAGTCATAGAGCGGCTCCAAAAACTTGGAGCCAACAGTTACCGCTTTTCTGTCGAATGGAGCCAAATTGAGCCAAAAAAAGGGGAGTACAATGAGGAAGCTCTTCAGGTCTATGTAGATCTTTGTAAGAGTTTACGAGATGCAAATATCCGCCCTGTAGTGACTTTTCTCCATTTTTCTGAGCCGTATTGGTGGCATTTGGAGGGGAGTTTTGAAAATGATGAGAATGTCATACCTTTCATTAGTTTTTGCTCTTATGTATATAAGGCTTTGACAGTAGATTATCAGGATAAGCCACTTGTTGATATTTTTTGCACCATCAATGAACCTGCCATCGATGCCTTTTCTCGTTATATAAGGGGAGCCTTTCCACCTGAAGTCATGGGAGACTTTAAACGGGCAGCCCATTTTCTTCATGGCGCCTTGAAAGCGCACCAAGCGGTCTACCAAGCATTAAAAAGGGATGATGTGGAGATTGGGATCACGCATCAAAGGCTCTCTTTCAAACCAAAGTATGGGATTGTGACTCCTGCGACGCACTATTTGACTCATTTTGTCAATGAAGTCTCCCTTGAATACTTCCGCTCAGGGAAGTTCGATGTGAAGGTTCCTTTAGTCTGCAATATTTCTATACAGGATGAGAAGCCTACTACCGATTTTGTAGGACTACAATACTATGTGCGCCCTTTGATCGGATTTGGTTCAGTGAGTTATTACGAAGAGATGACAATGATGCCCTTCAGAGAAGATGCAGAAGGGATTTATGAGGCCATGCTAGAGGTCTATGATGCCTATCAAAAGCCTATCTTCATCACAGAAAATGGGATCTCAACTAATGATGAAGCACAGCGCTATCGCTATATGGAAAGATCTCTTTACTCTATACAAAGGGCAATCGATCAAATTGGTAAAGAGAACTTCATGGGATATCTCGTCTGGTCTTTTTGTAAGAATATGGAATGGGATATGAAAATGGATCCTCAAGATTTTGGAGCATTTCCTTTGAATAGGAATGAGTTAGGGACTTGGAACCTTGCCAAGGAGCCAAGGCTTGGTATCCAGCCCCTGATCAAAATTGCCAAGGCCTGGCAAGAGCGATATGGAGCTAAAGATGAAGTGCGTGAAGTTGCGTAATGAGCTGATTATCAGCTGACAGATCTCTCAGTGTTTTCACTTTGATAAAGTAGTGAAAATATTGATGAGGTTATTTTGCTATTAGATAGATGCGCATTCTTTTTTGCTGATCACAATCGTCACTACTGGCAAGAAGTTGCTGATTCACTAACTCCAGGATTGGAATGGGCGAAAAAACCCTTCATCCATCGATTCTTTCAGCTCCTCTACAACTTCCCATTGGCATTGATTACATCTGGTGCTCTGAAACTTACGAAAATATTCATGTTTCGAAAGAAAGGGGATCCCAGGCAAGACTTCTCTCTCATTTCTCAAGATTCGCGCAATTGGCAGAAGTTAGGATCTCTTCGCAATCAGACGCTGTTATTAGAAGAGCATCACCTCATCGGCCCTGGAAGTTGCACTTATCAAGACTCTGGCTACCATTCTTGCCCTGATTCTCAGTGGGCTACTTATGAAAAGAAGAAGTTATCTATAGAAAAGCAAAGTAAGAGTTCGGCCAATCTCTATGAATATTATAAAACTCCTGAAGGGCGCCATGAAATTGTAGAGCGTCTTCAAAAGCTCGGATCGAACACCTACCGCTTTTCTGTAGAGTGGAGTCAAATTGAGCCAGTAGAAGGGGAGTATAAAAAGGAACCTCTCCAGGTTTATATCGATCTATGTCGCAGTCTAAGAGATGCAAATATCCGCCCTGTCGTGACTCTTCTCCATTTTTCTGAACCCAACTGGTGGTATTTGGCTGGAAGTTTTGAGAAAGAAGAAAATATCCCAGCATTTATCCGATTTGCCTCTTTTGTCTATGAAGCATTGACAAAAGATTATAAGGGAAAACCCCTTGTCGATATTTTTTGTACGATTAATGAACCAGCTATTGATGCCTTTTCCCGCTATATCAGGGGAGCCTTCCCACCAGAGATGGTGATGGATTTTAAAAAGGCGGCCCGTTTTTTACGTGGTGCCTTAAGAGCACATCAAACTCTCTACAAAACTTTAAAAACGAGAGATGATATTGAACTAGGAATAGTCCATCAGAGACTTGCATTCGAAGCACGAACTGGAATGTTCTCTCCTGTGACTCACTACTTGACCTATTTTGTGAATGAAGTGTCTCTTGAGTACTTTAACACAGGAAGGTTCGAGGTCAAGATCCCCTTTATGTGTAATATTTTGATCCATGATGAAAAACCGGTAACGGATTTTGTGGGGCTACAATACTACGTGCGGCCTTTGCTCGGTTTTTCTGGTTCTACAGGGCGACATGAAGCAATGACAGCCATGCCGTTTAGAGAAGATCCAGCAGGGATTTATGATGCTATCTTAGAGGTATATAAGGCCTATCGAAAGCCGATACTCATCACAGAAAATGGGATCTCAACTCATGATGAAACTCAGCGCTACCGCTATATGGAAAGGGCTTTGTACGCAGTGCAAAAAGCTGTCGATCAGATCGGTAAAGAGAACTTCAAAGGATATATCGTCTGGTCTTTTTGTAAGAATGCTGAGTGGAATATGGGGATGGAGCCCCAAGACTTTGGTATTTTTCCCCTAACGCAGGGAACCCATGGCAATTGGATTCTGGGTAAAGATCCCAAATCGGGGATCAAACCTTTAATTCGGATTGCCAAGGATTGGCAAAAACGGTACGGCAACGATAGTCATGAACAAAGAGCGGTTGGAAACTTTTAATATTTAATGTGTTGCATTTTTCATATACCCAATTTGGTAGTATTGAAGACATATTGATGAGGATTTTCTATGACCAATAAGCATGCTCTCTTATTAAAAGATACTATTTGGGCTGTTCCACCAGCTACACTTCTCGCTTACGAGTACTCGCGTTTTGCTCACACCCCAGTCATGGATCAAACCGTATGGGTTATTGATGAGTACAATGCCGGTTATTTTTTTGGGAAATCCTATACAGAAATCTTACATCCTCCAGAGCGCATCTCACGTTCGGAAAACAAGTTGATTGGTTCAATCACTGAAGAGGGAAATGTTCACATTACTTTTGTCCCAGTAGATCCAGAAAATAATGATGATTTTCTCGAGACGACAGGAATTTTTTCAAAAGAACATGGTAGTTACCAATTCATCATGCAGATGAATGGAAGACAGAATAAAAAAGGGCTCTGCCACTGGTCTTATATGGTACACATAACAGAAGAAAGTCCCTATTTTCACTCTCTTCCAGGGACACATCAAAGCCTTCCTCAATTCCTAGCAGGATTTAAGTAGTAAAAAAGGCAGTAGCTGCGATAGCTGCAGTTTCTGTTCGGAGGATGTTCGGGTGTAAAGAGATCCCAGTTGCTTGCCACTCCTTTTCAAAATAGGAGAGTTCTTGCTCAGTAAACCCCGACTCTGGACCGTTGATGAAGGTGCAAGGCGTTGAAGAGGAGGTGACTTTTGGAGCCTCTTTTCGAAAATCTCCGAAAAAGAGGGGCCCTTCAGGAGGGGTGATCTTTTCCACTTTATCAAACCAGAGCATCTTTGGAAGATAATAAGCGCCGCATTGTTTGAGTGAAGAGATGAGAATGTATTCTAATCGTTCAATCTTCCCTTCAGAAAGGGGGCGGTGTTCACTCTTAGCTGAGAAGTAAAACCAAAATTCAGTACAGCCGAGCTCAGTACATTTTTCGAGAAGAAATTCGAGACGGACAATGTTCGGTATCGCTTGGATGAGGCGGAACGGCTTTTGTGAAGGCTCTTTTTTTTCCATCTCTTCGACACTGAGTTCTGCGTAGTCATCGGTGATTTTCTTGAGTGTCGCGATCGCAAAGTCCCCTTCCCCATTGACGAGCTCTACACGGTCTCCTACCCACTTTCTCATGACGCGGTAAATGTGGTGGTGTTCTCTTCCTTTGATGAGAACAGGGCGGGAAGAGGAAATAGGACCTTCAACATAAAAGCGGTTATCAGGCATGGGATAAGACCTTCTGGATATCTTTGTTTTCGATGACATGAAAGGCACTTAACGATTTGTAGTGGCGGTGGAGGGCTTGATTTTCCGTGTAGTTCAGCACAAGTTTGAATCGATAATCGTTCAAGAGCATTTCTTCGGGAGAATCATAAACGATGATTTCTACATCTGCAATAGAAACTCCACGATATTTTTTTGGTACAAGTAATGTAATGAAAGACTCAGGGTAGAAGGGGCGAAGGTTCATAATGATCTCTTCAGGAGATTCTTCATCACTCAAAATGACGAGGAGTGTATCTGAGCGGTAGCGATGATTCACAAATCCTCTCGGGTCTTGCTTATAGCGGTTGTGAATCCAGAGCCATTCGGCAGGACGCTCTCGAATGGAAGCCTCAAAAGTTTTTAACGTTGTTTCCACAAGCCTCTTTACCTCTTCATCGATCGGTTTGGTCAAGTCTGGATAGAGGGGAGGGTGGAAGCGCATTTCATACTTTTTCTCTCCACGAGTGAGTGTGGCAGGAACGATAGGAACTCCCGTCTTGTAGGAGAGGAGGGCTGCAATGGTGCTTGAGTAGACCTTTCTTCCAAAGAAGGTTGTTTGGATCCCTTGGCCAGGCGTTGCCTGATCGACAATGAGACCTACTACTTTTTGTGCTTTTAAGGCTTTTAAACACTCTTTGACCCCATTTTTAGGGGGATAGAGCTTCCCTCCAAATCGCTCTCTCGTTCTCTTCACGAAGCGATAGAGGTAAGGGTTTTTAAAAGGCTTCCCGATTCCAATCAGTGGAAAGAGGAGAGAGCCTTGTAAGAAAAAAAGCTCCCAGTTTGCTTGGTGGGCGCAGGCAAAAATAGCCCCTTTAGCAAGGCCCTCTGAATCATCTTGCAGATCTACGTAGCGGCTCATATTTTTCGTGTAGGAAAATTTCACAAATTCCAAACAGGTGATTGCAAGGCTTTGAAGACTTTTCTTTGCGAGGGAGGGGATTTGATCGAAGGGGATCGATAAATCTGTTGCTAGAGCGAGGTTGCTCATCGCCCTCTTCTTAAGACGAGGGACTAGGTAAAACGTAAAGCTTCCCATCAATGAGCCAAGAGTATGGATCCAAGATTGTGGGAGCCATCTCATCGGGTAGGTGGCAGTACGAAGGAGAAGGAAGGTGAAAAACTTCATAAGGGCTGGCTAGAAGAGAGGAAAGGCTCTTTCATCAATACTTCTTTCCCTTTGACTTCAAAGGAGAAGTCGAGGGATTTTTCATCTTTTGTGTAGAGTTGCAAGCGGTTCATGTAGTTGCGGAAGCGGTTTCTCAAGTATTCTTCCCTAAAGCGAGGTTGCATGTCTCTGATCTCTTCATCAAAAAGGTCTGTGATCATCATACTGACATAGCGATCTTCTAAGAGCTTCGGATTGACAAACTGGACGCTCCACTGGAATCCACCCCTCTTTTCTGATGAGTTGAGGATCACGCAAATTTCCATCATATCTTTTACGACATTCAAGAAGGTTTCGCTCACCCCTTTCGCATACATCTGATTCGATAGGATCTTCACCCCTCTTTTTGTCTCCACAAGCTCGCTATTGCCAAGGGCAAGAGCTTGCAAATTAGAATTTTGCGTGTCTGGTGGCACGTATAGGGAAACGGGGACAGAAAATTTAATTGGGATCATCTCTGCGCGGATGAAGTCGATGCGAAGGTACTTCGACTCCGCATCATCTAAAGCAATCGGCTTTTCAGAGATGTTCGGAAGCAGAAGCGTTTTCCACTCCTGAGGAACGGGAAAGCTGATTACATTCCGATGGTTTGGGCAGTCGTGAAGCTTGTCGAGGTCATTTGCAGTGATGTCACTCAAGTTAAAGGTTAGTTTTAAGCCTCTAGACTTCAGCTGTTTAATTGTTTCCTCTGGCCCGCTTACAGGGAGAGTGAGGTGGTAGGGCCACACGTCGAGGAATTGATACCCTTTGGGGGGTTCTCCAATAGGCTTTGTTACATAGACGGGTATTTTCTCTTTAGCTAGAGGGACGAGACGGATGATGAGGTTTTTCGTTCCCACTTTGCTGATATGGAGGGGTAAGTTGAGCTCTGGGTTGAGGGAAACGAGGTGCTTTTTCGTGATCGAAGTGATCCATTCTCCCGATTTTGTCGAAGAGTCGATGACAATTTCGAAGTCATTGGCATTGAGATCTTCGAGAATCGATTTCTTCCCAGTGAGGGTCATGGTCGCTTTTTTATTCAAAAGGCCATTCGACTGAAGACCACTAATTGTTTGACCTTCAGGGATATTAATGACCCTGATTCCTACGTTCGGGATCGTTTTTGTCGCTGTTAACGACTGGTCGAGGACGAACCAAATGATCAGAGCCAAAATGAAAGAGATCAGCTTTCTAAACCAATTATCGATGAAAATGCGTCGTAGTAGAGTTCTCATTCTTTAAGCCACTCGATGAAACGTTTTCCTTTCATAGTCTTTTTCTCTCCCTCGCGGCAGAAAAGGGTCTTCATGATCGCCTTGAAGCGGTCGATTTTGACATTGTATGTGATTAAGCCTTCTCTTGCTAGAGATACTTTTCCCGTCTCTTCAGAGACGATAATGGTGAGGGCATCGGTGATGCTGCTGATCCCCATCCCAGCTCTATGCCTTGTGCCAAGCGAGCGCTGGACTAAAAAGGTTTCAGCGAGAGGGAGAATACAGGCAGCAGCTGCTATCTTGTAGTCACTGATGATGACAGCTCCATCATGGAGGACGGTGTTTCTTGCAAAGATGGTCTCTAAGAGCTCTGAGGAGAAGTTGGCATCGATCACGACCGACTTTTTAATGATATCTTGTAGAGAATCTTCATGTTCTAGCACGACAAGGGCTCCTACCTTTTTTTCAGCAAGGCGGTAAATGGAGGTGGAGAGTTGGTCGAGAAAGCGGTCAAATTCTGTAGTCGCTTTAAACTTCTTACCCTTAACACTCAGTTTCGAGAGGGCAACCCGAAGTTCAGGTTGAAAGATCACAATGAGGGCAATCACTGCCATATTGGTGATGAGGAGCATCAGTTTTCTGAGGACAGGGAAGTGGAGCCACGAGGAGACAGCAAAGATGAGCAAAAATGCGATCAGCCCAAAGATCAGATCCATGGAACGGGTGTTCCAGAAAAATGAGAGTAAATAGTTAAGCATGATCGTAATAAAGAGGATTTCGATCACGGGTATAAGCGCGTGGAAAAATGTCATCAAAGCTCCTGCTTACCCTAAGCAGATACCTGGTTTTGATCAAAAACGCAAGGAAAATCAGAGAAAGAATTGTCCAGGGGCTACCTTTTTTGCAAAAGGGATCGCTCGGTAGTCAAATAGACTGGTTAAACGGGTCTTTACCCCTTTTTCTCCCATACAGATTCCGATGAGGGAAATTCCAAGTTCTTGTTTCTCATGGGCGAACTCGATCATCCTCTCTGCATCGCTCTCTTCATTGGCAAAACAGGCGATTTTCAAGAGATCTGCGCCACTCTTCATCATCTCATCGAAGATCGGCTCTAAGTCAGGGGTTTTTGTAAAATCGTGAAAAGAGCAGATGATCTTAGAGGAGGGGAACTTTTCTCGGACGAGGGGGATCAAGGTTTTCGCTTTTTCTAAAGAGACATCTACATAGGAAAATGGATAGATGAGGTCTTCCTCTGTTGCTGGAGTCAGGAGGGTCAAAAGGGAGATCCCTTCTAACAACGTAGCAAGATTTACCTTTTCGAGAAGATCAAAACGGAGCTCTACGCCATCAGCTCTTTCTTGAGCGTAGAGCACCTGCTTTCTTGCCATTTCCTCTGATGGGCCTGTGACAACGCCAAACTTAAGGGGCTTTTGTCGCATGTGCAAAGTCTACCATCGATTGAGAGAGGAAATTGGCTGCATAGTTAGGGCCAACGGAATAGCGATCCTTTCCAGTAGCTCCTTTTACACCAATAGAGGGCCACCAGAAGTATTCTCCTAGTGTTTCGCTATAGCCTAGAGCTGCAAGGTCTTGAAGAAGCTCTTCGTAGATCATAGCAGCAGAGACGCCTCGGTTGGTAGGATCGACTGTATAGATTTTCCCAGCTGAAGCAGAAGGATCTTCGTAGTAAGTGTCATCTTGGAAACCAATAGAGATCATTCCAGCATTCTCTTTGCCCAAGATATTGATCCATTCAGAAATCCCCCAGGTGACATTCTCAGCATCGATGTAGTATTTCCCTCCAGGCCCTCCTGATCCGTAGAGCATGAGCTGAATGGTGTCAAAGTGATCCACAGGTGATCCCGCAACGGTCGACCATGAGAGGTCTCCCATCACAGTAAGGATTGAGGTGAAACTGTTTTGTGTAGCGAGAGTTTTTAGAGTCCCAAAAAACTCATTGATCTCATCGCTTGTATTGCTTTGCTGGATGGCATTACTTTCGAGGTCAAAATCGACTCCATCAAAGTGGTAGCTCGTCAAATAGTTAGCAAGAGTTGTAGCTTGCTCTGCCGGCGTATTTTGCTGATTCGGACAGATCTTCATCCCATCAGCTGCTTCCCCTCCAAAGGAGAGATATACTTTCACTCCATATTGATGAGCCTTGCTGATGAAGGTATTCAAGAAGGTTTCCATCGACCCTGCGGGGCAATTTTCATAAATTTGCATCAGTAGATTTCTGATGTATACGTCAGAGGGGCTGATCGGTGCTGTTTTCCACATCTCAGGAGCATCTAGATAATCGATATCGGAGATTTGGGTAAATGCGAAGTAGATCCCATCATATTGGTTACTCGCAAAGCTAGAAAATAGGGAATCTAGATAGCTATCTAGCGCATTCGTATTTAATACTTCAGAATTGTCTGGATTGCTCCACACAAGAAAGTTCCACGGATTAAACGCCCCTGTATCAAAGTAGACGTTAGAATTTGCAAATAACGAACCTGTCATTAACATGAGTGCGATGAATCTTTTCATAAGTCTTCCTCCAAAAGAACTAATTGTAGTATCTTCTCCATTTCCAGAAAAGGTCGTCTCTTCATGACTTTTAGTGAGAAAAATGGAAATGACACAATCTAAACTTGTTAGCAGTTATTTGAAAAATGAATTTAGAGAAATTCTTTTTCAGATGAAGAAGAAGTTTTTTGTGATTGTCGATGACAATATCGATAGACTCTACCGCGCTACTATTCAAGAAGAGCTCAGTTCTCTAGAGCTTTCTTGGGTTGTGATCCCATCTGGTGAAGGGACAAAAACAAGAGAGATGAAACACTTCATCGAAGATCGACTCTTTGAGCTAGGGATTAGACCTGATCACGCTTTGATCGCGCTAGGGGGTGGTGTTATTACGGATCTCGTCGGTTTTGTTGCCGCGACTCTCTATCGAGGAATCCCTTACATCAATATCCCAACAACACTCCTTGGCATGGTTGATGCAAGCATCGGAGGGAAAACGGGTGTCAATACCTCCTTTGGGAAAAACAGCGTCGGCGCATTCCACCTTCCACTCCACATCTACCGTGAGCCTCGATTTTTAGAAACACTTCCCGAGCAAGAACTCCTGATGGGGATTGCAGAGATGATCAAGTATGGCCTCATTTTAGACTTTGAGTTATTTGAGCGTTTAGAAGCTAAGGAGAGGATCAACTTTGAGCTCATCGAAAGGAGCGCCTTGATTAAAGAAAAGGTCGTTTCGATGGACTTTCGAGAAGCAGGCTATCGACAGATTCTCAACTTTGGACACACGGTTGCTCATGCTCTCGAACACATGACACACTATGAACTTCCTCACGGTTTTGCCGTTGGGATGGGGCTGTTGATTGAAACCTATTTGAGCTATCTAGAGGGGCATATCTCTTATGAAGAGGTAGAAAGGCTTCGCTCTCTCTTGAAAGCATATGAGTTTCCCATAATGCCGATTCACCGAGAACTCTTTTATGAGAGTGTCATCCACGATAAAAAAAATAGAAGTCAAGAGATCCATTTTGTCATGATTGAAAGAATAGGACAGCATCTTGCCCATGAAGGGAAATATTCATTCCCTGTGAAAAGAGAAAACATCGATAAAGCTTTAGAGATTGTATGGAATACCGCATCGCTAAAAGTACATTAGAGGGATCGATCGTCATTCCTCCATCGAAATCGCAAACGATTCGTGCTTTGCTATTTGCAATGATGGGCACAGGGACATCTAGAATCCGCAATTACCTTTATTCCCCTGACACATTTGACATGATCCATGCAATGGAACAATTTGGGACAGAGGTAGAGAGAGGAGATGATGAGATCGTTGTGAAAGGTCTTTCTGGTAAGCTCGGCGCTGCAGAAGATGTGATTGTTGCAGGGAATTCTGGGCTGGTATTTCGGTTCTTCACAGCACTCGCAGCCCTTTCTGATAGTTACACGGTGATCACAGGGGATCAGTCAATTCGTCACATTAGACCGATTAGCCACCTTTTAGAGGCTTTAAAAACAAGAGGGGCAGTGGCTGAGTCAACGAGAGGTGATGGACACGCTCCCGTGATCATTCGAGGCCCCATGAAGTCAGGTGTAATGGCGATTGATGGAAGAGATTCTCAGCCCGTCTCAGCCCTTTTGATTGCGACCTCTTTTCTTGAGGGGCCTTCAGAAATTTATGTCACAAGCCCTGGAGAAAAGCCTTGGATCGATCTCACCATTGACTGGCTTAAACGGATGAAAATAAAGGTAAAAAATGATGACTATCGCCATTATGTAGTGAGTGGTGGTGCAGAATATTCTGGTTTTGAATACACCGTCCCAGGGGACTTCAGCACGGCAGCATTTCCCATCGTGGCGGCGCTCATTACCCGTTCAACAATTGCAATTCATGGCCTAGATATGAACGATTTGCAAGGGGATAAAAAGCTCATTCCCATCTTGATAAAGCATGGCGCCAATCTCGAGTATGACGGAGAAAAGAAGATCCTGGTTGTCCACCCTTCCTACGACTTTTCAGGTGGAGTCATCGATGTGAATGACATGATCGATGCAACTCCGATCCTTGCTGTTTTTGGCTGCTTTGCCAAAGAGCCTCTCGAGATTAAAGGGGCTTCAGTTGCAAGAGAGAAGGAATGTAACCGTTTGACTACAATTAAAATGGAACTGACCAAAATGGGAGCAAAAATTGTAGAGACAGCGGATGGACTGATCGTCTATCCTTCCCCTTTAAGAGGGGCTCAAGTAGAATGTCATGAAGACCATCGAATAGCCCTTTCATTATCAGTTGCGGCCCTTGCTGCCAAAGGGGAAACGGTGATAAAGGGTATCGAATGTATAGCAAAGACTTATCCAACCTTTCTCGAAGACTTTGTAGAGCTTCGGGCAAAAATAATATAATCCTCACAGGCTTTCAAGGGTGTGGCAAAACTACACTTGGAGAAGAGCTCGCCAAAGAATTATCCCTTCGTTTCATCGATACGGACCGCTTGATCGAAGAAAAACATCAGACAAAAATTCCTCTCTTGCACCGAAGAATCGGAGAGAAAGCGTTTCGTCTCCTAGAAGAGGAGCTGATTGCTTCTTTAGAGGGGGTCGAAAATAGTGTGATCTCCCTCGGTGGTGGGGCCATATTGTCACCTCTGAACCGCTCACTACTTCGAAAACTTGGTGTGGTGATCTATCTTACATCGACTGAAGAGGATTTGATCGAAACACTCCTTTCAAGACGCCCATTTCCCTCTTACCTCAATCCCCATGCTCCAGAAGAGTCGATCAAGGAGCTGTTTCGCTGTAGAGATCCTCTCTATAGAGAATTAGCTGATGAGACATTTTCTGTTTGCCGTTTTCATGTTGAGCCTTTGAGGGAGGAGACGTTAGCAGAAGCGCTCTCTTTTTTACACCGCTATGAAGATTTTTCCTTGTTTTTGCTCGGCAATCTAGAAGCGTATGGCTATCGAATAGGGGAGTCTCCCAACTCAGGTCAATTCAAAATCGTCCGCTCTTTCGGAGAGGTTGTTGCTATCTTTTGTCTTGCAAAACGGGGCAATCTCATTGTTCAATCAAAGTGTAGTGAAAAAGCTCTCATGGAGGCGATTCTAACATCTTCTGAAGAAGAAAAGATCCCTATCCAGGGGCTTCTTGGTGAGTGGGATTTTTGCCAGCCTTTCTGGAAGCTCATGAAAGAGAAAAAAGTGATTGAAAAAGAGGGGCTCGTTGCCAAGTCGACCCTCTATGTCTTGGAAACTCTCGCCTCCTCAGGCGATTCCTCAGTGCGCCTTCTTCAAAAAGAGGACTACGAAGCATGGAAGCCTCTTCGGATCGATTACTTAAAAGAAGAGGGGCTCATTCAGGATCTATCAGATGAATTACTCTATCAACTCTTCTTAGAAAAAGTAGATGCCCAAATTTCTTGGGGCTGCTTCATCGATGGAAGGCTGGTCTCAATGGCTGAACTCAATGCAAAGACAGAAAAGATGGGACAGGTGGGGGGAGTCTACACGATTCCATCTGAAAGGAGAAAAGGGCTTGCTCGGAGGGTCATGCAAGAGATCATGAGAGAAGTTCAAGAGCGTCATGCTCTTCGAAAGCTCATCATTTTTACCGATGAGAAAAATCAACCTGCACGAGGGCTTTATGAATCGCTTGGTTCCTCATTTCGAGGATACTATGCCCTTCTTTTCAAAGGAGAGACATGAGTAGAAATAGTTTCGGGACTCTTTTTCGACTGACGACATTTGGAGAGTCACATGGAGGGTGTATTGGTGGGGTTGTCGATGGCTGCCCTGCAGGACTGATGCTCGATATTGGGGAGATTCAAAAAGCGCTCGATCGGAGAAGGCCTGGGCATTCTTCCTTGACATCACCTAGAGTGGAGATGGATCAGGTTGAGATCCTCTCTGGCTTGTTTGAAGGTAAGACGACAGGAGCCCCTATTGCTTTTCTCATCCAAAATCAGCAAGGAGATCCTTCGAAGTATGAGAATATGAAAGATCTCTACCGTCCAGGGCATGCTTCCTACACTTACTTAGAAAAGTATGGCGTCTTTGATTACCGTGGAGGGGGGAGATCCTCAGCTCGGGAAACAGCTATGAGAGTCGTAGCTGGAGCGATTGCAAAACAAATGATGCCTGAGATCGAGGTAAAAGCTTATCTCAAGTCAGCAGGAAAGGCAGAGACCCCAGAAGAAATTGCAGCACTTATCGAGAAGCTCAAAAAAGAGGGGAATTCTGTTGGAGGGGTTGTCGAAGTAAAGATCAACTCTTTACCAGCAGGGCTTGGTGATCCTGTCTATGAAAAACTCGAAGCCAAGCTTGCCTATGCAATGCTCTCGATCCCTGCTACAAAAGGGTTTGAAGTGGGAGAAGGGTTCCGTGCAGCAGAAATGCATGGTGATGAGCATAACGATGAGTTCATGGAAAAAGATGGAGAGGTGAGAACAAAGACGAATCATGCTGGGGGAATTTTGGGAGGAATTAGCAACGGAATGGATATTTTTTTCAGAGTTGCTTTTAAACCTACATCGAGCATTTTCAAACCACAAGAGACGCTCAATACGAATAAAGAAAAAGTTCTTTTCAACATGCCAGAAGGATCTAAGCATGATCCTTGTGTTGCGATCCGTGGAGTATACGTTGTAGAAGCAATGACTTACATCGTCCTTGCCGATTGCTTCTTACTCAATCGTTGTTCGAAATTAAAATATTCAGTATGCTCGTAAAAATATGGATGTTGTTGATTTAGCCCGTTTACAGTTTGCCTTTACGATTACGTTTCACTATATCTTTCCCCCGATGTCGATCGGTCTTGCCTTTTTGATTGTGATTGTAGAAGGGATGTACCTCAAAACGAAAAAGCCTCTCTATTTAAATTTAGCTAAATTCTGGACGAAGATCTT
The DNA here is from genome assembly GCA_964655475.1 of uncultured bacterium. Classification (GTDB taxonomy): domain Bacteria; phylum Chlamydiota; class Chlamydiia; order Chlamydiales; family VGMA01; genus VGMA01. The sequence continues at coordinate 36,511 of CAZZMO010000014.1, forward strand.
TGCCCTCTTTTTTGTCCTTGGCGTGGCAAGTGGATTTGTTCAAGTGTTCGCCTTTGGAAACAACTGGTCTCAGTATTCCCGTTTTGTGGGAGATATCTTTGGAGGGATTTTAGCAGCAGAAGGGATCTTTGCCTTTTTCCTTGAAGCAGGCTTCATTGGCATTATGTTATTTGGATGGGACCGTGTTCGTCCCGGTGTTCACTACCTTTCTTCTATTTTGGTTGCATTTGGAGCAAGTTTTAGCGCCACATGGATTGTGATTGCAAATTCTTGGATGCAGACACCCGCAGGATATAAGATTGTAGGTGAGGGGCTTTACAAAAGAGCCATCATTACCGATTTGTGGAAAGTCTATTTCAATCCCTCATCCATTGACAGGATCATTCATGTCCTTTTGGGGTGTGGCATTTTAGGATCATTCCTACTCCTCAGTGTTTCTGGTTATTACCTACTGAAAAAGCGCCATTTACAAGAGGCGAGATTTGGAATTAAGTTGGGTTTCGCAACTGCAGCTGTCCTCTTAACTCTTCAACTTTGGTCAGCAGACAGCACGGCTAGAGGCGTTGGAGAAAATCAGCCTGCAAAGCTCGCGGCTATGGAAGGGATTTTTAAAACCGAGACCCCTGCATCTATCTACATCGTAGGGTGGCCCTCAGAAGCTCAAGAAAAAACCACAGGGTGGGCGATTCCAGGACTACTCAGCTGGCTCCAGTATCAAGATTTATCGAAAGGGGTCAAAGGGCTCGAGGAGTTTCCAAAAGATGAGTGGCCTCCTGTTTTCTGGGTGTTCCAATCTTATCACGTGATGATTTATAGCTGGGGAGCGATGGTGCTCATTGTAATCATCGGAGCGATTCTTCTGAAGAGAGGGAAACTCGAATCTGCGAATTGGTTTCTTTGGATCCTCGTATTCTCTACACTACTTCCCTATGCAGCAAATATGGCAGGTTGGTTTACAGCAGAGCTTGGTCGTCAACCTTGGATCGTTCAAGGGATCATGAGAACAAGAGAAGGAGTTTCAGCGGTTGTTTCGTTTAGAGACGTTCTTGCTTCTCTCATCATGTTTGTTTCAGTCTATAGTTTGCTATTTGTCTTGTTTATCTTCCTTCTCAATCGAAAAATCCAGCATGGCCCTGTTGAGGTCTCAGAATACCCTGATGATACCCATTATCGAGATTACCTTCGCCAGGAGAGCACCACATGAGCTTAGAGCTATTGCAACACCTTTGGTATGCAGTCGTAGGCATTGCAATTGTCGCCTATGTGATCTTAGATGGCTTTGATTTGGGCGTCGGATGTCTTCATCTATTTGCGAGAAGTGATTATGAAAGGAGAATCTTACTCAATTCCATAGGCCCTGTATGGGATGGAAATGAAGTATGGCTTATCATCATTGCAGGAGCATTATTCGCGGGCTTTCCTGATGCCTATGCAGCACTCTTTTCAGGATTTTATTCCCTCTTCATGATGATGCTTGCAGGGGTAATCTTTCGAGCAGTTGCAATTGAATTTCGCTCAAAAACAACTCTCCCGATTTGGCGCAAAATCTGGGATTTTCTCTTCTTCTTTTCAAGCCTTCTTCTCTCTTTTTTAGCAGGGATCATTATTGGAAACTTGATTGTAGGTGTTCCAGTAAATGAGAATCGAGAGATCTGGATGACTTTCAAAGACTTTTTCGGTCTTTATCCTGTGACACTCGGGCTGTTTACCATTTTCTTATTGTCCATGCATGGACACCATTTCATCATGTTAAAGACAGAAGGGAACGTCCAAGCCCACTTTAAACAATTTCTCTCCTGGGCCACAGGAGGATTCATCTTATTCTATTTGATCATTAGTCTCTTGACCTGGCTACATAACCCCCATATGGTGGAGAAGATGAAGGAATATCCATTATTATTCCTCATCCCGGTGGTGACGCTATTCACCATTATATTAGGGTGGGTCTTTGCAAAGCGGGATTGTCATGGTCTTTCTTTCATTTGCTCTAGTTTCACGATCCTTCTTTTCTTCCTCACTTTTGCGGCAGGGTTCTATCCTAACTTAATTCTTTCTTCCTTAGACCCTTGCTATAGTTTAAATCTCTATAATTCTTCGGCTCAAGACGTTACATTAAAAGTCTGCCTGATCATTGTTCTGATCGGTGTCCCTTTAGTCTTGGCTTATGGCACCATCATCTATTACATCTTCCGGCAAAAGACTCGACTCCACGAGCATAGCTATTAATAAACAATAAGTTACGTATTCCATTTATTGTCTGTTATTTACATTTAATTAGTAAATAATTTCAATGTCGATCAGTTCATTTTAATAAGCTTACGAATTTGAACACCTATTTAATAT
>CAZZMO010000015.1:0-37143 GCA_964655475.1 uncultured bacterium
ATTGATTCTGTTGTAAATGAAGTGCAATCCCATCCGATTGCTTCTGGGGCTAAAATGGCAGCTGGCGTGGTGGTCGCCCATGCTGCAACCACTACTGTGGGGTCTGAAGCATTGGTATTAGGGGTAAAGAGACTCTTGCCAGATGATACCAAAGCGGCCATTTTTAATAATGAGATTGTAAAACAGATCCTCCCCTACTTTCCTGATAATGATCTTACGGCGCTTACTGGTCTTGGAGCGACCTGGATTACGAATAGCTATAGCGGCTCCGCATTGGTCGCACTAGTGGCAGGGATGTTTTTCACGGGTAGCGTCATCAAGGATCATGCGAAGTCTGATCGAGATCAAGCAACGGTGGAGAAGGTGGCTGTAGGGGCAGTAACTTTTGCCTTTGCTAGAACTCCTATCGGTTCAGCGATTCCAGTCTTGATGGGTCTTACTGCTGCTGACAAGATAGGACTTACTAAGGAATTCAAGACTTTGGAAAGCAAAATGAGCTTTGCTGGGAAATGCCTTATGGCTAATTTGGCCTGTAGCTTGATGGCTAAAGGGGTGAGCCATCCAGTCGCTTATGCAATTGTAGCGCTTGCTGTCACAGGTCTTTTGATGAATACAGATCTTGGTACTGTTGCGCAGGCTGGGAAGCGTGAAGCTATCGGGGTTGCAGAATATCTTAAAAACTTTGCAGTACAAAAATCGACAGAAGCGTTTCTCGCAGGGAAAAGCCTTTTTTCTGTTGATACCCCTGAAAATCGAGTTGAAGAGATTGTGTAAATTTCTTAACGCTATCTTAAAAAGGGCCTTTTTGCTAAAATTAGGCCCATGATACATGCTCTGCAAAATGAGGGGTCTCTATCCCCTTCCATAGTTAGTTCAGGATTTTCTTCTATTAACACTCACTTCTTAGTGAGAGAAGTTGTTAATTCATTTTTTGAAGCAGAAGAGGAAATCAGAGAGAAGAGTAACGACGCTCTTCGTGAAATAGCAAAAATTGCAATGCAAGATCCAAATCTTCTTCATGAGTGGATCCTTCAAGATTGGCAATATGCCACTTTGGCGCACCGCACTGCAACCATTCTCTAGATACAAAATCGTTTTTTCAGTATCCTTCATGGTAAAAAAGAAGGTACTTCTATGAACAAAAAAGAACAAGAAGAGCTCTGCGCACTCGCCGCCATGAAATGGCATGGTTGGGGTTCTCCTATCGGTCTCTCCATTTTTATGCTCACATTAGCCCTCAGTGTCTTCATCATCAGTAGAGCCTTTTGTAGTTAGGCGATTTCTTTGATGTAGTTGTAAATGCTGGCCCGTGTGATGGAGAGCTGCTTTGCCAAGATGGGAACTGCATTTTTAAAATTGAAGACCCCTTTTTGATAGAGGTGTTGTACGAGCGCTTTCTTTTGTGCTCGATTCAGGTGTTTCTCTGAAAGATGCTTCTCTTCTAAAAACTCTCTTATGAATGTCTCTATCTGTTCTTCAGGTGGGCTTCCGTAACTTTCTACGGGGTTAAGAGAGCCCTCTTTTACCTCAAGAAAGGTTTTCATGAGGTCGAACCCTTGGTGGAAAAAGCTCACATCGATGTTAATACAAATCAGTCCGACGGCTTTCGAGAAATGATCTCTCATAGTAATGGATGTACACTTTAGGGGCCTTCCATCCCAGTTTTGCTTGTAGTAGGGAGTGAAGTAATCGGGAAACTCTTCTGTTTCCACTTTAAGCTCTTTCAATGGAGAAGGATTCCCCACTTCACGACGGGAGATATTGTGATAAATAGCAACAATCTCCCCCTTTTTTAGGTCGTGAACTGCGATTTCTACAAAAGGGTGGAATAGCTCGATGATTCCTTTGATGAATGGTTCATATTGTTTCCAAAGCTGAGTAAATTCGTGGCTCATAGGCTCTCTTTTTACGTACTTAAATTTTGCCTGAAATTTTACATTTTGTCAAATTTATACATATTGACAAAATTTATGAGATCGAGAAAACTGCTAAACCATCCAGGGGGTTCTATATGCCAGAAATGAGAAGAGTTTCAAGATTGAAAGAGGTACCAGGAATCGGTGTCGATCGGATGGGAAATGCAGCTGATGCTGCAAGGGATTCAAGCGTATTGAGGCTAGAAAATTTAGACACCGACATTCCTCCTCCAAGAATTGCAGTTGAAATGACTAAGAGATCGATTGGAGTAGATGAACATAACAGCTACCTTCCTTTTCTTGGACAAAATGAGCTACGAAAAGGCGTTATACAAAGGATATTAGAAGTCAGTGGCATTGAATATGACTGGCAGAGTGAATGTGTGATTAGCGCGGGAGGGATGTCTGGGATCTTGAACGTATTCCTTGCAACTCTAGAGCCTGGTGATGAGGTGATCGTTACTGATCCTGTCTATGCAGGGATCATCAATAGGATCCGACTCGCGGGAGGAATCCCCCGATTTGTTCCTCTTATCCCCTCTCCTACTGGTTGGCGTTTGGATATCGAAGCACTTGCAAAGTGTGTCTCTTCTAAAACACGGATGATTGTAATGAGTCCTGGCATGCCAACGGGTCATGTATTTACCGAAAAAGAATGGCAAGTGGTTTGCTCTCTTGCTGTCGAGATCGACGCCTGGCTTTTATATGACGCTGCTATGGAAAGGATCCTCTATGATGGAAGAGTTGTCATTCATCCTGCATCTTTTCCTAATATGAGAGAGCGTACCATTACAGTAGGAGCCGCTTCTAAGGAATTTCGCATGATAGGATGGAGGATTGGTTGGATTGTAGCTCCAAGTAGCATCATGAATGAGATCGCTCTTGTAAGCATATCGAATGTAGTCTGTCAGACAGGGATCAGTATGGCAGGAGTCGCTGCAGCGCTTAATACAAAAGATGATGGATTAAAAGAGGCTCTTTCCATATGGCAAGAGAGAAGGGATATACTCTTAAGAGAGCTCGAAGGGCTTCCAGTCATTCCTCCCCATGGTGGGTGGTCTTTTCTCATGGATACTTCTTCTTTTTCCCTTACTTCTGTTGAGCTCTCCGAGAAGCTCCTTCATGAAGCAAAAGTTGCCACAACACCAATGGTGGGTTGGGGTGAAACTGCGGACAAGTACATCCGTTTTGTCTTTTCGAATGAGCCAAAAGAAAGACTTATTGGCGTGGGTAAGAGGATTTCGAGAGTTTTAACCAGATAGGGAACATCGAGTTGAGATAATCCATGAACTTCCAAAGACCTACCCTGTATTCTTTGTTGCCGAGAGGATCGAATTGCGCTTGTGGGAAAGCAATTCCAACGCCAAAGAGTCTTGGAGCGATGATACCCGTAGTCTCTTGATAGCTTGTGGAACCAAACTGCTCTAAGACAGGGAGCCTCCTTCGTTCAAATCCTGTTGCATAAATAACATGATCACAAATTTCTAGCGCCTCTTCGAAGGCAGGATTCGATACAGACCAGCGCTTCAATTTTTGAGAGTGATTCCCTTCGAGATTCTTGCGGGCCCAGTCAGCTGCAAGACCTTTAAGTCCTGTATTATCAAAGAGTATCCAATTCTCTAAATAAACAGCGTAGTGGTGAGGAGAGCGGTAGAAATTGTGGACTTCCTTTAAAGGGATCTCTAACAAATTCGCGAGGACAAGGACCGCAGAATGGGACGATCCAAAAACTGCAACGGTATCTGTAGACTTGACTCTCTTTTTCAAGAGATCAGGGTTTAGAGCCACTTCAAGAGGGATAACGGCAGGATGGGAATAGGAGAGATTCTTCGGCTCTGATCCTATGCACAATATCACGTTCTCTGCAGTAAGACTCCCCTCTTTTAGCCTAATATTCCAGTCCCCATCAACCATATTGAGAGCAAGAGCTTCCCCTTTAAAGGAGTGGACCTTCTTCAAGAAGTGATCTGTAACCCACTGTAGTGGAATAGCAGCTTCTTTGAGAAGGCAGTGATCTTTCGGATTTAAGGCATCAATGGGAAATGGGCTCGGACGCTTGTCATATTGAAACGACTTGCACCCTTGTAAAAAGGCAAGAAAGAGAGCAACAGAGGTGTTACTTGGAACGTTATACCATTTAGCTCCAAAATCTCCCACCTGGAAGTGGGGATCAATCCAGCCAATTTCTTCTCCTTGTACACCATGATCGAGAAGTTTCCCAACCGCGGCAATCCCTGAAGGGCCCGCACCAATTACTACCCATTTGAAAGTCGTTTTACTCATACATTACTACTAAGAAATTGCCTCTTTTTTGAGAATACAATTAAGGTTATTTTGTCATAAGTTATTGTAAATTAACATGATAAAATCTTTTTATGTTTGATGTTGCATAATGAACTATCATTTACCATTAAAAGGAGCCTCTCATGGTTTATCGTGTTGTTACCCATTTTACTCTTAAAAAAAACCTCGATCAAGCACTCATGAAAGAATTAGCGACTGCTAGAATGCAATTTTTTTCCCATGAAGGGGTCGATATTGAGATCCTCCATAATGAGCATGATCTCACCTATATTAAGGCGATTACAACTTGGCAAAACATCGATGAAGCTAGGAAATTCAAAGAAAAGCACCACAAGAAAGTGGAAGATTTTACAAAAAAATACTGCAAAAAAATGCCTACAGTTGAAGTTTTGAAGATCATTGCTGTCTAAAATGGAAGCTCCACTTTCTGGGATTACGATCCTCGATCTCTCTCATTATCTCGCAGGTCCTTACTGCACGATGATTTTGAAGAATTTGGGAGCCAAGGTAATCAAGATTGAAAGTCCTTTGGGGGATGAAATTAAGCGGATTCCCCCTTTTATAGAAGGAGAGGGAGCCATCTATACAGCTCTCAATCAAGGAAAAGAGCTCCTTACAATCGATCTTAAATCAGATGATGGGAGAATGAAATTCGAAGAGCTTGTCCAATCTTCTGATGTCTTGATCGAAAATTTTTCTCCTGGAACGATGGAACACCTCGGCTACCCACCTTCGATCCTTAAAGCTCTCAACCCCCGTCTGATTTTTGCCTCCGTTACAGGGATGGATGATAAGAGCGACTCACAAAAAAAGTGTTTTGACCCCATTCTGCAAGGGATGAGTGGCATTACTTCTCTCTTTGGGGGACTTCCCAAAAACTACACGATTGCAGATATTTCAGGGGGTCTTTTTGTCACGATTGGAATCTTCAAAACAAAAGATCGCCCCATCACATTAGCCGCTCCAAGTAGCCAACTCTTTACTCTATTTTGTAAAGCTGTAGGGCATGAAGAATGGGTACTCGACCCCCGTTTTAAAACCAATAGAGATCGGGTGAAACATGCTACAGTCCTCAAAGAGCTCATCGAGACTGTTCTCAAAAGAAGAGGGGCTGAAGAATGGTTAAACATCTTCCATTTTTATGAAATTCCCTCAGGCCCTGTCCATTCGTTTGATGAGGCTATGAAATATCACGAACTTGATCAGCCGAAAGATGGGAAATTTCCGAACCTTCGGTTTCCAAAAAATCCGATCCGCTACGACGATACTTTATGAGCATCCATCCAAGCGTAGGTTCTTTGGAGTTCTTCCTCTCGCACGACTTCAGTAATGCTTACGTGACCACATCTTTTTAAGAAGCGCCGCTCTAGAGGTTGATGAATCTCTGGAAAGCAGGAGCTGGTATTCGGGATATTAAAATCGTTTGCAGTTGCATAGAATGTATAGTCCCTCTCCCCTCTGTAAATAGGTCTTCTCATCTTTTGAATAAGATCTTCTGCCACAGGTGAGTCAACAGCCAATTCTTTCATGATCGCTTCGCTATAAATCCAACCGAGACAGATCTTCTTTAAGAAAGAAACCCTTTCTGATCCAAAGAAAACGCCTGCAATCGAACCGATTCTTATTGCTACATTTTCTGAACGGAGCGCCGTCTCAACCTTTCCTGCAATTCTCCCTCCATTGGAAGTGCCAATCAGGGTAATGGGCTTGCCTGGATTTTGCTTTATGTAGTCTCTAACCATATCAATAACTGAAGTTGCAGCTTCTTCTAAAGTGCAATCACCTGAATGAGGGATCCAGGGAATTCTCACCTCTAATTGAGGGCGATCTTTTGCAATATTCTCTACATAAGATGCGGCCCAAGAAGGGTGACCTTGGAGTCCTGTCAGAAAAACCACTAAACCGTCGTTCTCTTTTCTCCAGTGGTTGTTTCCTCCAGAAGGGGTGCAATAGAGAGTTTCGTTTGAGAAGAGATAGGCAAAGAAATTGTAGAGACAGGTAGTGATCAAAAAGCACATCGTTTGGAAAAATTCAACCACAGCATCCCAAACCCGTTCCATAAGAGGAAGATCTGCATACTCTATTTCGAATTCAGTATGTATATATCCTGAGTGATTTGATATTGCTATTGCCATAAAATATTACCTAAAAAGGCTTGCATCATGAAAGAGTTCTATCTTGATGATCAGCCCTTGTTTAAAAGTGAGTAATGAGGCCCCTGGGAACGTGGAAGAAACCCCGGGGATATCTGTATCATATACAATCATTGCCTCTTTATCTGAGGACAACTCCCCTCGAATGGAAAGAGAGGTAAAGGCATTCATAAAATGGCGAGTTGCTTCTACTACTGCCTCTTTTCCTTGAAGAGTGGTCATGGGACTTGAAAATGTGACCTCATCATGAAGATAGGGCTTCATCGCTTCGATGTTTTTGGCTCCAATCGTTTGGTAATATTCTTTTGCGAGTCTCAAATGATCCATTTTTTTATTTCCTTGTTGCGTGGTAAATTGAATATAGCGTACTATATCGAATATGTCAATTCTAGAAACTAAAAGAGCCTATTCCTCAGAAACAAGAGAGAGTCAAGCAGCTCAAACAAAATCTTCAATTTTAGAGTCTGCAAAAAAACTTTTTCAATTGAAAGGGTTTGGTCATGTCACCATCCAGATGATTGCTGAAGAGGCGAAAGTTTCTCAACCGACGGTCTATGCTCTTTTCAAATCAAAACGGGGTCTTTTACAAGCACTGATTGACCATGCTCTACCTCCGAGAGAGTTTACCTCTCTTGTAGAAGATTCGATGAAGGAAACCTCCCCTGAAAAATGTCTCGCCATCACAGCAAAACTCTCCCGCCAGATCTACGATAAAGAAAAAGAATTGATCGATCTTTTAAGAGGGGCAACCACCCTCTCTCCTGAGTTTAAAGAGCTCGAAGAGGAAAGGGAAAGAAGGCGCTACGAGCGGCAAGGGGAATATGTAAAAAAGATGATGAAGATGCAAGCGATGAATGGCACTCTTAGCCTTGAAAAAGCACGAGATATCCTGTGGAGCCTTACAGGAAGGGATCTTTATCGTCTTCTTGTCATCGAACGTGGTTGGTCTTCAGATGCATATGAGGAGTGGCTCTTTCAGACGCTTTCCCTCTCCCTTCTTAAGTAAACCCGGGGAACCCTTTCATTAAGGCCACAGAGGATTTCGTAGGGGATGGTACCACACATGCTCGCAATCTCTTGAAGGGAAATGGTTTCCTCCCCTTGACTTCCAATCAAGACCACCTCATCTCCTACAAAGACATCACTCTCTCCCACATCGACCATGAATTGATCCATACAGATCGTTCCCACGATGGGATGTTTCTTTCCACGGATGAGGACGTGCCCTCGATTAGACAAATCTCTTCGATATCCATCTCCGTAGCCAATAGGAACAGTGACAATCCGAGAAGGCTTTTCGGTGTGAAAGGTGTGGTTATAACTGATTCCCTTTCCCGTTTCGACTATTTTGAAATAGGAAACAGTAGATTTCAGAGAAAAACATGGGGAAATCTCACCAACGCCATCGATATAGCCGAACGTAAGTAGAGCAGGTCTTACCATATCGAGTGAGCACTCTGGAAAGGCTAACATGCCGCTAGAATTTCCGATGTGGCGGATAAGCGGCTTCTTTACTTGCTCACAGATCTCATGAAAGAGGTTCACTTGATCTTTGCCGTAACTATCAGTACTTGCTAAATGGGAATAGATCCCCGCAATGTCAAAGAAGGGATCTTTTTCAAACTCTTCATAGAGCTGAAGCGCTGTTCGGGGACGCATTCCAGTTCGATGCATCCCTGTATCCACCTCAATGTGGACTTTACACCGTTTCTGTAACCTTTGACATTCTTCACGAATGAGATCTGCTTTCAGTCTAGAACTGACTGAAACTTCAAGATCATTTAGCAAAAGATCTGAGACTTGTTCTTTATGGATAGCTCCTAAGACTAAAATTGGGATCTTTACTCCTGCTTTTCGAAGAGCAACTCCCTCTTTTGCATGAGCTACTGCTAAATAGTCGACTCCCTCTTCTGCGGCAACTTGACCTATCGGGATCAAGCCATGTCCATAAGCATTTGCTTTGATGGGAAGGCAAAAAAGACGAGAGCCGATATGACGTTTTACCGCCTGAAGATTTTTGCGAAACTGTCCAAGATCAATTTCAATCCACGTTGGATGCCACTCATCTCTCTTCATTTTTTTCTCCACCTATCGTCTCCTCAGTCTAATCCATCTCCGAGGAAATTCGCAAATAAAAGGTGACGAATAATAGCGCTTAAGGTAATTACAAAATGTGGAGGAACCATGAATCGCTTCTTACCTTTAGCACTGGTCTTATTTTCTGGTAGTCTACTGGGTGCCCAGTCAGATTACGAACATGCTTTACAAGGAGATCTGACATCTGACATCCAAGAGGATATCGATTTTGTGCTCGCTTCTGCTGATGGAAAGCAAAAAATGAGTCTCAGTCGTACCGATCAGATCGACCAGACACATCTAAAAGGGAAAGAAGATCAATTTCTTGAAGGATATATTCAAGCGCTCATTGACGCACATTACTACGAATATCAAGTAATCGTCATCGTCAAAGATCGCAAAGTAACCCTCTATCAACTACCAAACAACTCCCGCATTAAAAACAGTATCTTGGCATTCGTAAGAGATTTACCCGATATTGAAGGTGTGGAAGAGGGGCAATTGACCCCAGAAACAAAAAAACAGATCGAAAAAGAATATGTAAAAATCCCCCGCATCAATGGAATTTGGTTCCCAGAATCTTCAGTGCTTTTTCCTCCTCTAATTGCAAACCCCCGAGATCCCGTTTACTCTGTTGGTTACCGTTTTAATGATCAAGTGCTCGGTAATGACATAATATCAGTCTCATTTGGAGACACCTTTCCTATTTTCCGCTGGCACGACGTGGGGCGATTCCATGGCGATATGCAGATTGACATCATGGCAGGGGTTTGGGGCGATTTTAACATGAACCCTACAAACTCCCCTGAAAATGAATGGGCAGAGCTCATCACGACCGACTATATGCTAGCCATTCCCCTCAGCTATTCGTTCGATAAATATGCATTTAGATTGAGAGTCTATCATATCTCTTCCCACCTCGGGGATGAGTTTATGGTAAACAATCCTGAAGTCCAAAGGGTCAACCCCAGCTTCGAAGCCTTAGAACTCTTCTTCTCTTACCAAGCAAGTACCGGCGTACGCTTTTACGGTGGCCCTGGTTACGTATTCCATACCGACACCAGCTACTACATCAAACCCCTCTACTTTGAATATGGAACAGAAATTCGCGTCATGGGACTCAAGTCCCACTACCACCGCCTCTACGGCACACCATTCCTTGCCCTCGATATCCAAAACTGGGAAGCTCTCCACTACCAATTCACCGTAACAGCTCAGCTCGGATATGAGCTCAGCAAACTCCAAGGCGCAGGGCGCAAAGTCCGCTTCTTCGGTGAATACCACCACGGCTTCTCCGAAGGGCAGTTTTTCCTAGATACGACTTCCTACTGGGCCATCAGAGCCTCTTACGGATTCTAATATCACTAGCCCCTATCCAAAAGGGGCATACTCTATTTGAAGTTGTTACTTGTTATTCATTATAGAGGCGGAAGCCTCTTTCGAAGGATTTGTAGCTGCGGCCGATGGGGAGATCCCCTTTAAAGAAGCGGCTGTAGATTGTTAGGGCTTCATCGGCATTTCTGGCGAGGAAGAAGGTGTTTGATACCCACTCTCCGCCGTGGACAGTTCCTGAGAGGAGGTTTTGTTTGAAGCGGGTGGTGATTTTGTTCTCCCAGTATTCTTGTGTTCCAAAGAGAATGACGGGGACAATGTATTCTCGAAGGCCTACTTGTGTTCTGAGGTTTTCGAGAGCAAATTCGAAATCGGTTCCTGTTCCCCCCTTCAAGATACAGACGAGATCAAGATGAAACTCTGCTTGGCGGTAGATGATCTGTTCGAGACGGTAGGTCATGATCGCTTGAATGTAGGGATTCATCATCTCTGTGTGGATAACCTGGCCATGTACTGGATCGTCAGAATAAGGTGGGTTGGAAAAATCGACTGCATTTCCTCCTGACAAGATGCCGAGCTCTACAGCAAGGCGATTGCCTAGCTCCATAATGCCAGGGCCACCTCCAGTGAGGACCATGAGTTCTTTTTTTGGATTCAACAATGGGTGGTTGACGGTTTCTTTGAGTTTGAGCACGCCATGGAGGAAGTTTTTCACATCCTCCTCGTTTTCGACTCCCATTAAATTGGAACCGTAGACTCCGATGACGGTTGCGTCTTGGAATGTCTTGATCTTTGGTATCGGCACAAACATCCCAGAGACCTTCCCCTTTTTCGGAACATACTTGGTCAAGAGTTTTGTTTTAGGATTAGCCCAGTAGACATCAATGGAGGCATTGGCAAAATCGCGGAGCATGGCGCGATCTTCTGCAGAAAAATAGTCCCCATAGGTGTAGGAAGGGTACTGAAAGTAAATTGCCTTGAGACACTCTCTCACTCTAGCATTGATGAGGAGTCTTTTCAAAAAGGTCGAAGGGAAATAGCGTGTGAAGAGAACCCCTTCACTATTGATGTGGTCGTTATGGATCCCTCGGAGAATAGGAAAGGCTGGCTGCTTTTCGATGAAATGGTTGATGATGTTCATCTCTCGATCTGTGTAAGGAGGCTCCGCGATGAAATCTTCTGGGGTGTCACCTGCAACGATCCAATCTTCTTTCCGTAGTTTTTTAAGCTGATCTCCTTTTACAATGAATGTAGCGCAGCGCACTTTTTCCGGAGCTGTATCAAACGCCTTCAAAATGGTTTCCGTATCTTCCAGAGATTCCTTAAGAAGGTCTCGATCTTCGAAAAAGACATGCTCTCTATAAGGCTCTAAAGTATAGAACTCTAAAGGAATCTCATACACTTCCTTGCTATCATCTCCATAGAGTTCATAGATTTCACAGGTCGACGCTAAATGGGGCTCTAACACGTTCGCGCTTGAATGTCTGACCCCTTGTGGGAGCTCATCATTAATGATGCGGGCAAACATTGTCCTGATGTAGAGAGGCACTGTTTTAACGAGAAGGAGTTTGTTATTTTCCACGACCCTTCTTTTATTTAAATGCTCTTGGTGAAGTGGTAGGAGGTTCCGAAGATGAACGCCCTTCTTTTTCAGACCTAAAGCAATAGTGTCGAGAAGCCCTTCAATCGAAGGGGTATATTCATAGCGCCCTTCGCGAATGGGTAGACGAACAATGGTCCTCGTTGAATCTTCTTGGAAGATCAACTGATCTGGAGAAAACTCATCTCCGAAATGGATGAGAGGATGCCCTTTTCGATCGGTATGATTAAATATACGTTGGATGTAAGAGGGATAACGAACTCTTCTTCGATCATCAGCTGCAAAGAGTTTTCCGACGTACATTCCTACAGAAAACTTGGTTAAGAGCTTTTTTCCTAAATCATTGATCGCAAAAAAACGGACTGTTACCTGCGCATTAAGTAAAGTAGCAGACAGATCAATCTCAAGAGCTTCTGCATCAACGCCTAATTGTGCAATGGTACTTTTTAGATTGAATTGCAAGAGCTCATGGTCGATCGTAAACCCGAGGAAATTGGGAAAGATGTTGTCGATATCGATGATAGCTCGAACGCTACCATCGGGATCTCGATCTAGTTTGATGATTTTCCCATCGGGGGAAACCAAATCAAAAGGGACAGCATAAGGATCTCTATACATAGTAATCAACCTATTACCAGAATAGAGAATTTTATTCCATCGCCAACAAAAGTAAAGAAGCAACTTCTATTGGCAGCAGACTATCCTGAACGGAGTGGAGGAAGAATCGGAATTTGACTCTTAAAATGACCAGTTTTGATTGCAATTTCTCCACAAAGCCTGTCACTATCTGGAGTACCTTTCTGACTCATACCTTTTTGCGATATCTTTCCGCTAACATCGAGATAAGATACAGGAGGTAGAGTAAGTTTTTCTTTGGTGCCCATTTCTAATTTAACAGGATATTTTGACTGCGTGATTTCTGGAAGAAAAGATTCTGAAGAAGTTTGTGGTTTAACTTTCATGCTTTTGCTTGCTGTGTCCATTTTTCCAATTTTTACAATTGGAGGTAGACGATTTTGATCATTTTGTATTGGTTCAGGGCTTCCGCCGACAGGCTTTGACATATCTTCTCCTAGAGAATTGCTCTTCCCTTATCTGAATCTCTAGCGAATTAAATGAAAAGAATTTTATTTATCAACTGATGATAAACAGGTTAAGAACTTATATGCGTCGCAAGAACATTTTGTAGAAGTCTCATGGCATCCCTTTTCCATCCCCCAGAAATCAATCGATCTGTCAGTTTTTGCTCAATATGCTCACTCAGAATACTTCTTGTGACTCTTCTAATAATATGAGGAGATAGACTGCTGTCTATCTGATGGTTAGATATGAAAGATTCGATGACTAAATGCCCTTGTTCATTGATAGCGACGATTTCTTTAATGACAAGAGCGATTTCAGCGTGAGTGACATTACTGAACCTCTCTCCTTTAAAGACATGCAGCATGGCGATCTTCATGATTTGTTCTGCCAAGATTTTATCTGCTTGATAACCAGAAAGTTCTTCTATAGAAACGCGTCCTTTGAGCTCATTTGTTAATTGAAGAATTGCAGGATGCACTTTTTTGGAGATGGGAGGAAGTTCGAGATTTTCTTGAACCTGAGGATATGCAGTAGAGGGTTTTTTCTTCGGGTGGATGAAGGTTTCATTGAGTGGCGGTAAGGTTGGAATTCCAGACTTTGTCACTTCTGTAAACATACTCCCCCCTTAAGTGGCAAAATAATAGAGATCTTTCTTGATTTTATCCAGGGAAAAAGAGATAATCTCTTGCCCATGGAGAGATGGCAGAGCGGCTTAATGCGGCGGTCTTGAAAACCGTTGTGGGGCGACTCACCGGGGGTTCGAATCCCTCTCTCTCCGATAAGGGAAAGCTTTTCAGCTTTCCCTTTTTTTTGCACTGTCTCAACTCTTAACGGTCAGAGTCTCTCGAGTCTTTTTCTCTCCGATCGTCAAATAGGTAAAACCTGCTAATCCCATGCAAAGAGCTGCAGGGATGACTGCTGTTCCATAAATGAGAGCAACTCCAGAGCTTGCTCCTCCGAACGCATCGACAACTGAGCCGATCACTGCGTGAAAGATATACCCGAAGAGCATGATGATCATATTGCTTGCAGCTGTGGTTAAGCCGACAAGCCCTTCTCTGACAAAGGTAGAAGCTTTATAGATCGCAAGAATCTGATAGGCTGAACAGATCCCCACAATGACAAACCCGATACTGAGCATGCTAGAGGTCAAAGAAAAGAAGATCAGAGCAAAAAAGTAGGCAGCCATGATGAACGAAGAGATGGCGATGGTCCCGAAATAGTTTTTCATCCTATCGGCGATGAAACTGAGAACTGGAGCGCCAAAACACATCCCTACAAAAATCATAGAAGGCAAACTTGCAGCTAGTGTCGAATCAAATCCATAAGCATGTTTTAAAAAGGCAGCTGCCCAGACATCAGCAAAGCCCTCTAATGGCCCCACCATAAGCCCTGCAAGTAAGCAGATGGCGAGGACTTTTTTATTCGTAAAGACCTCTTTGATATCAGAAAAGATTGTCCCTGTTACTGTACTTTTGACATTTGGAACAACCCAATAGGTAAGAAGAGCTAATACACCTCCTAAAACAGCCATCCACTGGACAGTCGTCTGATACCCAAAAACATCCCTTAAATAACTTACAGGCCCTCCCCCATAAATGGCACCAATCAATCCAATGGTGACAGAAAGGCTGAGCATCCGAGGGAATTTCTCCTCACTGAAGATCATCCTGATGATCTTGAAGACCCCTAAAATCGCAGCAGATGAGCCAAGGCCCATGAGAAATCTCCCTAAAATGGGAAACATCCAGTGTTCTGAAAAAATTAAAGGCATCAACCCTGATACAGTGAGAAGAATACAAGCGGTCATGACTTTCTTAGGGCCAAAACGGTCTAGCATGATCCCGATCGGAAGGTGCATGAGAGAATATCCGATGTAGTAGATCCCTGAAAATTGACCAAAGGTAAGGGCATTGATCCCGAACTGGTTCATGATATCTTCCATCATGATGTTCGGCATCACCCGAAGGATGTATTGATAGGCGTAGAATACAGAGGCAACAATCCACATCATCCAGGCAAAACGGCGCGAAGTAGCCGAAAACGTAGTCATAAAAATTCCTTTAGTAAGGTTAGTCGAAGGTAAAAAAAATGAAAAAAAGATTGATTACTGTGCTGCTAGCACAGCAGTAGAAGAGAAAGGGACTTGATAAGTCTTGTACTCATACCACTATAATAACAAATTAAGGAAATTGTGACAAGAAGCGGAGGTCATTTTCCATAAAGAGGCGGATATCCTGGATGTCATGCTTGAGCATCGCGAGACGCTCAATACCACCACCCCAGGCAAAGCCTTGATACTTCCTAGGATCGATTCCACCAGCCTTGAGAACGTTTGGATGAACCATCCCAGCACCAGCAACCTCTAGCCAACCAGAGTGCTTACAAATGCGGCACCCTTTCCCTTTGCACGATGTACAGCTGATATCAACTTCGATACCAGGTTCAACGAAAGGGAAATAACTAGGACGAACTCTCAATTTAACCCTCTGATCGAAAAGCTTGGAATAGAACTCCTCTTGCGTTGCAAGAAGATCTCTAAAACTGACATGCTCATCAATGTAAAGGACATCGACTTGATGAAAAAGGACATGAGATCTGCTAGATATCGTTTCATTGCGGTAGCACTTTCCCGCAGCGATCATTCTAATCGGCGGCTCATACTCTTCCATTGCTCTGATCTGAAAACTCGTCGTATGAGATCTGAGCAAGATCTCTTTAGAAATATAGTAAGTATCTTGCATATCACGAGCTGGGTGATCAGGCAAATAGTTCAGCGCTTCGTAGTTGTAGTATTCAGATTCCATCTCAGGTGTGTACTGAACGGTAAAGCCCATTTCGACTAAAATATCGATCGCTTTATCTAGCATCTGTGTAATCGGATGGAGGCGCCCTAAGTATTCTCGATCGCCAGGAAGAGAAATATCGATCGCTTCATCTTTGAAGCGAGCCTCTCTCTCTTTGCGAACCCAAACGGGGTAGAGTTCATCGAGCTTGAGAGTGATATGTTCTTTGAGGTCGTTAATCCTTTTGCCCACGTCGGGTCTGCTTGCTGAATCAACGGTCTTGAGTGACTGCATCAGGTCGGTGATTGGACCTTTCTTACCTAAGAATCGAACCCTAAGATCAAGCAATTCTTTCGAAGAGCCTATCTTAGACAAAGCACTATCAAATTCTTGATAAAGGGCTCGAATCTTTTCATCCATCTATGAAGCCAAGGCCTTTTTAGCGTTCTTCACAACTTCAGCAAAGCAGGATGGATCACGGATAGCTAAGTCAGATAATACTTTTCTATCGAGTTCGATTTTTGCTCTCTTCAATCCGTTGATGAAACGGCTGTAAGAGATCCCTTGCATACGGCAAGCTGCATTCAATCTGACAGTCCAAAGACGTCTCATGTTGCGCTTGAACAACTTTCTATGAATGAATTGGTAGCTGAGCGCTTTCTGGACATGGTCCATAGCTTGACGCAGGTGGTTTTTGCGGTCTCCATAGGCTCCTTTAGCCAATTTGAAAAGACGCTTTTTTCTTCTGTGTCTTGCAACACTATTTGTAACTCTCATTTACACTCCCCGAATCATTTTTTTATAGGTAGCTGCGATGCCAGAAGCAAGCGCACTCGCTTTTGCGAGCCTATTCTTTCTTTTTCTCGATTTCTTGGTTAAAATATGACTTCTACCTGGTCCCCAATGCATCAATTTGCCTGTACCAGAGATTTTAAAACGGGATTTTACCGCTTTTCTTGTCTTCGCTTTTACTTTATTCGCCACGTTGTTCTCCACTTCCTTTTTTTGCCCCAGGGGTCAAAATTAAACTCATGCTCTTTCCCATTAACTTGGGAGGTGATTCAGGAGTTGATACATCTTCTAATGCTTGGCAAATAGACATAATCACCTCTTTACCAATATCAGCAAACATGATCTCTCTTCCTCTGAACATGCATGTAAAGCGCACTTTATAACCTTTTTCGATAAACTCTCTGGCGTGATTGATTTTGATCCCCAGATCGTGCTTATCGATATTCGGTTTAACCTTAATTTCTTTAACTTTAACTTGGTGCTGTGCCTTTTTACTCTCTTTTTCTTTCTTCGTTTGTTGGTAACGAAATTTGCCGTAATCGATGATCTTACAAACAGGAGGGTTTGCATTAGGTGCAATCTCCACGAGATCGAGCCCCATTTCCATTGCCTTTTCCAACGCCTCGCGGGAAGACATTACCCCGAGTTGATCCCCTTTTTCGGTGATGACACGCACTTTAGGTGCTCGCACATCTCGATTGACTCTCAAAATACTCTACCTGTTGTTTACGTTTGTTGGGACATAGCTGACTCGAACAGCTGACCTCCACCATGTCAAGGTGGCGCTCTAACCAACTGAGCTAATATCCCTTGAAAAACAAAAAAAACTATATGCTAGATGCTGAATAGTTAGCAAGTGTTATGTTTGTCAAAGTGAGATCAATGCAAAACAGCTGCCAGATTTCTCTCGCTTCAAAAAAAATATACCTATTTTTTGTTCAGGTCAAAACTTGCCTTTTGACCACTCTTGTTGTTATATTACATCAATCATGTTTATTGAGTTAGCCCATTCTTACTGGAAAGCGCTCCTTTCCCCTACCGATTGCGCAATCGATGCCACTGCTGGTAACGGATTTGACACGCTACAACTCGCCACCATCCTACTTCCCTACGGTAAAATATTCGCTATCGATATCCAAAAAGAGGCGCTAGAAGCGACGAAAAAACGGCTTCAAGAACATTTTTCAGAAGAGCATCTCCAGCGGGTATCATTTCATGAAAGATCCCATGCTACATTTCCCCCTGAGGCCCACGAAAAACCTATCAAATTGATCGTCTACAACTTAGGATATTTACCTAGGAGTGACAAACAGATCAAAACTCTAGCCCATTCTACCTTAGAGAGTTTAGAAAATGGGCTCAACTTACTCCAGAAAGGGGGGATGATCAGTGTAATGTGCTACCCCGGTCATGAAGAGGGAAAGGTTGAAGAAGGGGCTGTTTTGGCCTGGGCGCAAAAGCTTCCCCCTAAAGAGATTAAAAGCTGGCACCACACCCAGCCAAACAAGCCTAACTCACCTAACTTGTTAATGTTAGAGAAAATCTAGTATTTGTTTATTTAAATAATTTTATTTACTTTTTCTCTCTCATTAATTATAATATATGGATCTATATAAAATAATAAGCAGGAAAAACCATGTCTATTTCATCTTCTGAAAGATCCGTTTTAACTCAAAAAGCAGAGTCTGCGATTCATGAATGTAGGACCCTCCTAACACAATTAAAAGACCCCTCATCCCAATCAAAACCAGGACCTCTTGCAGCTGTTCGTACTTTTAAACAACTCTTCGCTGTTCAATCAGAACTCGAAGGATCTGATCTCCCTATCGCAGATTCCGTCAACTCTTTCTCCACCTCTGTTCAACATAAATTGATCGCTGAACATCAAATGAGCAAGGTTTACGCCAAAGTTTTTCAAAGCAAGCTAGAGACATTTACACAAACTGCAACTCGCCTTGTAGTGCGCTCAACGGAACTTTCCCCCTCTGATATCAATGAAGCTGCAAATCTCATTGCAGCATACGAAGCCTATCAAGAAGCGGCTCTTTTCTTTCAATTTGAAAGTGATTTTCACTCACCTGCTATGGATGTAATGAAGGAAGTCTTAGAGACCCAACTCTTTTGTCGTCAAATGGCTGTTACAGAGCTCCAGTCCCTATCGACAGAATCACATAGCGTTAAAGCCTCCTTTGATGAACTCATGTCAATCAGAACACCAGAAACGTTTTTAGCAGCATTGCCTAAATTTTTAGAGCAATATCAAGCGTTTCATCAACGACTATCTCTACTTGCAAATACACCTGAAAATCAAGAATATGCAAAAGAAACTTTTCGTCAGCTTGAACAGTTTCACGCATCAATTGAAAACTGCATTTTGACGGATCTACAGACAAAAATCGACGTGGCAAACGAAATGCTGACGATAAAAGCAAACCAAGAGCTTATCCAAAGAACAGCAGTTTTAGGACACGATCATAACCAATATGAGCATATGGGTGCAGGCACTGCCTGTTCAGGGCATGCAATTGCGACTCTTCATCAACTGCTTGTTGACCCCAACCAATTTTTAGATGGGGGCAGAACTTTTAATCAAACGCTCGATCGAGGCGTTACCTACTATGATAATGTGGTTGCCGTGTGGAATCAGCAATATACAAATTCACAATATAGAGAAGAAATCTCTGAGCAGTTACAAGTAGCGTTTAGAGCTGGAGGTCTTGAAGGGGTAGCTGAGCGCCTACAAACCTATTATGCAAAATTTGATATGAAATTGTTTATGACCTCTTACATGGACGAAAATGATGGGGCTAGATTAGCTAAGAGGATTATGAGCGATCCTAATATCCGATTTACAAGAACTCAGAAAGACTTTTTCAACTTTAGTGAAGGAGCTAGCGATATTGCTAGAACAGTCATGACTTCCGCAGGATCGGGTAATGTTTACCTTGCTGCAGGAAAAGAGCATCTACCAGGTCAAGGTAGCTATTACGATTTTCTAAATCGCTTAAAGTTGATGAGTGAAGGAGATGGAAAACCTGTCGGCGCTGTGATCCACATCGGTATGTTTATTTTTTCTGTCTCTGTAAATGCAGATGGTTCAGTTTTTATTGCAGATTCACACGGGATTGGCTACATAAATACTCCTGGGACTCAAAGAGCCCCATTTTCCATCCTTCTTGCAAGAAATATAGAAGATGGAGCCAAACTATTAGCTCTTCATCATAAAGGGCCACCAGAAGATCCAAATCTTAGAGAGCTCGCTTTGACAAATCCTCAGCAAGCCATCTTTGCAAGACAAAAACACCAGTTCCCTTATTACATCTATCGAGCAAAAGCAGAAGAGGGTTTTAAGGTGCCAGAGGCCATTCATACTGCATGGGGATCAGAAAAACGCTTCCCAGGGCGATTCACCCCTCCCCCTTCACAATCTCCAGCAAAACAACAAGAAGTTTCATCCGGTAAGAAAGCAAGCATAGAACCCACAACCCTAGCAACCTCCACCTCCATATCAGCAACTACAAATCAACGAACATCCTCCCCTATGCGTAAAAAACAGACGACCCAACCAGATACAAAAGTGGTTAGTTCAACAGAGCGCCGTTCGTCGACCCCTACAAGGAACTCTTCTTATGTAGTAGGTGAAGTAAAACCACCAAAATCTATCATTGCCTCGCGAGTTGAAGAAGATATTACGCCAAATGATCTACTGATGATTGTTTTATCAGAATTCACTTCTTCAGAAAAAGAAGCTCAATATCGTCTATTGGAAGAGCTCAGAATCAAGCTATCAGTAGCCCAAAGACTCCAACAGGAAGGGAAACGCTGCCCTGTTGATCTTTCCTCAGGAATTCATTCCTTAGTAGACGCTTTAGAAATCAATATTAAAGAGTATTACCAATCAGAGAGCAAAAAGGTTAAAACGTTAGCTGGAATGATAGCTACTGTTCGGAATCTACAACAACTATTACAACCAGTACAAGCAAAACCTAGATCTACAAAAGCGATGTAGAAAATCAACTCATTGATTTTGTTGTAATTACAATAATCTATTTTAAAGTACTAGATTATAATAGAGTTGGGATGCTAAATAGGGGGTATGGCTGAACTATATCGTCTCAACTCTAAGTTCCATCCTCAGGTGGAAAGTGCCCGCGAGGAGCTTTCTGATCGCGAATCGCTCAGCCCTGATAAATTGACAGAGATTCGTGAAAGACTGCATACGATTGACCAAGAAATCAATGAAGCCTTATCAGACCCCTCATCATATAATCCCGATTCTCTAAAACAGCTCCAGCACGATGTTCGTGTCCTCAAAGGAACTGTCCAGAATCGAGAAATCCATTCAGATCTTTATCAATTAACAGATAGCGCTATCGACCTTTGGCTAAGACGCCCCTCTACTGCTGAGGAGCGGAAAACAAAGATCAAAGAACTCAAAACCTGTATGGAAAATCTCACCAATAATCATCGATTCACCATCGAAGATCAACGATTCATTGAACTATTTCACGCCTGTGTAAAAGGTGTTGAGCAAGGGATACTCCCTTCTCATGTCGACAAAATCGACATCTCTACAAAATCGAAGAAACGGAAAAAGGCCCCAGCTGACATCATCAGCTTAGAAGAGGTAAAGAAGAGAAGGTTCGAAGAGGACCCTCTCGCCTTAGCAGAGATCTTATATCCAATGGCAGAGTACGTCTATAAAGGTGATTACGCTACTTTTTTTGACGCTTACAATGGGCTACCTAATCATTCCCAAAAAGCATTAGCCGACCATGTATTTGAATGTGGTGGAGACTTAGTCGTCCTCGCAAGAGAAAGGACCAGGAACAAGCAGCACGAGATCTGTATTGCCCAAGGAATCCTCGGGTATGCTAATTATGTCATGGAAAACACCGTTCAGGGGAGCATCTACCCCTCTGTCATCTTAATTCATCAGATGATGTTAGAAACCAATGAGTTAGAAAGGGATTAAAGACTTTCTTTTTATCAGACAAAACCTTACAATCTTTAACAAAAAAAATGATTTATTAGGTTTTATCTTATGTATGTGAGCTATCGTTACTCTACTAATCCCCAACATATGGCGATTGCCAACGATTATATAAATTTTCTACCGAAAAAGGATCCCAAAATTCCCGTTGAGAAACAACGCACTTTTGATGATCTATTTGCTTTTTTTCGAAATACCACAAATCCAGTCGCTATTCAATCGATTGACGTGAGCTCCCTTTCAACTGATATTACAGGTCGACTATTAATTCATTTAGAAAAGATCCGTGAAGAAAGTAGCGCCGCATCAACGCAAAAAGTCATTGAATACATCAACATCATCTGCAGCATGTTGAATCTATCTGCCCTTCCCCATCTTCGAGGAGCTGCACTAGAAAGCCTCCTTTATGCTCTTGATACTGGATGCAAATTTCACCAAGTCAGTGCTGTAAGAAATGTGATTATTTGGCTTGCTACACAAGATCCCCATTTAATGAAACTCACAGGAGTTTCCACTTCGATCGAATTTTATTTCTCTGTTGCTCTGCAACGATACCGGCAAGCTCTGATCTCTGAAATCATTCAGATCTACGCTCCTCTTCACTTAGAAGAAGTGATTAAGGAAAATGACCCATTTGTTCTGAAATTTCGAGGATTGGAACAAATGTTATTAAATGGAGATCTCGAAGTGGAATTTGACGATTTGATTGATGAGGACTTTATTGGGGATCCTGATGATCTTTCCTTATTTGCAGAAGCAATTGCTGAAGCTGAAGGGCTCGAACCGAGTGAAGGGATCGGCTTCATCATGGATAGGGTCGGAGAGCAGGCTTTAACTGTTGAGCTCGATTCTATGGGGGCTGATATCAGAAAAGAGAGCGCTGAGATGGTTTATGTCGTAGAGAAGAAATTAGGTTTTTCGAAAGACCAAGCTCCAGCCCATTTTTATGAAAATACAAATATCGCAGAACTCATTGCAAATGAAACACTTCTCCGTTATGAGCCAGAGAAATTCTTCTTAGAAAGCCTCTCCGACCATTACCCTAATAGCTGCTTAAGAGGATTACATGCAGAAATAGGGAATTGGTATAGACAGCGTGCACTTGATCCTTTTGAAAGGACGAACCGAGGATGGCTTATGGACCGAAGAGCTAATCCTGGAGAGCTTTGGTTCAATGAAAAGGCTATTCACTATTGCCTGAGGTCGGTTGGAATCCTTTCTTGAGACTGCTGACGAAACGGCGTATCGGCTCCATGATGTAAAAGGTTCCAGAAATCACAATCACATCTTCAAGAGGGTTGGTCGTCTCTATGAGCTTCTGCATTGTTTCTTCCACAGTTGCATGTGCTTTGACACCTTGGTGAGAGATGTTCTGAAAAGCTTCTTTTAGAAGATGAACGTCCAATCCCTTATTGTAGCTCGGCCTTACAAGGTAGATCTCCTTGGCTACTTCTCCAATTATTTTAATACAAGAGACGTAGTCTTTTTCTTTGGAAATGCCAAATACAAAGTGGTAGTTTTTACCAGGATAAGTATCTTTAAGCCTCTGAATCAATCTAGTGAATCCATCACTATTATGAGCTACATCAAAAATGATTGGGGATAATCCTTCAAGTAACACCTCTTCAAATCTGCAGGGTTGTTCTTGGCTAAGACCATATTGCATAGCATGATCTGGAATTGAAAAATGCTGCCTTAGAACAAAGAGCGCCTGTTCTGCAATATGCCGATTCTCCACCGCATAAGAGTTTCCTTCATATGGAGGGGTAATCGTTACAGGGGCCTTTCTGATGAAGGCTTCTTGAAATACGGCAGGGTAAATAGATCGATAGCCAAGGACTACGGGAACTTCTTTTTTAATGATTCCTGCTTTTTGATAGGCGATTTCTTGAGGAGTTGGCCCGAGAAAAGCCTCATGATCCAAAGTCACTGTAGTGATGACAGAGAGAACTGGGTGGATGACATTGGTTGCATCGTGTCTTCCTCCAATGCCTGCTTCTATGACAGCAACATCGACCTTCTCATCCCGAAAATAGAGGAAGGCAAGCATGGTCGATATCTCAAAAAAGTTCGATTGAACCCATCGATCTTTGAGCATCGAGTAGAGATACTCTAGGTAAAAAACCACTCTCTCTCTAGGAATTTTTTCCCGATTGATTTGGATTCTCTCCCGAAACGATTCGATGTGGGGAGAGATGAAAAGTCCAACTTTATACCCGGACGATTCTAAAGTAGAGGCGATTTTGAGAGCGACTGACCCTTTTCCATTTGTCCCTGCAACATGAATAGTTTTATAATGATCAGCAGGTCTATCCAATTTCTCATAGAAAAGTGGAGGATTGTCTGATGGGTAAAAAGTCCTCGGAAGTGAGAACAGGGTGGTAATCAGCTCTTTGTAGCGGTCCATATCTTGAAAAAGTGTTCCTCTGTAATAAATGCAGCGCCAAGAGGTAGATAGGCCTTATTCTCACCATGAAAATCAGATCCTCCGGAGATCATCATTCCATGTTTTTCCGCGAGCCGGATCATATCCTGGTTTTGCTTTGCATTACATTTCCCATAATAACACTCTATCCCATCAAAATCCATCTGTAAGAGTTGATTAAGAACAGTTCTTTTTTCAATAAAGATGGGGTGGGCTAGAAAAACCTTTCCAGAGGCTCCTCTGATAATCTCGATGGTTTCCTCAACAGAAAAACTTTCCCCTTTCACGTAGCAAGGTCTTCCATCACCTATGTAAAAATCAAAGGCCTCTTTAAAATCTTCGACATACCCTTTTTGGATCATTGCCTTTGCAATATGAGGTCTACCAAGCCCTTCAAGCTCTTCAATATTGATGGGCATCCCCTCTTCTTCTAATTTTTCTAACATTGCTTGATTACGAGCTTTTCTTCTCTCTGTGTGGGCATTGCAAAAATTCAGTAGGGTGGGGTTTTTCCAGTCAAAGTCATACCCTAAAATATGGACTCCTGTATCCCCCAAATAGGTAGAGAATTCGACTCCTGATACGAGCGCTACATCTTCTCCTTCTGCATAAGCAAAAAGTTCATCGCTATAGGCTGCAACCGTATCGTGGTCTGTAATCGAAAGGCCTTGAAGGTTCTGTTTTTTAGCAAGATCGATGAGCTCTTTTGGGGTATGAGTTCCATCAGAAAAGATCGAATGGCAGTGCATATCAGCTCGAAACAACACATACCTCTAAATGGAGTTCATGACCTGTTTTTTCTTTGACGATCCTCTGCACATCTTGCAAGATCGTCTTAATATCTTCAGCGGTAGCGCCACCTTGATTTTCGACAAAGTTGGCATGCATTGTAGAAATGACTGCCCCACCGACCGAATATCCTTTGAGTCCACAAGCATCAATTAACCTTCCTGCGGGAATATCAGGAGCTGGATTTTGGAAGACGCAGCCGCAAGTCTTTGCTTTATAAGGCTGTGTCTGGAGACGATAGGTAATGATTTCCCTTTGCTTCTCTTTTGCCGTTGGTTCCTCTTTTAGCTCGAAAGAAGCTTGAACAATCATCCCCTTTTTTTCATGAAAACTAGAAAAACGGTAGCGAAAAGTAATGTCTTCTTTCTTAAGAAGGTGCTCTTGCCCATTTTCATCTAAATAAAGGACTTCAACTAATGTGTCTTTGGTCTCCATCTTATTTGCCCCTGCATTCATGTAAATGGCACCACCAACTGTCGCTGGGATTCCACTTGCAAATTCGAGACCTGTAAGCCCTTTTTTAGCTGTCTTTTCTCCAAGGTAGGCAAAGCTATAGCCGCTTCCGACATGAACTTTTCTACCATCAATGGTTACATGAGAAATCTTATTAAGAATCACCAAGCCATCATAGCCCTGGTCTTCGAAAAGGCAATTAGAGCCTTTGCCAAGAACAAAAAAGGGAATGTTTTTTTCTTTTGCGAATCGAAGAGCAGCTTTTGCTTCTTCTACTGTAGTGACGGTGACGAAATAGTTTGCACTTCCCCCAATACCGAAGGTACAGTGCTTAGATAAAGGTTCATTGCACAGCAGGTTCATAATTCAGCACTCCGTTCAAAATAGCCTGCACAAATTCAGACGCTTCAGGAGAGCTAAATTTTCGAGATAACCGAATCGCCTCTGCAATGGCTACTGCCGTAGAAATCTCTGTATCAAATAACATTTCGAAAGAAGAGAGGCGGAGGATCGCCAAATCTACTTTTGAAATCCGATCAAAATCGTACGCATGAGAAACTGAGCGAATTCTTTCATCCACAAGCTCCTTCTTTTCCCAAATGACCTCAGCCCTATCCCAAGCCTCTCTCATGTTCTTCTTGGTGGTCTTTAGTTGCTCCATGAGCAAGGAAAGAAGGTCATCTTCTTCGGTCTTGCTGATTTCCCAACTATATAGGATTTGTAAAACAGCTTCTCTAAATTTTGATTTTGGCAGTAACATGGGCTAGAGTATATACGGAGAGGAACTTTTCTTGAAGAAAGAAAAGTTTTTTAATGGTAAAATTCAGAACTTCAGAGGTATGAATGTGTTAGCTGTTTTTTTAGATACTGAGACAAATGGACTGGACCACAAGGTTCACTCGATTTTAGAAATTGCCTTGATCGTTGTCGATCTCGCCACAGGCGAGGTTTTGGAATCTTACGAACGTTTGATCCAGCTCTCAGACGAAGAGTGGGAGAGGGGTAATCCCTATAGCCTTTCTTTTAACGGGATCACGAAAGAGATGATGCAGACTGGAGTTCCACTTTTAGAAGCCTCCAAAGAAGTGAAGAAAATTTTTAAAAGACTTCACATTGTCAAAGGGAAAAGTGTCCTCATCTGCCAGAACCCCTCTTTTGATAGGGTATTCTTTGCCAAACTCATCGACGTTGAATATCAAGAACAGAATGAATTCCCCTATCACTGGCTCGATTTAGCCTCTATGCATTTTGCAAAGAGTTTATTACAAGGGAAGCCTCTCGATCAAATTGCTCTTTCAAAGGATCAAATTGCAAAAGAATACCATCTAGAAAAAGAGAGCCGCCCACATAGAGCTTTAAGAGGCGTTCAACACCTCATCGAATGTTATCAACATGTAATCGGTTTTCCAGGGAGGTAGGTTATGGAACTTTCAGCATTTCACTGGCAAATTGTCATCAGTGGCTCTATTTTATTGAGTTCATGGATCCTGATGTGGATCTGGGGCAAATGTACAAAAATGACTGTGTTGAGAAAACATAGTTGGCTTCGAGCTCTCGTACAATCCATTTCTCTTCCCGTTTACTTAACTCTATTTTTTGGGGGTGGCTTAGCAGTTGCCTACTACTTTTTAGGGGAGCAAACGGTCCCCCGCAGTGTTTTTCACATTCTAGGAATTCTCGCTGTTGTTTGGATCGTCATCAATTTCGTCCAAAGAGGAGAAGCGATGATCCTCAGAAAACAACGCTTTTCTCTCAACCAAATGAATGTGCACCTCGCAGTTAGACTACTTAGAGCAGCTGTCGTATTTGGAGGACTCCTTCTGATCCTTCCCCTACTCAATATCTCTGTCACAGGGATATTAGCCTTCGGGGGAATTGGAGCCATCATCGTCGGTATGGCTGCCCAAAATATGCTGTCGAACCTCTTTGGGGGGATCATTTTAATCCTCGATCGCCCTTTTCGCGAGGGGGACCTCGTCTCTTGCCCCGATAAAAAGATTGAAGGTCACGTCGAGCATGTAGGATGGAGGATGACAAGACTGCGCTCTCTCGATAAACAGCCCATCTATGTCCCAAATTCCACTTTTTCTACGATTGTCTTGCAAAACCAGACCTGCATGACCCACAGGATGATCAAAAAGCACGTCTATCTACGCTATGAACACTTCCCTCTCGTCGAGCCAATTTTAGAAGAGATGAGAGCATACATTTGCAGCCATCCAGATATTGATCAAAGGCAGCACTGTTCGATCAATGTGGAAAGCTACTCCCTTTATGGAATTCAAATCCTCATCCATGTGTTCACAGAAAAAACACTTCTTTTTGACTATATGGCTGTTCAAGAAGAGGTCTTTTTACACATGGGCAAGGTGATCAGGAAACATGGGGCTGAATTTGTCTTATTGAATGCTGATAGAGGCTAAGAGAGGCTGAGCAAAATGTACTCGATGCATCTTGCAAGGCGCATATGACGTAGAAGGGCCTCTTTTCCATTTTGAAATAGCATCAAGAGGTGTCCAGAATTTATAGAAATCACTTCGCTACACTTTTCTAAATTCTCCCTCTCTTCAGGGAAAAATAGAGGGCGCTCTCCTCTATTTTTCAAGGTATAGAGATCAAGAAGCCACTGCTCTAATACAGTTAAAAGCTCTTCTGTTGTCTGATTGTCTTTAAAGTTTTGAATTTCATCTAAAGTTTCATAAAACCTGAGGTAATCTCTTGTCAAATGATACTTCAAAGCGTTCAAAACAATCGGATAGTACTCTAAGAAACCCTCATCGACGAGCGCTTTTGCCTTACCTAAAGATCCTTTTGCGAGCTGACCTACCTTAACAGCCATTTCAGAGGAGATTTTGAGCTCATTTACGAGATAGCTTTGAATCTCTTGATCTGAAATGGGAAAAAAGTGGATGGGCATCGCTCTCGAGAGAATCGTTGGCATAACCCGATCTATGTGAGTTGCAAACAAAATGAAGCGATTGAAATCGGGCGCCTCTTCAAAAGTTTTTAAGAGGGCGTTCGCATGAACAGGAAGCATCTCATCAACACGGTCAATGAGATAAAAACGGTAGGGACTTTCAAACGGGAATGAACTCACATTTTGAAGGAGCTCTCGAATCTTTTCCACCTGATGGTCTAGTGATAAGACATCGGGATGGAGATCATTTAACACCCGCTCATCATAACCTAACGCATTCATTATCAATTTCTTAGCAAAAAGCTTCTTTCCAACACCTGCTGCACCTTCAAAAAGAAGCACAGGGGGAATCCCCCTTTCTTGGAGTAAATCTAAGGTAGCTTTTACAGCTGGGTTTCCAATAAGTGTAGGAATCGAATCGACTTCCATCATTATTTTGCGCCTGTGAAGAGCTTTTCTGTTTGAGAAAGGTGTTGAATCGCACTCTTTTTTACCTCTTCGGCAGGCTTCGATGCGTCCAAAAGAACGATCCGATCACTTTCCTCTCGAGCTAATTTGAGATAAGCATTTCGGACGGTGCGGTGGAACTCGAGATTTTCCCTTTCGATCCGATCTAAAGAGCGGTGAGAGCCCCTCTTGAGCCCAATTTCTGGGTCGAGATCGAGGAGAAAGGTGATATCAGGAATGAGTCCATCAACGGCATGCATACAGGCAGTTTTGACAAAAGTGGGGTCGATCGCGCGAGCAACCCCTTGATATACGAGTGTAGAATCGACAAAGCGATCACAGAGAACGGTGACCCCTCTTGCTAAGGCAGGCTTAATGACTTCTTTCACATGTTGCGCTCGATCAGCTAGAAAAAGAAAGAGCTCTGCTTCCGGAGAGAGAGCTCCTCCCTCTAAGAGGATCTTTCTCACCTGAGGTCCAAAAGAGCTCCCCCCTGGTTCTCTCGTACAGAGGGTCTCTACTTTGCATGAATCTAGATGAGCAATGAGGGAGCGGATGAGGGTCGTTTTTCCGACAGCCTCTCCCCCTTCAAATGTGATAAAAAGCCCTTTCATTCGACATCTTCTTTTTCAATTTTCTGCATCGCGACAAGCTTATCGTCGTTTTGAAGTGCAACGAGTCGCACCCCTTGCGTCGATCTTCCCATCACGCGGAGATGTTCCATTGTGGTGCGAAGTGTCTGTCCTAGGTAAGACATCATGAGAAGACTATCTTCATCCTTCACAGCCACAGCGCCAATTACATCGCCGTTTCTCTTGTTCGTGATGATCGATCTGACCCCTTTTCCTCCGCGGTTGGTCTGACGGAAGGTGTCTACTTTAGATCTCTTTCCGTAACCATTTTCGCAGACAACGAGGATCGAATGATCAGGACCTACGATCTCACAAGAGACGACAGCATCTTTCTCATCGCGGAGTGTAACACCTCTTACACCTCTTGCAGTTCGTCCCATAGCTCTCGCTTGAGATTGGTCGAAGCGGACAGCCATACCAGCTCTTGTGAAGAGCATGATTTGCTCCCCTTCTTTGACTAGTTTTGCTGCAATAACTTCATCTCCTTCATCGATTGTGATCGCATAGACCCCTTTCTTTCTTGGTGAGCTGTAACAAGCGAGATCAGTCTTCTTGATGACCCCTTGCTTTGTTGCAAACAAGATGCAGGCTTCTGCAGAGAAGTCCGTGACGCGCATGATCGCAGCAATTCTCTCCTCTTTTGCCATATCTTCGAGAAGGTTGATCAAAGCTTTTCCTTTGGCTCTTCTTCCAGCTTCAGGGATCTGCCATACTTTTAACCAGTAGCAGCGACCGAAGTTCGTGAAGACGAGGAGATGATCATGAGTGTTTGCTACATAAACATCTTTGAGAGAATCGGTTTCCTTCTTTTGATCAAAGCCAACAACCCCTTGACCTCCACGCTTTTGCTCGCGGAAAGTATCCATCGGCATACGCTTGATGTAATCATCAGTTGAAATGGTGATGATCACTGCTTCATTTGTGATGAGATCTTCGATTTGAAGTTCAGATTCAGCAGCAATGATCTTAGTTTTTCTGTCAGGAACGCCTGTTTTCTTGAGTTCATGGAGCTCATCTTTAATGATGCCACGAACCATTTTTTCATTTGCAAGGATTGCTCTATAGTATTCAATTCTCTCGAGAAGTTCTTTATACTCGCTCTCAACCTTATCTCTTTCTAGACCAGTAAGTTGATAGAGTCTTAACTCGAGAACAGCATCTGCTTGTCTCTCTGAGAATTGATATTCTGCGATCAAAGCTTTTTTCGCTTCAGCTCTATCACTAGAAGAGCGGATCAACTTCACGATGGCGTCGAGGTGATCTAGCGCTTTTAAGTACCCTTCTAAGACGTGAGCTCTCGCTTCTGCTTTCTTGAGCTCATAGCGGGTTCTTCTTCTAATCACTTCGATCCGGTGATCGATCCACGCCATGATCATCTGCTTGACGTTCATCGTGCGAGGAAGGCCGTTATCGAGAGCGAGCATGTTAGCTCCGAATGTCACCTGAAGATCGGTGAATTTGTAGAGCTGGTTGATGATCACATCAGAGATTTCTCCTCTTTTGAGATCGAGAACAATCCGAAGTCCATCTTTATCTGATTCATCTCTGATATCAGAAATACCTGTGATGATCTTATCGTTGATGAGCTCTGCGATTCTTGTGATCAAGAAGGCCTTGTTAACGTTGTAAGGGATCTCTGTGATGATGATCTTTTGCCGCTCATTCTTCTCTTCTTCGACGTTTAGAACGCCTCGGAGAATGATTTTACCACGGCCTGTGTGGAAAGCCTCTTTCACTCCGCGGTAACCGCAGATCACACCACCTGTTGGAAAATCAGGGGCTGGCATCACTTGCATGATCTCTTCAATAGTCGTTTCAGGATCATCGATGAGCATGGTGGTTGCTTCGATAAGCTCTCCTAAGTTGTGAGGGGCAATGTTTGTTGCCATCCCCACCGCAATACCAGAAGATCCGTTACAAAGAAGGTTTGGGAATTTCGATGGAAATACTGTAGGCTCTTTCTTGGTCTCGTCGTAGTTAGAGACATAATCTACAGTCTCTTTGTCGAGATCTTCCATAAGGGCCATTGCAGCGGGCATCAGCTTCGCTTCAGTATAACGCATTGCAGCAGGAGGATCTCCGTCAATCGATCCAAAGTTCCCCTGGCCGTTGATCAAAGGATATCGCATGACCCAAGGTTGAGCCATACGAACGAGGGTCGGATAAATGACCGTTTCCCCGTGTGGGTGATAATCCCCTGAGGTATCCCCGGCAATCTTTGCACACTTTCTGTGCTTGGCACCTGGGCTCAAGTTCAATTGCCTCATGGCAAATAAAATACGACGCTGAGAAGGCTTTAATCCATCTCGTACATCGGGCAGAGCTCTGGAAATGATGACCGACATCGAGTAACGTAAGTAGGACTCTTTGAGCTCATCTTCTAGATTCCGCGGCAATATCATCTCATTTTCTGTATAAGACATGTTCCTACCTTAAATATCTAAGTTTTTCACTGAAAGGGCGTGGTTTTCGATGAACTGACGGCGAGGAGCAACCTCTTCTCCCATCAACATCGAGAACATGTGATCGGCAGCAATCGCATCGGGGATTGTCACCTGAATCAGAGTTCTCACTTTCGGATCCATTGTCGTCTCCCAAAGCTGCTCTGCGTTCATCTCACCAAGACCTTTATAACGTTGAATTTCAATACCTTTTTTACCATTCTCTCGGAGGAATTCCACGACCTCTCTTAAGGTAAATATCGGTGTAATCTCTTCATTTTCTGCAATGATGTCGAGAATTTTCCCTTCCGCAGAAGAATACTGTCGAAGAGTCAAACTAAAAGCAATCAGAGCCTCTTTAATCTTATTCATGAGTTTTTCATCATAAAGCTCTAAGGGCTGGAATGGCTTTGGCTGGAAGATTTTCATCTGAGGTGTTTGTTCCTCTTCTGGAATCGAAGCCAATGTGGTCTCATGACGCTTTTTCTGTTTATCGAGATAGCGCTCTTTAAATTGAGTCAGTTCCTCTTTTGAATAGGCAAAAAGTGGCGCTTCATCATCGAGATGCACTTGATAGCGAGGGAATACCCCTTCTTCATTTGCTTTTGTGATGAACTCTCTAAAAGGAACCCCTTTTCTCTCAAGCGTTCCAATCATTAACTCTACGTCAAGGATCACCTGCAAGAGGTTTTTTACCGCCTCTTTTTCCATCATGTCGTGATGACCTGCAAGTCTAAAATGGACATCGCTCGTTCCAAGACCTAGAACATACTCATCCATCTCTTTTTCAGAATGGATGTAGCGGCTTGTCTTCTTTCTCGATACGCGGTAAAGAGGAGGCTGCGCGATGTAAATAAAGTTGTTTTCAATCAATGCTGGCATATGTCGATAGAAGAAGGTCAGAAGGAGAGTTCTGATGTGAGATCCATCGACGTCCGCATCGGTCATGATGATGATTTTATGATATCTGAGCTTCGCAAGGTCAAAATTATCTACCCCGACACCGCAACCAAATGCAGAGATCATCGATCCCACTTCCTGGTTTTGGAGCACCTTTTCAAGGCGCGCCTTTTCCACGTTCAAAATTTTACCTCGGATCGGTAGAATCGCTTGGAAACGGCGATCCCTTCCCCCCTTGGCAGATCCACCCGCTGAGTCTCCCTCAACGATGTAGATTTCACAAAGCTTTGGATCTTTTTCAGAACAGTCGGTCAACTTCCCTGGAAGCCTTGCACTATCGAGAGCTGATTTTCTTTGAGTCAGTTCTCTCGCTCTCTTTGCAGCTTCTCTCGCTTGCGCAGCAACAGTTGCTTTCTCAATGATGATCCGAGCAATTTGCGGATTCTCTTCAAGATAAGTTGTAAACTCTTCACCAACAACTTGTTGCACAACTGAAGCCACTTCTCCGTTACCGAGTTTCTGCTTCGTTTGCCCTTCGAACTGAGGATTTGGAACTTTTGCAGAAATGACCGCAGTCATCCCCTCCCGAATATCTTCCCCTGTGATCGAAATTTTGTCATTTTTGACTGCGTTGTGATTTTTGATGTAGGTGTTGAGAACCCTGGTTAGAGCAGTAGAGAAACCTGTTAAGTGGGTTCCCCCTTGGCGCGTATGAATATTATTTACATAGGCATAGATTGTCTCTGTAAAGGTTTGGTTCCATTGCATAGCTACTTCAAAATCGATAACCCCATCATGCATCTCTTTTTCACCACGGATGAAAATAGGCTGAGGGAAGAGTGGCGCTTTATTTTCGTTGAGATAGCTCACAAAAGAGACAAGTCCCCCTTCAAAATTAAACGTCACATCGTCAATGTTTGGATCTCTTTCATCAGAAAGAACGATCTCTAGCCCTTTATTCAAGAAGGCAAGTTCTCGAAGACGCTTGAAAATGACATCATATTCGACGCTGAGGACTGAAAAAATCTCTTCATCGGGCCAAAATGTGACTGTCGTTCCTCGCTCTTTAGTCTGCCCGATGGTTTCGAGAGGTTTACTTACTTTCCCTCTTGAAAATTCCATGTGGTGCACATGTCCATTTTGATAGACATCGACTGCGAGCTTTTTGGAAAGTGCGTTCACGCATGAAACCCCCACCCCGTGAAGTCCACCAGAGACCTTGTAGGTACTCTTGTCGAACTTTCCACCTGCGTGGAGAATGGTCATAACGACCTCAAGTGCGGTGACGTCTCTTCCCTGTTTCTTCGATTCCTTTTCATGAATCCCGATAGGAATCCCTCGCCCATCATCTTGAACGCTGATGCTTCCATCGTTGTAAAATGTCACTACAATTCTTTTGCAGTGTCCCGCCAACGCTTCATCAATACAGTTATCTACTACCTCATACACAAGTTGATGAAGACCGTTTATCCCCGTATCGCCAATGTACATGCCAGGGCGTTCGCGGACCGCTTGGAGTCCTTCTAAAACGGTAATCGAACTGGCGTCGTATGCCTTTTCCTTTGTCATAAGTGTCATCTCACTATCCTTTATAAATAATCCGCGTCAGCGCTACATGGGGCAGCGCTTTTTTTATCTGAAAAAGTATTCTCTGTTCTTCATATTGCTTCATTACGCTGAGAACGGCTGCTGTTTTAACTTTGACAAACAGGGCCCCTTCTTCGAATTTTACTGGTATGATCAATGAAGCCATTTTAGGATTCAATGCCCGTGAAAAAGCCTCAAAAACCTGAGTTTCCTGGGAAAGGCTTTTCTCTTCCAACTCTTCTAAAATAGAGGGTAAAAGCCCTTGAATCGTTCGTCCAGTGGGCTGATTGCCGTCGTAATTTTTGGGTATTCGGGAGAATTTTTTCGTCATAACGTTACTTTCTATTATAAGTGTTGATTCTTTATCTGACTATAGATAAAATGTCTCGCATGTACAAACCTAATAAGATCCGCAATGCAGCGATTGTAGCGCACATTGACCACGGCAAAACCACTTTGTTGGACAGCCTTCTTGCTCAGACTAAGGTATTTCGCGAAAACGAAGAGGTCCCTACAAGAGCATTTGACAGCTTCGAGCTCGAGAGAGAGCGAGGCATTACCATTTTCGCAAAACACACATCCCTTTACTTTGAAGATTATAAAATCAACTTGATTGACACTCCGGGCCATTCTGACTTTTCCGGAGAAGTAGAGCGGGTACTTGGGATGGTGAATAGCGTTATTCTTCTCGTGGACGCCCAAGAGGGGCCGATGCCACAGACCCGATACGTTCTTTCTCAAGCCCTCAAGATGGGCCTTTGCCCTCTCGTAGTCTTGAACAAGATCGACCGACCACATGCTAGACCCGAAGAAGCGTTAAACAAAACTTTTGACTTGTTCGTTGAGCTCGGCGCTAATGACCGTCAATTAGAGTTTACCTATTGCTACGCTTCAGGACTCAGCGGCTTTGCGATTCGACATCTCAACGACCCGAGAGTCGATATGCGCCCCATGTTTGAGCTCATTGTCGAAGCCGTACCCGCACCGAGCGGCAGCATGGACGCACATTTCCTCATGCAGGCGAGCACGATCTCCTATAATGACTTTTTGGGAAGACAGGCAACAGGCAGAATTCTTCAAGGAACTGTCAAAAAGGGTGACCCTTTTGTCGTCATCAATAAGGATGGACACCCCACTAACCATAAAGTGGTTAAAATTGAGGGTTACAAAGGTCTTACCAAAATGGAGATGCTTGAAGCCTCTGTTGGGGATATTATTAGCATCTCTGGAGCTCCAGAAGTCATGATCGGAGATACCCTCACCGATCCAAGTCATATTGAACAACTCCCTCCAATCACCCTCGGTGAGCCAACCCTCTCCATAGAAATGATGGTTAACAGTAGCCCATTTGTAGGAAAAGAGGGAAAGCACGTCACGATGAATAAGATCCGTGAACGTCTACAGAGGGAAAAAAGAGCGAACATCAGCTTGAAAATTGAAGATCTTCCTGGAAAAGATGACTGCGTTCAGGTTTCGGGACGAGGAGAACTCCACTTAGCGGTACTCGTTGAGACAATGAGACGTGAAGGATTTGAGTTTTCGATTTCCAAACCTCAGGTTATTTTGAAGGAAGATGCAGGACAGAAGCTCGAACCGTTTGAAATTGCTCACATCGAAGTGAAAGAAGAGTTCTCAGGGGGGATCATTGAAGAGCTCTCTAAGAGAAAAGGGGACCTCCTCTCTCTTCACACAAACGAACACAGCATCACGACGCTTCAGTTCAGGATCCCTACTAGAGGACTCATGGGCTTTCGCAACCAATTCCTTACCCGTACAAAAGGGGAAGGGATTTTAACGTCCATTTTTGAGAGCTACCTTCCTCACAAAGGGGAAATCCCTTCAAGAGCAAACGGAGCGATGATCTCTAGCGCCATGGGTAAATGCACCCCATACTCCCTCTTCAACTTGCAAGAGAGAGGATGTCTATTTGTTGGCCCTATCGATGAAGTGTATGAGGGAATGGTTGTAGGCGAACACAATCGCGACAACGACCTCATTGTGAATGTGTGCAAGGAAAAACATCTAACCAACGTTAGATCGTCTGGTAACGATGAGAACATCATTCTCACTCCTCCAAGACGTTTTACACTTGAGCAAGCGATCGACTTCATCGAAACTGATGAATTGATTGAGATCACTCCAAAGACGATCCGCCTCCGTAAGCGTGAGCTTAAGGAAGTGGACCGCAAACGTAAAAAATAGTCTCTATTTACTGTCTTTTTCCAGTGCAGCAGTTGTAGGTTTTGCAGCTGCTGCGCTTGATGTAGTAACTGGGGATGGGCATTGTCGAAGAACTTCCAGATAAGTCTCTCGATGATTTGTTTCTAAGTACTTCAATCGAACCTCTAAGATCTCCAATCTTTCATGAAGCCTTCGAAATACTCCAATCTCCCTATTAAGCCCCTGATTGAGAGCCTGCATTCCCTGTTTGACCCCTTGATCTAACTCAGTTAATACTCGATCAAAACCTTGCTTTGTTTCTTTAAGACCATCTTTAACCTGGGCCATCTCTTTACCCGTAGCGGTGAATTGCTCCCCTTCTTTTTGAAGCGCAGTCATTAAAGAGCTAAAGCGGGCAATATACTCTTTTTGAGAAGTGTTTTGTGTGGTAAGTAGTGTGATTTGACGCCCTTGCTCATCATTAAATCTTCGATACTTCTCCCCTTCTGTCGTTAATAACTCTATTTGCTGCACCTGCGATTCATAGATCTGTTGCTGCTTTTCTATTTGCAATTGAAGCTGAGATAGTTGCTCCTCATGCGCTGCAATTTGCTTCGTAATCTCTTGTTTCAGACGCTCGATTTGTAATCCTTGCTCGTTATTAAGCTCTTCCCCTCTTGTCAGTTGGAGGGCTTGCCTCTCATTTAACTCTCTATATCTCGCAACCTCCCCTGTTAAAGTTACAATCTGCTTCCCTTGCGCTTCATTCAGCTCTCGATGTTCATCATTTTCTTCCGAATATTCCTCATTTTCTTCTTCGAGCTTCTTGACTGCTTCATTTAACCCGAAAAGACCAGAATAAAAATGGGTGACAACAAGAGCTTGAATTCCTACAATAATCAGAGCCGCTCCTGTACATAAAAGCCCTATAGAAACCTCATCTACATGACCTGAGCTAATCATGATTCCTGCAAAAACAACCATTGCGACTCCTGCAACAATCGCAATTCCATCGACTATTTCTAGCACGAGAAATGTTGTCGCATTACAAAAAGCTGCACCTAAACAAGAACTAGACGCTGCTTCTTCTGGCGCCTTTTCCCCAGATGTACTCGAGACTTCTTCCTCTTTTTTCTTATGGATTTTCCTCTTTACTAAAGCGCCTACTTTCTTATCTGTCTCAGTTTCTTCTTTGTGCTCAATTTCATCTTCTTTCCCCTCAACCATACCCCCTTTTTCCATGAGATCCAGGGTGTTTGCTGTAGTATCTGCCACCGTTTTTAACATGGTTACCTCCATCAAAAACATTTCTTGATCTTAATATTTTATTAATATAAAATCTAGTTTTTACTATGAC
>CAZZMO010000016.1:0-36211 GCA_964655475.1 uncultured bacterium
GTGCTGGTGTATTACAAGCTGGTGCTGTTGGAGCGTTTTCACCAAATTCTGCAGTGACTTTAGCGAATACAGCAGGTGTTACTCTTGCCTTGAACAATAATAACAATACAATTGCTAACCTTGCTGGTGGTGGAACTACAGGTGGTAACGTCACTTTGGGGTCAGGAACCCTCACACTTGGAAATACAAGCAGTACTTCGTATGGTGGAGCCATCAGTGGAACAGGTGGTATCACCAAACAAGGATCAGGTGTTTTAACTCTAACTGGAACTAGCAATAACTATAGTGGTGCAACAACAATCAATGCTGGAACGATCCAAGCTGGTGCTGCGAACGTATTTTCATCTTTATCAGCCGTTACTTTAGCAAACACAGCAGGTGCGGCTCTCGCTTTAGCGAATAACAATAATACCATTGCAAGTCTTGCAGGTGGAGGCGGTACAGGTGGTAACGTCACTTTAGGATCAGGAATATTGACTGTTGGGGATACTTCTACAACGACGTTCTCTGGAGCGATTTCTGGAACAGGTGGAGTCACTAAGCAAGGATCTGGATCTTTAACTCTTAGCGGGACAAGCAATAACTATAGCGGCGCAACTACAATTAATGCAGGAACACTCCAGGCAGGAGCAGCAAATGCCTTCTCATCGAGTTCTGCAGTTACCTTAGCAGACGTTGCAACAGCAACCCTTGCTTTGGGGGGCAATAACAACACAATCTTAAGTCTTGCAGGAGGTGGAAGCACAGGGGGTAACGTAACCCTTGGAGGTGGAGTTTTGACCTTCGGAGATGGAAATAACACGAGCTATGCTGGCGTTATCAGTGGTTCAGGTGGTATTGCAAAAGCAGGCTCTGGAACTGTAACCCTTTCTGGAGCAAACTTGTACAGTGGAACTACAGCTCTTAACCTTGGGCAAATCACTCTTAGCAATAGTTCAGGACTTGGGACAAGTGCCGTCACTATGGCTGACACAACCGTTCTTGCCTTAGGAGCAGGTATTAGCCCATCTAACGCTATTGCAATTGCCGCGTCATCGACAGGTACTATCAATGTTACAACAGGTACAGGCACATTATCAGGAGCGATTACTGGAGCTTCAGGTGCTATGACCAAAACGGGCGCGGGTACTCTTGTGCTCAGCGGAACGAGCAATACTTATGGGGGTCTTTCAACAGTTAGTGGTGGAGTTCTTCAAGCAGGAAGCTCAGGCTCTCTTTCTGCCAATTCAACTATCAATTTAGCGAACACTTCTGGTGTTATCCTCGATCTCAATAACAATAACAATACCATTGCGAATCTTTCAGGTGGTGGAAGTACTGGTGGTAACGTTACCCTTGGTTCAGGAACTTTGACTCTTGGAAATGGTAATAGTACGACCTTTGCAGGAACATTAACAGGAACAGGTGGATTAACCAAGCAGGGATCTGGAAGTTTTACGATTAGTAATACAGGTAATACATACAGTGGTGCAACAACCATCAATGCTGGGGCCCTTATAGCAGGTGCTGGAGGGAGTTTACCTACGAATTCAGCTATTACCTTAGCAGATGTTGCTACAGCAGCATTGAACTTGAATAACACGAACAACACAATCTTAAGCCTTGCTGGCGGAGGTACAACTGGTGGTAACGTCTCTCTCGGCTCAGGTACTCTTACAGTAGGGACAACAACGAATACGACCTATTCTGGGGCAATCTCAGGAACAGGAGGACTGACTAAGCAAGGGACAGGAACTCTTTCGCTCGGAGGAACAAGCAATAACTATAGCGGAACTACGACTGTTAACGCTGGAACACTTCAGGCAACAGCAGCGAACGCTTTCTCCTCTGTGTCAGCAGTTTCTATGGCAGATGTTGCTTCAGCAACATTAGCATTGAATGGCAATAACAATACGATTTTAAGCCTTGCAGGTGGAGGTACAACTGGTGGTAACGTAAGTCTCGGTGCGGGAACTCTTACCATGGGGACAACGACCAACACGACTTATACTGGTGCAATCAGTGGCGCAGGGGGAATCACTAAGCAAGGATCTGGTACATTCACCCTAAGTGGGACCAGCAATACTTATAGTGGAACGACTACGATCAATGCAGGATCAGTGATTGCGGGTGGAGCGAATGTACTTTCCTCTCTCTCTCAAGTTACTTTAGCTGATGTCGCTTCAGCGACTCTCAGTTTGGCAAATAATAACAATACGATCGCAAACCTTTCAGGAGGCGGCACTACTGGAGGTAACGTCTCTCTTGGATCTGGAACATTAACTTTTGGAAATGGTAACAGCACCACCTACGGTGGAGTCATCAGTGGAACAGGAAGTTTAATTAAGACAGGTTCAG
The DNA here is from genome assembly GCA_964655475.1 of uncultured bacterium. Taxonomy (GTDB): domain Bacteria; phylum Chlamydiota; class Chlamydiia; order Chlamydiales; family VGMA01; genus VGMA01. Next base: position 2,338 of record CAZZMO010000016.1, read on the forward strand.
GAACTATCACTCTATCGGGGGGTAGTAACTTTAGTGGCGGAACAAGTTTAAATGTTGGCCAGGTCACGTTAAGCAATAATGATGGTCTTGGGTCAGGGGCTGTCACCATGGCTAACGGAACCACTCTTGCTTTAGGATCAGCGATTACTGCGCCGAATGCGATTGTCATCACAGGGTCGGGAACTGCCACTATTGATGTAACAACAGGTACAGGAACACTTTCTGGTCCAATTACAGGAACAAATGGATCGTTAACAAAGACTGGGGCAAATGTTCTTGTACTCAGTGGAACAAGTAACACTTATGGTGGAACTACTACAATCAATGCTGGAACATTTAGAGCTGGATCTGCTAATTCTTTCTCAAGTAACTCTGTTGTCAATTTAGCAGATGTTGCAGGAGCAACTCTTTCTTTAAATGGCAATAACAATACGATTGCCAACCTCTCTGGTGGAGGAACTACAGGTGGTAACGTTTCTTTAGCAGCTGGAATTCTTACATTAGGCAACGGAAGTAATACTACCTATGCAGGTGCGATCAGTGGAACAGGTGGCCTTGTCAAACAAGGTTCCGGAACTTTGACTTTATCAGGAACCAGTAACTTCACTGGAGGCACAGCTTTAAACTTAGGCCAGATCACCCTCAGTAGTGCGACTGGATTAGGTTCTGGTGCTTTAAGTATGGCAGACGCTACTGTGCTTGCTTTGAGCTCAGGGGTTTCTGCATCAAATAACATTACTATAGCTTCTTCCGGAACAGCTACTATGAACGTAGCATCTGGTACAGGGACGCTTTCTGGAGCTGTAACAGGGACCTCATCAGGGATCACGAAGACAGGAAGTGGTACACTGGTATTTAGTGGAACCAGCAATACATACAGTGGACCGACCTCTGTAAGTGCTGGAACTTTTCAAGCAGGTGCTGCTGGGGCTTTTTCGTCTAGCTCTTCTGTCAGCTTAGCAAATAGTGCTGGGGTTACCCTTGCATTGAATAACAATAACAACACGATTGCCAATCTTTCTGGTGGTGGAACTACGGGTGGTAACGTTTCACTTGGATCGGGAACGCTTACTTTGGGAAATACTAGCAGTACTACCTATAGCGGAGCCATCAGTGGAACAGGAGGCTTGACAAAACAGGGGTCTGGCACATTTATTGTTGATGGAACGAATAACACATACAGCGGAACAACTACAGTCAGTGCAGGAACGCTACAAGCAGGTGCTGCAAATGCCTTTTCAGCAACTTCTGCTGTAAGCATGGGCAACGTCTCGACAGCGATCCTTTCCTTGAATGGATATAACAATACCATCTTAAGCCTTTCTGGTGGTGGAACCACAGGTGGTAACGTCAGCCTTGGTTCTGGAACTTTGACTGTTGGGGATACTTCAACAACAACCTATAGTGGTGCGATCAGTGGAACAGGTGGTGTCACAAAACAAGGATCTGGAATACTAACGCTCAGTGGAACCAACAACACTTATAGTGGAGCGACAACCATTAATGCGGGAACTGTATTAGCAGGTACAGCGAATGCTTTTTCTTCAAACTCTGCTGTTACAATGGCGAACACATCAGGGGCCATCCTTGCGTTGAACGGCAATAACAATACAATTTTGAGTCTTGCAGGTGGGGGTACAACTGGTGGTAACGTAACACTTGGGTCTGGAATCTTGACTGTTGGAGATGGAAACAATACCACTTATAGTGGTGCGATCAGTGGAACAGGTGGTGTGACAAAGCAAGGTTCAGGAATATTAACAGTCTCTGGAACTAATAATACCTACAGTGGAGCGACTACAGTTAATGTAGGAACTCTTCAAGCAGGAGCAGCTAATGCCTTCTCATCTTCTTCTGCAGTAACCATGGCTGATACATCAGGAGCAACTCTTGCTCTAGGTGGAAATAACAATACAATCTTAAGTCTTGCAGGTGGTGGAAGTAGTGGAGGTAACGTCTCTTTAGGAGCTGGTACACTTACGTTAGGGAGTTCCAGCAACACGAGCTATGGAGGTGCGATTAGTGGGTCAGGAGGAATTACCAAACAGGGTAGTGGAACCTTCACAGTTACAGGGACAAGCAACAACTATACTGGCACAACTACGGTCAACGCAGGAACGATACAAGCAGGTGGTACGAATACGTTCTCATCCACTTCTGCAGTCAGCATGGCAGACGTGGCAAGTGCGGTTCTTTCCTTGAATAACTACAACAACACAATTGCAAATCTTTCTGGTGGTGGAGGTACTGGAGGTAACGTCGCACTTGGCTCAGGTACATTGACACTTGGAAATGGTAATAGTACAACTTATGCTGGGGTAATCAGTGGAACAGGTGGTATTACAAAACAAGGATCTGGAACTTTAACACTTTCAGGTTCAAATACTTACAGCGGTGGTACTGCTTTAAATCTTGGTTCTGTAGGGCTCAGTCATAACAGTGGCCTTGGTACAGGGACATTGACAATGGCTGATACAACTACTCTTGCTCTATCTTCAGGGATTACTGCGGCAAATGCCCTAACCATCTCAGGTTCAGGAACTGCAACAGTTGATGTAACAACAGGAACAGGAACACTTTCTGGCGCTGTGACAGGAGCTGCAGGCTCATTGACAAAAACAGGTGCTGGTACTCTTGTATTCAGCGGTACTAACAACACCTACGGTGGTACAACGACAATTAGTGCAGGGACACTACAAGCAGGTACTGCAAACGCACTTTCAGCTAACTCTGCAGTCAGCTTAGCAAACACATCAGGAGCTATCCTTGCCTTGAATAGTAATAGCAATTCAATTGGTAATCTCTCTGGTGGGGGAACCTCTGGTGGTAACGTTACTCTTGGCTCAGCTACATTGACTGTTAACAGTACTAGCAACTCGACTTATAGTGGTGCGATTTCAGGAGCTGGCGGCGTGACCAAACAAGGGTCAGGAACGCTAACATTGGCAGGAACCAATACTTACAGCGGAACAACTGCCGTTAACGTAGGTGTATTGCAAGCGGGTGCAGAGAATGCATTTTCTTCCAGCTCAGCTATTACCTTAGCAAATACATCAGGTGTAGCTCTTGCGTTAAATAACTTTAACAACACTATCTTGAGATTGTCAGGTGGAGGAACCACAGGTGGTAACGTAACACTCGGATCGGGAACGTTAACATTTGGTGACAGTACTAATACAACTTACACTGGAGCGATTACAGGAACAGGTGGAATCACAAAACAAGGATCTAGCACTGTCACAGTTAGTGGAACAAGCAACACTTACAGTGGTACAACAACCGTCAGTGCAGGAACCCTTCAGGCAGGCGCTGCAAATGCGTTCTCTTCAAGTTCATTACACACCTTAGCGAACACAGCAGGTGCGACTCTTGCCTTAAATAACCTAAATAACACCATAGGAAACCTCTCTGGTGGTGGAACGACAGGTGGTAATGTTACTTTAGGTACTGGAACCTTAACAGTAGGTAACAGCAATAATGCGACCTATAGTGGAGCTATTACGGGAACAGGGGGAGTGACAAAACAAGGTACAGGAACGCTCACCTTATCAGGATCAGGCAACACCTATAGTGGTACAACGACTGTTAGTGCTGGAACTCTTCAAACTGGTGCAGCTAATGCACTTTCATCAAGCTCTGTAGTGGTATTAGCAGATACTGCAGGTGCTGTACTTGATTTGAATGGTAACAGCAACACAGTAGCGAACTTCTCAGGTGGTGGCACTACAGGTGGTAACATCACATTAGGTTCTGGAACGTTGACATTCGGAAACTCTTCTAACACGACCTATGCTGGATCGATTTCAGGATCGGGAGGCCTTGTCAAAATTGGTACAGGGACAATGACCCTCACAGGTACTAACAGCTATACTGGTGGTACTGTAATTAGTGCTGGAAGCATTGTGGGAGAAGCAGGAAGCTTACAAGGTACGATCACAAACAATAGCGTTGCTACCTTCGATCAGACAAGTAGCGGTGTCTATTCTGGTCAAATGACAGGCTCTGGAACCATCTACAAAACAGGAAGTTCTACTGTTGAGTTTACTGGTAACAGTAGCAGTTTTGCAGGAAGTACACAAATTCAAGCAGGTACATTTGTGTTGAATGGATCTCTCGGTGGTACTACGACACTTAGCAATGGGGCAACCATCAGTGGTAATGGTACATTCCAAACGTTGACTGTTTCTGGTACGATCACACCTGGAAATTCGATTGGTACTACGACGGTCACGGGCGATTATACCCAGTCTTCAGATGGTACTTATTATGTCGAAATTAATGGAGATGGGGATTCAGATGAGATCATCGTATCGGGAACGGCTCACCTTGCAGGTACCGTTTCATTGAACCCAATCCCAGGGGTGTATGAAAGAGGTACATTGTATACCATTTTGACTGCTGGATCCATCAGTGGAGAATTTGATTCACTTGTTGAAAGTGATCCATTTAGCTACTTCTTGGTCTACTCACCAACAACTGTACAGATTTACATCGATATTGCAGGTTCTGTATTGCCAGTTCCTCTATCCTCTCTATCTGGTAACGCAGCAAGCGTTGGGGAATATATGTTCCCACCACGCTTTGTGATTAGAAATGCCAACCTCATCGCTGTAGAAAGAGCCCTTGTTGAGCTCACTCCAGCTGAGTTTGTTGCGGCTCTAATCTCGATTTCTGGTCAGCAGATCAGTTCTCTGCCGATGCTTGAGCTAGAAAACAACTTCCGCTTCATCCAGAGCTATCAAGCGAGAATGAAACGGTTCCAATACATGTTCTGTAACGAGTGTCCAAAAGAAGATCAATCTTGTGTAAGAGAAGACTTTGTTGGGGAAGCTTGGGCAGAGCCAATTGGTTTCAACTACTGGCAAAAATCGACAGGGGAGCAGTATGGATTCAACTCGAATACCTACGGTGTGACACTTGGAGCTCAAGGAATTCTCTACAACCAGTTCACGATTGGATTTGGTGCGAGTTATTCACACTCTTCGATCGATTGGTCACAAAGCCAGGGTGATGGTACTGTGAACTCGCTCTACTTTGGTCCATTCTTTGCATGGCAGTATGAGAATTTCACCATCCAAACAGCAATGCTAGGAACAGCGAACTTCTACGATGTCCATCGTAACGTTGTCTTCCCGAACTTCTTTGTGACAGCAGATCACACAGCAACTGTTTGGGATATTGTGAACAGCGTCAGTATGGACTACCGATTCACTGTCCCAACCACTCACACCCATATCAGACCATTTGCTGATGTATTAGTCGTCCAGTCATTCCAGCCAGGATTCAGCGAATCTGGAGCGAACTGCTTAGATCTTACAGTAGATAGTAAACACTCTGCATTCTTCAGATCTGATCTCGGTATGTCATTTGGATATGATTTCTGCGCCGCTCCTGACACAACCTTCTCACCACATGCGTTTGCAGGTTGGTTAAAGACCGTCTTCTTGAGCAGCGATCAGTATGTTGCATCATTTACGAATGTAGAAATGCAGCAACAGTCTTTCAATGTGACAGGTTATAATGAGTCTCCAAGCCAGCTCTATGCGGGTGCAGGTCTCTCGATCAGATCTTACGACCACTTGATCGGTTCGATCGATTACAAAGCTGCGGTGGGCGGATATAATGTCACGCAAGAGATCAGAATCATGTTCGAGTGGGGATTCTAAAAGAAGCAATAGAGTCATTTGACCTCAGGGAAACTGGGGTCAAATGGCTATAAGAGTCTGTGCAATGCCCTTGGTAGCACCTCTGATGAGGAGTTGTTTCAAAGGGAGGGCTCCTGCCAGGGTAGGGGGAGGACATCGTGTAGGGATGTGGCTCCTTGGGAGAGCATGAGGAGACGGTCGAAGCCGATAGCGATTCCGTAGGCATCTTCTGACAGCGGATGAGATTCAAGATCTTGGAGAAGGAGAGGATCGATGGGAAGCGTTTCTTTCCCCATCAGGCGGCGCCTTTCGTTATTCTCGAGAAAACGTTTTTCATGAATTTTCGGATCGGTCAATTCGTGGTAGCCATTTCCTAGCTCTAAGCCTTTGTAGAAGAATTCATAGCGTCTTGCAGAGCCATTTTCCATTTTGGCAAGAGCCGCTTCTTCTTCGGGGAAGTGGGTGAGGATCGAAATTTCCCCATGTCCTAAGCTTGGCTGGACATTTAAGGAGAAGAGATAATCTTTAAGACAAGAGATGTCCCAGTGGGGGTATTCCTTTGCAACTTCTCTTGTGTCATGAATCGGCAGCTCCTGGTAGTCGTAGATTTTGTAGGGAAGCCTTGGGATGAAAAGGGAGAGAAAATCGAGGACCTCTTCGATAAAGGAGGCTTCACTACTTTGGGAGCGGTACCATTCGACCATGGTGAACTCTGGGCAGTGGCGAGAGCCAAGCTCTTTACTCCTAAAAACGTGGCCGAGGGCATAGAGGTCGAGTCCTGTTCTTCCGACAAGGCGCTTTAAGCCAAATTCTGGCGATGTATGGAGGTAGTACTCTCTTCCATGTCCATCGACTACTTTCATGGGATCGATGTGGACATCGATGACGGGGGCAAAGGGGCTTAAAAGAAAGGGGTCAGCTTCCACCACCCCTCTCTTTGCAAAAAATGTTCTTACTTCTCCGAGTTTTTCTGCTCGGATGGTGACAAGTTCTTTAAGAGACCCGAGAGACATACTCGCCAGTTCTCGTATCAACTTTAATCCGCTCACCCTCTTCGACGAAGATAGGAATCTGTACCTGAGCGCCTGTCTCAACAGTTGCAGGCTTTAATACGCGTCCACTGGCAGTGTCGCCACGAACGCCTGGTGCCGCTTCTGTGATCAAGAGTTCCATGAATGTAGGAGGAGTGATATCCACTACTTCTCCTTTGTAAAAAACCACGTCAAAGAGTGTATCTTCTTTGAGCCATTTGCGATTTTCTTCGATGATATCGAGTGGGATGAGGACTTGGTCAAAGGAAACATCATCCATAAAGGTAGCGTTATCCCCTTCGATGAAAAGAAGGCGCATTTTTGTTTCGTTGACATCGGCGATATCGAGTTTTTCCCCAGACTTGAAAGTTCTTTCAATGACCCGTTTTGTTTTGAGGTGTTTGAGTTTGACTCTTGTGAAGGCTTGCCCTTTTCCAGGTTTTACAAGTTCTACTCCAACAACGTTGTATGGGGCTCCTTCGACTTCAACTTTCATTCCCCCTTTCATAAGGTTGACATCAATCTGCATTTTTTTGCTCCTATTAATAGGGGAGAATTGTAGCTCTTTTATTAGTTCTCAGCAAGAGACAACACACTGGCATGTTTCTCTAATTTTTTTGACACTTCCTGGAGCCGTCTCACTTCTGATGCAAGTTCTTGTTTCACGGCAGCGAGTTCCTCCTTGATTCTAGAGAGTTCTCGAGAAGAAGATTCAATTTGAGACTGGATTTTTACACTTGAGGTGATGAGTTCGAGCTGCGCTTGTTGCTCTACCTTGATATTTGCTGTGATCTTCATGTAGGCCTCGTAGAGTTCTGGAACGGTCTTTTTCGCAATGTTTTCGAGCTCTTTAGCAGTCTGTTGGAGCTGGAGACGTGTTTTTTCTAGCTCAAGGTTGGCTTTCTTGAGGGACTCATTTTCCCTTTCATAGAGGCTATTATTATTTTTAAACCGGCGGTTTTCCTCCTGAAGCTCGGCAATTTGTACCTTGAGGCCATCGATGTTGCTGAGAAGCTCTTGATTGGTCTCGACGAGCTGCTTTCGAACGGCATCCATTTGTTCGATCTGCTCTTTCATCTCCCGGTAGTCCGAATAGCTATAGATATAGTACTCCCCAAAAAAGAGGAAGGGGATCATCGTGGCAAAGCCAGCAACGAGCGCCCACTGCTGGAGGACGATCGAAACGACGAGGAAGATGATCGTGATGGCGATCCCCGCGATCATCGTATAGTCTTGCCAGTTGAGTTGACACCTAGAACCGAGGGAACTTTCTGAGTGGTGATCGAGATCGGGCTCTTCAGAGAGAACACTGAGGGGGCCCGAGTGGGAAAGGGGGGAGATCGCTTGCATAAATGACTCCTTTTCGGCTATCATAAAAAAATTATGAATAATATTGAAGAAAGAATTAAGAAGATCATATCTGAAGTTGTTGAAATCGAAATATTAGAGATCGATTCATTGTCCCATTTTGTCGATGACCTCGGGATAGACAGCTTAGACAGCGTAGAAATCGTTGTGAGAATAGAAAAAGAGTATGGCATCAGAGTGTCTGATGCGGAGGCGCTCCGATTCAAAACAGTGAAAAATCTCTTCGATTTTGTCAAACAGAAGCTCCTTTCTTGACGACAAAGAATCCCTTTCTTTACACTCTTTGGTCTATATGGAACATCCAAGAGAACACTGGAGCTCCCGCTTAGGCTTCTTGATGGCGGCAATAGGGTCAGCCATCGGCCTCGGGATCTTATGGAAGTTTCCCTACACTGTTGGAGCCAACGGTGGCGGACTCTTCCTCCTCACTTACATCTTATGCGTCGCCTTCCTTGGCATCCCTCTCTTTATTGCAGAGGTGCTTTTGGGTAAAAAGACCCAAAAAGCGGCCGTTTTAGCATTCAACATGGTAAAACCAGGGCAAAATGGTTGGAAGATTGGTGCTTATCTTGGGATTTTGGCTTCTTTCCTCATCATGTCCTACTACAGCGTTATCGCAGGATGGGGGATGAATTACATCTTGATGTCCCTCTCAGGCTTTTATAATAACCTCGTGAAAGAAGAGATCGGTAATGCCTTTAATCTCCTCTCTCACTCAGCTAGCATTAGCCTTTTTTGGCATTTCGTCTTCACTATGGTCACCATGGGGGTCGTCTTTGCAGGTGTGAGAAAAGGGATCGAATATTGGTCAAAGATCATGGTGAAGATCCTACTAGCGCTTCTTATTTTCCTACTGATGTTTTCTCTCTCGTTAGATGGCCTACAAGACGCGATCCATTTCATCTTCTACCCCAATCTAGACGCATTTAAATTTTCGAGCGTCCTTGAGGCTTTGGGGCTTGCGTTTTTCACCTTGAGTTTGGGTCAGGGGATCATGATCAGCTACGGCAGTTATGTTGGCCCTAAGGAAAATATTGTGAAGATGGCGAATATCGTGGGGGGCTCTGTGATCATTGTAGCGATCATGGCAGCGCTCATGATCTTCCCTGTGGTATTTACCTTTGGGCTCAAGCCTGACTCAGGTTTTGGTCTTGTTTTTCAGACGCTTCCATACTTGTTTGCCCAGTTACCGGCGAGTATGCTCGTCTCAACGATCTTTTTTTCCCTTTTTGTCTTTACGGCTCTCACCTCAGCTTTTCCTCTGATCGAAGTCGTGGCGGCGAATATTATGGAGCTTTTCCATATTTCTCGGCACAGGGCGGCACTTGGCACTGCGATTGCGACATTTGTTTTTGGCATACCAAGCGCATGTGCAGGTAGTGGATTGATTTTCCCAGAGTGGGAATCGATCTTCTCCTCCAATTTTCTCGTGACGATGGATCAGTTAGTTTCAGTTTGGATCATCCCTTTTGCAGGGCTCATCACCTCGATTTTTGTCGGTTGGTGCATGAGCATGGAGCAAAAGCGGGCAGAATTTCAAAATCAGCGGTTGTTTTCGATTTGGAATTTCTTCCTCAGATGGGTGATTCCTGTAGTGATGATCGTCATCATCATTCAAAAAAGTGGTTTGTTCAATTTTGATCAGTTAGGGGGCATGTTTTGACAAAGAAGGCTAGGGAACATTTTAGCTCGAGAATCGGTTTTTTCTTCGCAGCTATCGGATCAGCAGTGGGACTCGGTGTCCTTTGGAAATTTCCATACATTGTAGGACAAAATGGGGGAGGTCTTTTTCTTCTCTCCTACATTGCATGCACGATCTTGATTGGAATTCCCGTCTTTACAGCAGAACTCATGCTCGGGCGGAAAGCTCAAAGAGCGGCGATTGGCGTGTTTACTATTCTCGCTCCCGGTAAGCCTTTTTGGAAACTTGCTGGCTGGCTCGGGGTGATTTCCTCTTTCATCATCATGTCATTTTATAGCGTGATTGCAGGCTGGGGCCTCAGCTATATTGTGAGCTCCCTCACAGGCGCTACGACAAATATGAGTGCAGGAGAGGTTAAAAATACCTTCACACTCCTTTTTCGATCACCAGATCTTTGCGTTCTTTGGCACTTCCTTTTCACACTCATGACGGTGATGATCGTCTTTTCAGGGGTAAGAAAAGGGATCGAGCATTGGTCCAAAATCATGACAAGAGCTCTTTTTACAATGCTCTTTGTCCTATTCCTTTTCAGCTTATCCCTTGATGGTATGGCTGATGCGGTGAAATTTGTCCTCTACCCAAATGTAGAAACCTTTCATTTTTCAAGCATACTCGAAGCGCTGGGACTCTCCTTTTTCACATTGAGCTTAGGGCAGGGGATCATGTTTAGCTATGGTAGCTACACATCTGAGCAAGAAGACCTTCCACTTATGTCAGTGGTAGTCTCTTTCGCAGTCATTGTAGTGGCTCTATTGAGCGCTCTCACGATCTTTCCCGTTGTGTTTACATTCGGATTTGAGCCAGCAGCAGGTACTGGACTCATCTTCCAGGTCCTTCCATACCTTTTTGCAAAATTGCCAGGAGGGATGGTCTTTTCAACTGTCTTCTTCATCCTATTCGTTTTCGCAGGGCTCACCTCAGCCATTGCCTTTATTGAAGTGGTCGTTGCGAACTTGATGGAGATGCTCCAATGGAGTCGTAAGAGAGCGGCGATTGCAGTGGCAACAGGAACCTTTATCTTTGGTATCCCTAGCGCACTAGCAGGCTCACAGATGTTCTTCCCCGATTGGGAAGGGATCTACCGGATGAACTTTCTCGATACAATGGATGCCTTTATCTCCGTTTGGCTCATCCCTGTCGGGGGATTGATCACTACACTCTTTGTAGGCTGGGCATGGGATAAACAGGCAGCAAGAGAAGAGTTCTACCGCGGCGGCTACAGAAAGGGAACCTTCACTCTCTGGTACTTCTGCATGCGCTACGTAGTGCCTTGTCTAATCCTCCTCATCATCGTCCAGAAAAGTGGTCTCATCAACTTTGATCGAGCCCTCCATTGAAATTTGAGACTACTTTTTTAGTAGTCTCTTCAATTCTAACAAGAAAAGTAGGAGTTAGAAAATGAATGAATTTTTCAAGGCTCATCCTCTATTAGATAGTTTGATTTTGCTATCGGGATGTCTCTGGTTTTTATACAAGTATTTTAGAACAAGGGATCTGCAATATGTCTTTCCTGTTTTAGTCATACTGTCAGTGCAGATGGCAAGATGGCCCCTTTTTTTAGATTACCGTATTTCTTTGGGAACTATTGCTCTTATCTGTATAGGTTTTCTTTGTTACGAGAAGGTAAGTAAGAGAAAGCTTCCTAGAAGGCTTTATATCATCTGTTTTTCTTGCATCGGGGCATTTTTTCTTGTGAGGCTTGCTCTAGGAATTTAGAGCGCCTTCTCTAATCCTCATCGTCATCATCGAGAAAAGGGGTCTCGTCAATTTTGATCGAGCCTTCCATGGAGGCGAGTCTTTCGCGGATTGTGTCGAGGTGGTGGCCGAAGGTTTTGAGGTGAAGGAAGATTTCTTCGAGGTTAGAATTGCCCTCTTCTTGGTCTTCTAGTAGGTTTTGATACTCTCTGAAGAGTTCATCTAGTGAGAAGTTGATGCTTTTGTCAGAGAAGGCGTATTTGCTGAGGAGGAACATCGCATCCTTCATCTGCTCTCCGCCGATGATCTCTAGGAAGCCACTATCTCCCTCTACTTCTACAATGCGGAACGATTCGGTAAGTCCTTGGTCAAGGATTTCAAGGGCATCTTTGTAAGTCATCTGGTTTCTCAAGAGATTTTCTAGGCCAATGGCGATTGTGAGGAGGTTCATGGCCCCTTTTTCTGTTGGGAATTGATTGAGCTCTTCCCAGAGCTTGATGAATTTTTCGTATTCTGCAGTCTCTTCAGAAGAAAAATCAGTCTGGTCAATGTAGGACATCTCATCAATCTTTTCTTCAATGAGGGCACATAGGACGACTGGGGATACCTGACGCGATTGGAAATTTTCGATGAGGACCTCAACGCGATCTTGGACGATCATGAGCTCTTCGATGAGTCTTGCTTTTCTGATTCCTGTTGATTCGAGAGTTTCGATTCGGAAAGGGTCGATCTCTTTGATGAAGGTGTGGCACTTAGCTTCAATCTCTTTTATTGTAAGTTCCATATCTTCTGGGAGGAGGATCAGGGAAGAAATGAGCGAACAAAGTTCTGTTGCTTGCTTAGCCTGTGTTTCTGAGTGGGTCGGAGCTTGGATATTTTCAAGTAAGGGGAGTGAGTCTTGCAAGTTGGAAAGGGAGCGGATCAAAAGGGAAGATTTCCCTTTTTTCAGTGCTTCATCGATGTGGCGAAGGTGGACCAATGTATTTTGGACCGTTTTAAAAGTATAAGTGAAAAGATATTTCATTAACTTTTTCTCCTGTTCTTGAGAACCTAATCTCTTTTAAACCCGATTTTTTTCAGCTTTTTTTCTCCATTTATTATACAACATTTGAAAACACTACTTGCGAGATTTTCTCGTATTGAGATATTTAGATGCTTATGAAATACCTTCTCGGCGTTTTTTGCATCATCGTTGCAAGCTTTGCTTTTGCGGTTATTGGTATCTTGGGAACCATGATTGAGAACCATATTCATTGTATGGTTATGGTCTTTTTTCAGAATATCATCACCCTATGCTTGTTCCTCCCATGGTTTTTTTCAAAAGGTGTAAAAGATTTAAAGTCAAGGTGTTATAACACTCATCTCTTGAGGGCCATTTGTGGGGTTATGGCGAGTTTCCTCCTCTACTTCTCCTTAAGACAGCTCGATCTATATGATGTGGTCCTTTTAGAAAATAGCTCTCCCTTAATCATTCCTCTCATCGCTATGCTCGTCTTAAAAGAAAGGATCTCGTGGATGGTGTGGCTTTCTCTATCTATAGGATTTACAGGGATTTACTTCGTGATTCTTCCTCCTGATGGTGTGGATATCGAGTGGAGGCTCATCTGGCCGCTAGGCGCTGCCTTTTTCGTCGCTTGTAGCTTTGTTCTAGTAAAAACAATCGACTGGCGAGAGTCACTCAAATCCACCCTCTTTTACTACTTCCTCTTCTCGACGTTTCTTTCTTTCCCTTTCATTCTCCTACATCCTGTTATCTCTTTTCATCGCAATACTTGGGTCTGTCTCATAGGTGTAGGGCTTGCAATGGCTATAGCTCAAGGTTTCTTAGTTCTTGGTTATCGCTTTTCAGAAGCAGGAAAGCTAGCTCCTTTCAGTTACTTCGAGGTGGTCTTTGGACTTATTTTAGGGCGTTTCTTCCTCCATTTGCCACTGACCTCCCATGCTTTAGGTGGCTCAGTCTTTGTCTTTCTGAGTGGGCTTTTCATGATTCTCTTTGAGAGAAGAATCCGTGCAATGGAGTAGATTTTTTAGGCGCGTTTGGCGATGAGATAGGTGAAGATGGAATCTTCAGACATGCTCAGGACGGCAAAGCCGTATGAGGAGAGGAGGGAGACGATGTCTTCTTCATTCCAGTAGTGAAAGAATCGTGGGCGGCCCACTTTGGCGCTATTCCACTCTTCCCCTTCGCCATGCTTTACGGAGAAGGCAAGAAGGCCTCCTTTATTCAGTGCTCTATGAGCCTTTTCTAAAGTCAGTTTGAGCTCAGGGACGGTAAAGTGGAGAAAGACTGCATTTGCAAAAATGAGGTCGTAGCTCTTCTCGAAAGAATCGGTCAGGATATTGAATGGGGTCGCTTTATACCCATCTTTTTGTAAGAGACTGACAAATCCTAGCGTAGCATCTGTTCTATGGACCTGAAATCCTTGTGATTCAATATACTTAGCATCTCTTCCAAAAGCAGATCCAATCTCTATGATTTGAGCTGTCTTTGGCAAAGCTTGCAAGGTCTGATCGATCCATGTTTTGCACTGCCCTGTGACATCTGCTGCTGTTCCCATAATGTATTCATGGATGCTTGCTTCATAGGTCGCTAGGGTGTCAGTTTTTTTCGCTTCAATGATGGAGAATTCAGTCGCTGTGGGATAAACTTTCTCGATGGTGAACCCTGATCTGGCGAGAAGCCTTGTAAAATCTTCCAAGTTGCGCTCTTTCCCTCCTGTAATCGCTAACATAAGAAGGTCCATGCAGTTAGCGTAAACAGCTTTCGGTTGCAATACGACATCCATGATGAGAAGTTTACTCTCTTTCCCCATGCCTCGGTAACAATTATCGAGGATCTTCTTGCACTTATCATCATCCCAATCATGGAGGACCGACTTGAGTAAATAGGCATCGGCTCCTTCTGGAATGGAAATAAAGAAGTCGCCAGACATCAAGGTATAATCAGGGTATTTCACCTGGGAGAGTACCTCAGGAAGTTCAAAAAGGGTCCCCTGTATAGTTGGGTATTGGTGTATAAGTGCAGAAAGAAATTGTCCCTGTCCCCCTCCAATATCATAAACAGAGCGAAACTTGCTGAAGTCGTAACTCGCTAGTGCAGAATGAATCACTGCTGCCGATTTCTCTCTCATCGCTTGTTGGAAGAGCACTCTACTTTCAGGATGCTCTTTAAAATAGGGGAATACGGGTTGTCCAAAGCGGAGTTGAAAGGCAGGTGTTCCTGTCTGAATTGAGGGGAACAGGGCGTCCCAAGAGCGGTGGATATCTTCGCCGTAAAAAAGGGAAAGGGCGTGGAGAGTATCGGGATGGGACTTACCTAAAAGAGAACTCATCTCTGTATTGCAAAATACTCTGGGAGAGACTTCACGAAAGACATCAACACTCGCAAGAGTGTGGAGTATTCGATAAAGAGACTCAGGATCAGAGTGGGTCAGTTTCGCAAGTTCTTCTACTGATTTTGGTTCTGCCAAATGGTCTGCTACATCCAATTTAGTCGTCACATAAAGTGCTCGAGAAATCCACTCTCCAGAAAGGAGGAGCAGCATCTTCTCTCGATCTACTTCATGCGCAGCAACACTGGCTACGAATACGATAAAAATAGAAATAAGGTTTCGAAACATGCATAAATTGTAAAGAATAGATTTCCTATTTGTCAAGATTCAAATCATTGAGGGGAGTGCTACAACGATTTGTAAGCGCAGGAAAAGTTTTCAGTAAGGCGTTTGATTGTAAGAAGCTCTAGCTCGAGAGGCGACTGAACAGGGGGCATGAGAAGATTTTTCACGAGAGGATCTTTCTTCTGTTTTTGCTCTGCCGTGAGTGAATGTTTTAAAAACTTCAGCTGGGTAAACTGATTGAGGTGGGCAAAAATTCTGATCCGCGTCATGTGGTAGAGCCATGTCAAAGGCTCTGGGATCGGCCCGAAGCGATCTTTGATCTCCTCCATGATTAAGGAGACCTCTTTTGCATCTTCTGATTCCCCAAAGCGGTGATAAAGTTCCAAACGGATGCTCGCTTCGTCGATGTATGTGTCGGGAATCTTTGCATCGAATGGGAATTCCATTCTCGTCTCCAAAAAGGAGGTGGTCGTATGTTTTTTGAGTCCATCGATCGCTTTCTTGAGGAGTTTGCAGTAGAGATGGAACCCGATATTCGATACATGTCCCGATTGCTGCGTCCCTAAAATATCTCCCGCTCCTCGAATCTCAAGATCTCTCATCGCTAGTTTCACACCACCACCAAATCCAGAAGTTTCCACCAGGGCCTGAAGCCTTTTTTGTGTCACTTCAGGAAGTGATCGGTTTTCTGGAACGAGGAAGTAAGCATAAGAGGTGCGGTTCCAGCGCCCCACACGTCCTCTCAGCTGATAAAGGTCTGCCACTCCAAAACGGTCCGCCCGGTCGATGATGATCGTATTCGCATTCGGGATATCGATTCCATTTTCTACAATTGATGTCGCGACCAAAATATCAGTCTCACCACTTTTGAATGAGTGGAAGATCTGATCGATGAGATCTCCATCCATCTGACCATGAGCTACCGCAATTTTCGCCCCTGGAACGAGGAGCTGAAGTTTTTCTGCCTGTTCATAAATGGTCTCTACCCGGTTATGAATGAAAAACGCTTGGCCATCGCGGGAGAGCTCTCTCAGAAGAGCGTTTTTGATCAGCTCATCTTCTCTTTCTGCTAAGATCGTTTTGATTGGAAGTCTATCGTGGGGAGGGGAGTTGATGACTGACATCTCTCTTAAGTGAATGAGAGACATATAAAGTGTTCGTGGAATCGGCGTCGCAGTCAACGTCAAGCAATCGACTCCTGTCTTTAATGTCTTTAACTTCTCTTTGGCTCTCACACCAAACCTCTGCTCCTCATCAATGATGATGAGGCCGAGATCTTTGAAGGAGACATCTTTACTGATGAGACGGTGTGTTCCCACTAAGATGTCGATGCTTCCATCGAGGAGCCCTTCGAGAGTTTGCTTCACTTTCTGAGGGGTTTGGAATCGACTAGCTACTGCAATCTTCACAGGAAAGTTTTGCATCCTTTCTTGAAAACTCTCGTAATGCTGCATCGCAAGAACCGTTGTTGGCACGAGGACCGCTACCTGTTTTTTTCCATCGACTACTGCTTTGAAAGCAGCTCTCATCGCAACTTCTGTTTTTCCATACCCAACATCGCCACAAATTAAGCGATCCATCGCTTTTTCTGATTGCATATCCTTCAAGATTTCTGAGATGGCAGCAAGCTGATCATCTGTCTCTTGGTAGGGGAAGGCTTCTGAAAACTGCTCAAAGGTCTCACTGTTAATCGGGTAGACATATCCCCCTTTCACTTCTCTCTCTGCTTGCATGGTCAAGAGGTCTTTTGCATACCCGATGATTGCTTTCTGAACACCCTCTTTCGTTTTCTGCCACTTTGTCGAGCCTAAGGTGTGGAGCTGTGGTTTTTCCTCGTGAGAGCCGATGTAGCGGCTGATGAGATGGGATTGGGAAATCGGGACGAAAAGCTTACTTTTTTCTGCATATTCGACAACGAGAAATTCCCCTTCAATCCCAAGGTGGTTCTTCTGTTTTTCGATCCCTCGAAAGATTCCAATTCCGTTATGGAAATGGACAACGAGATCCCCAGCTTCTAGTTCATGAAATTCTGATGCAGGGGTGTGAAAGGTGTTTCTCCATTTTTGTCTTGGAACCTTTACTCTTTTCGAAAATTCCGTGTAAGGAAAGACCACAAAATGTCCCCCCAATACAAATCCTGAGGAGAGATAACCAGAAACAAACTTCGACCCCTTCGGAAGTTTTTCCCGAAGCACTTCCTCTTCTTGAGGGGAGGAGAACAAGCCAAATACTTTCATCTCAGAAGAGAAATCCTCATATTCTGAAGCAGGGACTAGCGGCGCAAACACACGCTTGGTCTGAAAGGTGCGATTGCAAATCGAAAAGGTTCCTCCTTGAACTTCAGAGAGTGTTTCGAGCGTTTCTTTCGGGAAGAATAGGTGGGGAAGGGAGGTTGCTTTTTCAAAGAAGAGGGACTCTTCCATCATCAAATGGGAGCGAAATCCAGGGATTGCTTTGAGCTGCACGAGTCGATTTTCTAGCGCGAGGAGGTCATCAAATACGATGAGAGCATTCTCTGATAAGTAATCAAATAGGGTCGATAAGGGTTGCGTTTTTAGCTGGTTGGTTTCATCTGCATAAGAGAGGGAAAAGGACTTGATTTTCCCTGTCGATTTCTGACTCATCGGATCATAGGTGCGGATCTCTTCGATTGTATCCCCAAAGAATTCAATGCGGATCGGTTCAGGAAGATGGATGGGGAATAGATCAATGATCCCACCTCTCACTGCAAATTCCCCTTTGTCATTCACGAGTTTGACCCTTTTATATCCGAGAGAGGAGAGAAGAGGGGTCACTTCTGAAAAAGGGACCTCTTCTTTAACCGAGAGAGTGTAGGAAAGATTTTTCAATACAGAAGGGGAGAGAACTTTTTGCATCGCCCCCTGGAGTGAAGTGATCAAGATCTTCGGCTCTTTTGCTTTTACGAGCTCTTCGAGGAGCTTCATCCTCATCCCCATGATGTCGAGACTTGGGGAAATCTCTTCGCCAGGAAGAGCTTCCCAGGCGGGGAACATCTGAGGTTCTTGTTTGGTGAAAAATAAGAGGTCGTTTGTGAGCTGTGTATGCCCTTCATGCCCTGTGATGATGAGGACATGACGTTTTGTCTTCTTCTGTGCAAAGTAAATGAGAGCCGCCTTTCCACTATCAGAAAGGTTTTCAATTAGAACAGACGGCTCCTTCTCCAAAAGAGTTTGGAACGATTCGATGAAAGGCTCTTTTGAAAGTTCGTCAATCACGGCTACGTTATAATGCGTTTGAGTTCCTGAGCTGCCTTGTCAAATCCAAGAGGATTCTTTCCTCCCGCTGTTGCCATATCTGCTTTTCCTCCACCAGAGCCTTCAATGTGTACAGCAAGAGTTTTGATGATCTCTACTGCATTCTTGCCGAGATCGGGGGTGAGTCTTAAGTGGACCTGGATCCGATCTGCTGTTTTTGACCCGAGGAAAATCGCCCCTGAGTCGATCTTTGCAGCAAGCATTTGACCGAGCTGTACAAGCTCTTCAGAAGCAAGATCAGATGATGCATAAGTGATCACTTTCTCTTTTTTCTGGAGAATCCCTTCTGCCAATTTTTCCAAGTAGAGGGTTCTGAATTTTTTGAGCGCTTCTCGGTGCTTTTTCTGTTCCAGTTTGAGTTCTTGGTCGAGCAAAGTCATTTCATTTTCTTTTGCATACATGAACTCTAGAGCATCGAGACCTGTTACCGCTTCAATACGTCTGACTCCAGAAGCGATGCTTCCCTCTTTGAGAATTCGGAAGAGGCCGATCGGTGCAAGTGAGCTCGCATGAGTTCCACCGCAGAGCTCTTTTGCATAGTCATCAATGTCTACCACACGAACCGTTTTTCCATACTTTTCGCCGAAAAACTGCTTGATCCCTGCATTGTTTTTAACTTGTTCATAATCAATAGAATACGTTTTCACTTCCCCATCTTTCATGATCTTTTCATTCACAAACTTTTCCACCTCTCTGATCTCTTCAGGGGTGAGCCCTTTGTGGTGATTGAAATCGAAGCGGAGTCTATGATCTTCTACGAGTGATCCTGCCTGACGGATGTGATCCCCTAAGATTTTGGTAAGGGCATAGTGGAGAAGGTGAGTTGCTGTATGGTTATGCCGAATGAGTGTTCTTCTCTTTTCATCCACTTTTGCATGGAGCGGCTCACCTACAAGAAGAGTTCCATGTTCCATGATTCCTTTATGGGCAATGACTCCCGTGAAGGGAGTCGTTGTGTCGATCACTTTGAATCTCGCCCCATTGTGGCTCAAAATTCCGTGATCTCCCACTTGTCCTCCCATCTCTGCATAAAAGCTCGTCTTGTCGAGAATGATCATCCCTGACTGCCCCTCTTGGAGGCGATCGACAAACTTCTCCCCATCAAAAATCCCTGTGATGGCCCCTTCGACATCGAGGGCGTCGTAGCCAACAAAATGGGAAGTGCCATGCTTTTTCACAAACCCTTCAAAGAGGTTCACTCTTGCTTCTTGTGAGATTTCCTTATGAGAGGCTCTCGAACGCTCTTTTGCCTCTTCTTCAAGAAGTTGGAATGCATCGAGATTCACCTCTAACTCATTATCTTTTGCAATCAGGAGGAGTTCGTCGAGGGGGAATCCATAAGTATCTTTCAATCGGAAAGCATCTTTACCACTGATCTGCTTGGAGGAGGTCTCTTTCGCATCATCGATGATGTTTTGTAAGATATTGCCACCACGTGAAAGGGTTTTGAGGAAATTCTCCTCTTCGAGGTAGAGGATTTCTTGGATTTTATCTTTCGATGTCTTCAGTTCAGGGAAGTCTTCTCCCATGAGGTCAAGAAGGCGGGTCGCTACTTTCCCAAGGAATGGCTTGTTGAGATCGAGTGTTCTTCCATAGCGGACAGCTCTTCTAAGGATTTTTCTCAGAACATAACCCCTCTCTACGTTGCTCGGGGTCGCTCCATCAGCAATCGCGAAAGAGAGGGAGCGGATGTGGTCTGCGATGACATGAAAAGCAGGATTTGATGCGTATGGTTTTTTCGAAATGTTCTCTACTTCTGCAATGAGTGAACGGAGGATGTCTGTTTCAAAAACGGTATTCACTCCCATTTTAAGAGAGACGAGCCGTTCGAGCCCCATCCCTGTATCGATGCTTTGTTTCGGCAGTGGTACCATCTTCCCAGAGCTATCTCTATTGAATTCCATGAAGACGAGGTTCCAAAATTCAAAAAAGCGCTCTCCATCCTTGTCATTCAGTGGTGATGTAGCGTTTCCAAACTGATCTCCTCGGTCGTATAACAGCTCTGAACAAGGGCCACAAGGACCTGTGTCACCCATCGCCCAGAAGTTGTCTTTTTCTCCGAGTCTCACGATACGCCCTTCAGGGACCCACTCTTTCCAAAGCTCAAAGGCTTCATCATCTTTTTGGAAGACGGTGACCCAAATCTTTTTCGGGTCGAGTTCCAAAACCTCTGTCGATAGCTCCCACGCATAGCGGATCGCCTCTTTTTTGAAGTAGTCGCCAAAAGAAAAGTTGCCGAGCATTTCAAAGAGGGTGAGGTGTCTTGTCGTAAAACCGACATTGTCGAGGTCGTTATGTTTGCCACCTACGCGGACGCACTTTTGGGCTGTTGCTGCTCTCGTGTAAGGCATGACGCTCTGGCCTAAAAAAATCTGTTTAAACTGATTCATCCCCGCGTTGATGAAGAGAAGGCTCGGATCGTCATGGGGAATGACGGAGGAAGAGGGGACGATTTCATGTTGTTTCTCTCGAAAAAAAGAGAGGAATTTTCTGCGAAGATTTTGAGAATGCATAGGATGATTTTCCCTTGATAACTGGACAGTAAAAATATAGAATACGGCAATCTAATGCAAGAGGAACTTATGGATAAAGAGACACTACAGCTTGTTGCTAACACGGTTCGAGGGCTTTCAATGGATGGCGTCCAGAAGGCAAATTCTGGTCATCCAGGACTGCCAATGGGATGTGCCGCTCTCGGTGCTTATCTCTACGGAGAGCACCTCCGTTATAACCCGAAAGATCCCCACTGGATCAATAGAGACATCATGATTCTCTCAGCAGGACATGGCTCGATGTGGCTCTATTCTCTCCTTCACCTTTCAGGATACAATCTTTCAATCGAAGATCTCATGAACTTCCGTCAGCTCCACTCAAAGACGCCGGGACATCCGGAGCGTCTTGATACAGAAGGAGTTGAGGTGACGACAGGACCGCTTGGTCAAGGGGTTGCAAACGCAGTAGGGTTTGCTCTTGCCTATAAAATCTTGGGAGAGAAATTCAACCGCCCTGATGCTGAAATCTTTTCAAACACTGTTTATGCCCTTGCAGGGGATGGCTGTCTGATGGAAGGGGTTTCGAATGAAGCTTCTGCTCTAGCAGGACACCTTGGACTTAATAACCTGGTCGTTTTCTACGATCGCAACTGGGTGACCCTCGACGGTTTTTACAAAGATTCCGCTTCTGAAAACGTAGCCCTTCGCTACCAAGCAATGGGATGGGAAGTGTGTGAAATTTCTCGCTTTAACGATTTTGATGAGATCCACAGCGTCTTAACCAAACTGAACGGTTTCAAGGCAAAACCGACACTCTGCATCTACGATTCTACTATTGGTTTTGGAGCAAAACTTCAAGGGACAAATAAAGTGCATGGATCTCCACTAGGAGCTGATGGAGTCAAAGCGGCCAAAGAGGCCCTTGGAATTCCTTTAGAGCCCGCTTTCTATGTGCCAGAGGCAGTGAGAGAGTTTTTCAAAGAGAGACAAACAACGCTCGATCTACAGTACCGCAAGTGGCAAGGGCAATTTGCAACCTGGCAAAAGAAATACCCAGAGCTCGCAAAAGAGCTTCAAGCGATGCAAGCTCAAGATGTCCCAACAGCTCTCATCGATGCATTAGAAAAACTCGAGATTAAAACTCCATGCGCCGGAAGAGCGGCCTCTTTTGATACGATTCAAGTATTAGCAGATCACCTCCCTTACTTTTTATCAGGATCTGCTGATCTATCAGAGTCAGACAAGAGTCACCTTCACAAATTCCCGGTGATTGAGCCAGGGAAATTTAATGGGCGCAACATCAAGTTTGGAGTGAGAGAGCACGGGATGGCGGCTATTGCAAACGGGATGGCTGCTACTGGATTCTTCCAGCCTGCCGTAGGAACCTTCTTCTGCTTCTCTGACTACATGAGACCTGCGATCCGCTTAGCGGCGCTCTCTCACCTTCCAGTCCGCTTCATCTGGACGCACGATTCTATCGGCCTTGGAGAGGATGGTCCAACACACCAAGCGGTCGAGCAGCTTGCATCACTTAGAGCGATGCCGAACCTCTACATATTCCGTCCAGGCGATGAGAGGGAAGTGCGTCACGCATGGCGCTACGCAGCGGGCCACAAGAAAGGGCCTGTTGGGATGGTCTTATCAAGGCAAGCGATGCCGAAAATTGCTGGATGCAACAAATCTTACGAAGAGGGAGTGGCAAGGGGTGCCTATATCGTTCGTGAAGAGATCAAGGGGAAGCCGATTGACTTTACCTTCTTTGCGACAGGGACTGAGCTCAGCCTTGCGATGGATGTAGCTGAAAAGCTCACCTCTTTATCGAAAAACGTTCGGGTTGTTTCAGTTCCTTGTTTTGAGCTCTTTCATGATCAGCCAGAAAGTTATCGCCAAAAAGTGATCGGTGGCAATATTGGACAAAGAGTTGCGATTGAAGCTGCGACCTCGTTCGGATGGGCCGAGTTTGTCGGACTTGAAGGGGTACACGTCACCGTCGACACCTTCGGTATTTCTGCTCCAGCCAAAGATGCCTATGCACACTTTGGTTTTACAGTAGAAAACATCGTAGAACATGTCATCACCACGGCGAAAAAACATGTTGCTTGATGCCCTTAATGGAGTGAATCACCAGTCTCGTCCTCCCGTTTGGCTCATGCGCCAAGCGGGAAGGAGCCTTCCTGCTTTTCGAAAGATCAGGGCAGAGCACTCCTTTTGGAAGTGCCTCTTTACTCCCGATCTTGCGACAGAGATTACACTCCTTCCAGAAAAAGAACTCGGAGTCGATGCCCTCATCCTTTTTTCAGATATCTTAGTGATCTATGAAAAGTTTCGGGGCAATGTCGTCTTTCCAGGAGGTAGACCCTACGTAGAGTGTTCATTCCAAGATGAAGTGGGAATTGAGGTTTTTAACCCTATCTTTGAAACGATCCGTCAGGTGAAACAAAAGACCAACCTTCCCCTTATTGGCTTTGCAGGAGGGCCTCTCACTGTTCTCTCTTATCTCCAAGAGAAGCCTGATCACAAGCTCTTAGAAAAAATCACCCGGGCGACGAGAGAGTACATCGAAAAGCAGATTGAAGCAGGCGTCTCAGCGATCCAAATTTTCGACTCGTGGGCGGGGGCCAAAGGGCTTCAAGAGATGGAAGAGTTTACATTTCCCTATGTAAAAGAGATCATGAAAGATCTTCCCGTCCCTACTATTTTCTTTTCGAGATATAGTAGCCAATTTGCAAAAGAAATTGTAAAAGAGATCAATCCAACAGCGATTGGACTCGATTCTTCTCGTTCTATCAAAGAGGTGCGAGCTGAGGTGGGTGATAAGATTACGCTTCAGGGGAATCTCGATCCAAATATCTTACTCAAAAGCCCCAAAGAAATTGAAGAGGCTGTGAAAGTAATTCTAGAAGATCGACGAGGGGATCCTGCATACATTTTCAACTTAGGTCATGGCGTCTTGCCAGAGACTCCAGTAGAACATGTTCGCCTTCTCATCAATACTATTTCTGCTTGAGTTTCTCTAGCAAAAATTCACTCAAGGTTTCGATGGCAAGAGAAGGTTTATCATCTCTTGTGAGAAGAGATACGTGGATGTCTGGTAGTAGGGGAAGATTGGGATGGGAGACTATTTCAAGCCCTTTTGGAATCATGGTCATAGGAAGAACAGTCATCCCCATATTGGCTTTGACTGCGGCGATGATTCCTGCATAGCTAGGACTTGTATAGACAATCCTCCACTGGATGTTTGATTTTTGGAGAGCGGTGATCGCCCTTGATCGATAGACACAAGGCTCTGGTGATAAAATAAGAGGAATGGGGGATTGTTCCTTCAGAAAAGGGGAAGATCCATGTTTTTTGACCCACACCACAGGCTCTTTCCAGATGTCGACTCCGTGAGGGAATTCATGAGGGGAGCTCATCTTGATCAGGGCCACATCAAGAAGACCTTCTTTAAATTTCTGGATCAAGTTCCACGTGAGGTCACACTCCACTTTGAGAAACACCCTCGGGTGGATGCGGGAAAAATTCATGAGTACATCCGCTAGAAAGAGCGTTGCAAAATCTTCAGGCACCCCAATTCGCGCTTCACCATCGAGCTCTGGGTTTTTAAAGCGATCGATAATCTCTTGGTGAATGGCGTCAATTTTGTAAGCGTAGGGGAGGAGGAGTTCTCCCTCTTTCGTTAGAGTCACTTTTTTTTCCCGATCAAAAAGGCGCGTTCCAAGTTTTAGCTCTAAGCTTTTGATTTGCTGTGTGATGGCCGATTGCGTCCTTCCAACTTTAATAGCTGCTTTTGTAAAACTCATGCATTCAGCTACCGCAATAAAACACTCTATTGAAAACCCATCCATTAGAATTTCTAATCCAAATAATTAAAATTATGAAATTCTCTTATTTTACCACCTTTCATTAAACTCCACAAGTAGGAAATAGAGGTGGTTTTTTGGACTTTTGTTTAGTCGCGAGCTTACATCAAAAAGAGAAGGCTATAGAGCCTTTTTTTGAAACCATGTTAGGTTATAAGCTCATCCCCAAGCAGATCAACACTGATTCACTCGGCACTTTTACAGGAGAGGTCGAAAGAACCCTTTCCCCTTATGAATGCGCAAAAGAAAAGTGTAGAATGGCCCTCTCTACTGAGGAGGGTGTAGATCTTTGTATTGCAAACGAGGGATCATTTGGTCCCCATCCCTGGATGCCTTTTGTAGCAGTGGGGCAAGAAATTTTATTTTTTATCGATCGAAAGAGGGGATTTGAACTCACTCTTTTAAAAAGTGGACTCCAAACGAATTATCGGCAGAAAAAGATTCAAAAATTTGATGATCTGTTGACCTTTGCCGAGGAGGTGGGATTTCCCTCTCACGCCCTCATTCTTCGATCTTCGTCTCGACATGAAATCTATAAAGGGATTCAGAAAGTAGAGGAGCTTCAGAGAGCCTTTGAGGCTTTTAATGGTGCGGAAGTGCTTGTAGAAACTGACATGAGAGCTCATATGAATCCTACACGCATGAAAACGATAGGGGATCTTTCTAAAGAAATGGCAGAGCGCCTCTTAACCCGTTGTCCTGATTGCGAAATGGCTGGTTGGGGAGTTGTTAATCGGGAAAAGGGGCTTCCTTGTGAGATTTGTCAAGCTCCAACAGAAATGGTTCGAGCTAAAGTATATGGATGTGTGAAATGTCCTTACCGAGAAATAAAGTCACTCGAGCGAGTGGCAGATCCAAGATATTGTATGTTTTGTAATCCCTAAGAGGCCGTATGTTTTTAGATCTTTTTGTGAGTAACTTGCTGACGATTCCGATATTTGTGTTCGTTCTTGGCATGCTACTTTCTCGCTGTTCTATCCATTTTAGTTCAAAGTTGAGTAGTCTTCTGACCTTTTTTCTCTTGTTTGGGATTGGGTTCAAGGGAGGTATATCGTTTATTGAACATTCGGGATACCACTTGATTTTGATCCTCGGTGTGCTCATTCTTTGGGGATTGCTGCAGCCCTTTTTATCTTATGGGATTTTGAGGAAATTTACTCAAATTGACAAAGCGACTGCTGTTGCGATCGCAGCTTGTTTTGGATCGATCAGTGTGATGACTTATGCGGCAGGCTCGACGTTTTTAGAGAAACTGCAGGTGGAGTATGATGGTCTTGTTGTGGCAGCTTTAGCGGTGATGGAAATCCCCGCAATCATTTCAGGTCTTTATATTGCAAAATTGTTCCAACCTGTTCATGAACAAAAGCATATACTCAAAGAAGTAGTGCTCAATAAAACGGTCCTCATGATTTTTTCAGGGATGGTTGTCGGCATGATAGTGACTTATATGAAGTGGAGTGGAGTTTCGATTACCATCTTAACTCTATTCAAGCCCTTTCTCTATTTGTTCCTCTTTAGCATGGGACTACTTGTAGGAAGACATCGGGGAGAGCTTCGGGAGTTTTCTTGGTCTTTAAGTCTTTTTGGTGTTTACATGCCATTGATTGGAGGTGCATTTGGAATTGCTTTGAGCTATGCCCTCGGTTTAAATCCAGGGACAGGTATGTTGATTGCTTTACTGACGGCAAGCGCATCTTATATTGCAGTGCCTGCAGCAATCAAGGTAGCTCTTCCTGAAGCAAAAGAGGCAATTTACTTACCCCTTTCTCTCGGAATTACTTTTCCTTTCAACGTGATGGTAGGGATCCCGATGTATTATCAGCTTGCGCTGAAGTTTTTACGCTAATTCTACCAGCTGGCAGTGGGAGGCATTGAGCAGAGGATAGCCTCTGGATTGCCTCCTGATTGGAAGCCAAATTTGGTACCGCGGTCATAGAGGAGATTGAACTCTACGTAGTGTGCGCGGTAGCGCGCTTGTTCGATCCGATCTTCATTAGTGTAGGGGATGTGAATTCTCCTTTCGATGATCGGCATGATCGCGTCGAGAAACGAAGCGCCAACTGCTTCTACTGTTCTAAAGTCAGGGTGGTGGTCGAAGAAGATCCCACCTACGCCACGCTCTTTTCCACGATGAGGGATGAAGAAATACTTCTTTGCTTGCTCAGTGAATCTTGGATAGAGGAGGGGGTCGACAGCGTCGAGGGATGTTTTTGCGATGTGGTGGAAGTGCTCTTTATCTTCCTCATAAGGTTTTCCCATAGGAGTAAGATCGTAGCCACCACCAAACCATGCCTCTTTTTCCGTTTCGAGATAGCGAAGATTCATGTGTACAGTGGGAGCGTGAGGATTTCTCATGTGTGTGATCAGGGAAACTCCTGTCGCAAAAAATGCGCCGCGTCCATCATCCATCGGAAATTGATCCCCTTCAATTTTCGAAAAGTTGACTGCAGCTTTTTCAAAATGGTGACCTCGAAGAAGTCCAATTTCACCGCCACCCCGTTCTTTGTAAGGCCAAGGCGTTCTGATAAATGGAGCATCAATCGAAGAAAATCTCTTTATGATTTCTTCTCGTAAATTGAGAAAATAACTACTGGCTTTTTCTTTCATGATTGCCTATCATAGAACCATCGGAGCAATCGATGCAAAAGAAATCTCTCATTATCATCGGCGCTGGCATCTCGGGGTTAAGTCTTTCTTGGTACCTAAGAAAAAAATATCCACAAAAAGAAATCACCCTCGTCGATGCAAAACCGAAAATTGGTGGGATGATTGAAACTGTTGATGAAGAGTTTTTTTTCGAGAGGGGACCGAGAACATTCCAGAGCAATAAATCTGTCGACTTTTTGAATCTCATTGATGAATTGGGACTCAAAGATGATGTGATTTATGCTACGCCAAAAAAGCGTTTCATCTATATGGAAAATGAGCTCCATCCACTGCCACATAATCCTTGGCAAATTCTTAGATCTCGTTTGACGAAAGGGATTTTTAGTGGTCTTGTTAAAGATCTACTCACGAAACCGAGACCTCTTGAAGATGAAAGCGTCTACGATTTTTTCAAACGTCATCTCGGCGAACCGTTGACTCTGCAGCTCATCGATCCAGTCTTTACAGGGATTTATGCAGGAGATATCCATAAGCTTTCAATTTTGTCCACGATGCCGAAACTGAAAGAGTGGGAACATCAACATGGATCGTTGATCAAAGCCTCTTGGAAAGCAAGAAAAAATAAGAAGGGAACACCCCGTCTCTTCACCTTAAAAAAAGGGCTCGAGCATTTTTGTAAGACCCTCTTTGAAAAATCTGAGGTCGATTTTGTCCCTGGATTCAGTGTCGATACTGTGATGAGACAAAATGATCGGATCATCGTCAAGAGTGGTGAGAAAATACTATCGGCAGATCATGTCTGTAGCACAGTAATTTTGCCAGGGAAACTCTCATCGATCCATCGAAAATCTCTCTCTGTTGTGAATGTCGCCTATCGAGATCCTATCTCGATTCCAGAAGGGTTTGGATATTTAATTCCGAGCAAAGAAAAAGAGAAGGTAAAAGGGGTTATTTTTGATTCGAAGGTCTTTCCTGAGCAAAGTCGCACTCCAGAGGAGACGAGGCTTACTGTCATCATGGATGCGGCAGATGGGGCTGAAACGATCGCTCTCGATGCATTGAGAAGACATCTTTCTATTACCATAAC
The DNA here is from genome assembly GCA_964655475.1 of uncultured bacterium. Lineage (GTDB taxonomy): Bacteria > Chlamydiota > Chlamydiia > Chlamydiales > VGMA01 > VGMA01. The sequence continues at coordinate 30,717 of CAZZMO010000016.1, forward strand.
TCCCGCTTACCTCGCTGTAAAGCAATATCCACAAGCGATTGTGCAGCCACAAGTACATCACAAAGAAAAAATCAAAGCGATGCTTCCAAGGTGGGAAAATATCACCTGGCTCGGCACTCACCTCTACGGCGTTGCGATTAATGATTGTGTCTTGGCAGCAAAAAACGCTGCTGAAAAGTTATGATGAAGTATCTATTATTCCTGATCCCATTTTTGCTCTATGCTGACAACGAAGTGCGCATATCGATCGGTTGTCAGATCACGATCAATAGTGAGGGGACCATACCTCGATTTAGAGTCGATTTTTCCTCTTTCAATCTGGTTCAACCAGATGGGAAAGCAACGATTGTCATCACATCGACTCCACTCATACTAAAAACGCTGCCGACAACAAAGACAGTGGAGGCGAGCTTTAATCTTCATGCAAGACCTAATCAATTTGCGAAAAATGGCTACATCGTGGCAGTCAATATCATGCCGATGTTCATCAATCTCGACGTGCAGAGCCCCGCTTTTGAAAGGTTTCGCCCCATCTCATTGACTGGGACTACAAGCGTTCTGAACGCCGATTTCCCAGGGATGAACATTTGGTTTCAACGAGTAACGAGTGAAACATTCACGACAGGGATTCAACTTTCTTCCACATGGAAGACAGATAATGCCATCGTGAGTACAGAGTCGGTCAACAGTGAGATTACCTACACGATCCGTTTTCCGACCGATAATATCAGAACAGTGCAGCCTGGTGTATACTGGATTCAACTACAAGCAGCAATGGATCCTTACATCGCATCCCCTTCACAAATTGCGGCGAATAACCAAGAAATCGTCACACAAATCAATGCTATCGATGCCTACATTGCTCAAATCGATGCAGAACTTGGAGATCAGAACGATCTATTCAAACTGAACCTTGTCCAGAAAAATACCCTCATCGCAAACCGCAAAGTGCTTGTCAGTCAAAGAAGTGCTGTTGTTGATGCCAATAAGGGAATCATTTAAGGATTTTCTGCTTTCCAAAGAGAGAGGAGGTGGAGAAGATGCCTTGTCGAGGCAGCGGTGTGTCTTGCATGGAGGACGATCCTGATGTTTGGGATGCGCTGCTTTTGAGGGTGGAGAACCAGAATCCCTTGTGAGGCGAGGTAGTGGGAAAGGGAGGCAAGGTCATCTTGAGTTGCGACCTCAAGGGAGACGATGTGACTTTTTGAAGGGGTCACGTTCCACCCTTTTTTGATGAGCTCTTGTCTTAAGGATTCGCTGAGGCGAAGGATTTGCCCCCGCTCTTCTTCTAGATCAGGAAAGAGTTCGAGTGTCCCTTGGAATGCGCCAAGGAGAGATGGATAGAGGGGGAATGCACTTAAGTTGAGATCGAGGTAGTGGTGGAGGAAGTCGTGGAAGAAGGGGGAGACGGAGAGAGCTGCGAGGGGGAGAGAGAAGGTGTTTTGTAAGTGGATGATGGTCATGTCTACATCAGCGTGGCTTCTAGCGAGACCGAGTCCTCTCACTCCATGGATGCCGAAGGCAGATGAGTCGTCGACGTAGAGGAAGGCACCATGTTTTTCAGCAAGTTCCTTGATCTTAGTTTCATCCCAGAGATCTCCTGTTTGAGAAGAGAGACTTTCTAGGGCTATGACTTTAGCCATCCCTTGTTTTGCCGCGAGGGCGGAGTCGAGCTCTTGAAGTTTTCTTCGATCGAAAGGGAGGATTGGCCCTTTCCCTTGAAAGGGGGAAACGCGGAGGTTCTGATCGATGAAAAGGCACGATTTCGGATGACTTAACTTTGAGAGGATCCACTCATGAAGAGGTTCTGCAGCGTTTAGGAGGAAGGTGTGTTTTCGTTGAAGGAGGGAGGAGACCTGTTCTTCTAGAGCGGCATGTTCTGAAAGGTGGGAGGCCAATGATCTCGAATGGTGAAATCCACTTCCCCATTTTGCAACAGCGTCAATGGCTCTTCTTTTTACAAATTCATGCTCAGAGAGGAAAAAGAGATCTTGATGAGCAAAATTGAGACTCGGATCGATCGGACTCGGATTCATGAACGGGTGGAGATGGCGGAACCGCTTCTGTTCAAGGCGGCGCTGGAGCAACTCTTCAAATACGTGGTACGTCATAGTGGTCTAAAATGGAAAAGGGGACAATCTTCCTGCTTCGGAGCATCTCCAAATACATACCCATACTTTTTAAACTCATGCGTGTAGGGATCGGTTTCGTTCAGAATGTAGACAGAGCGCTGAGATCCAAAGGTGAGGAGTACATGGCGGTGTGGGGAGAAAAGGGGTTTCCAGTCGATCGGGTAGTCGAGTTTTAAAAACACGATATTGCGAAGAGTGTTAGAAAAAGGGGGAGGAAGCGGGTCTGCCGCTCCAAAGGAAATAGGAAACAGAGCGCCAATCAACGTGTCTTGAAAACAGCTGATCTCTTGAAGTGCTCTCGGTGTCTCAAACACCTTCGGGATCGCTCCCTTCGTAAACACTTGGTCAAACAGAAGGCGAATCCTCGCTTGACGGACAAGACTTGCCGCCATTTTTGCAAAGAGGGGTCTCATTAAGATCGCATCGATCGCAGGATCTTGCTTTCTAAGGTTCGCTCCCTTAGCTTTCGATTTTGCCCATGTTTCAATCACAGATTCTGGGATGATCTGTTCAAATTCGATGAACCCAAACTCGTTGAAGTAGTTGATCTGATGTTCTGCTATTTCAAAGCGCATAAACGACGAATAGCCTCTTTTGCTTGGGTCTCAGTACAGAATGTGGAAAGGCGCATATAGCCTTCTCCTGAATCACCAAATCCCCTTCCAGGGATAGCGACAATCTGTGTAGTTTCTAAAAGTTCTCTGAAAAATTCCCAAGAAGGGGTCGATTTCGGAATCTTCCAGAAGATATAGGGGGAATCATCTCCTCCAAAAAAGGTGTAGCCTTGTTCAGTGAGGAAATTGCGGATCAGTTTACCACTTTTCTTATACTCTCGAATCTGTGCCATCGCTTGTTCTTTCCCTTCCAAAAGAGCAGCTTCCGCCCCCCTTTGGACCGGATAGGAAACGCCATTCGTCTTTGTCTCCTGACGCATCTCCCAGAGGGTGCGGACTGGAATGGATTCGATGTGAAGCTCTTTCGGAACAACCGTATAGCCGCAGCGAAGCCCCGTGAATCCAGCCGCTTTTGAAAAGCTTCTAAATTCAATGGCCACTTCTTTTGCACCTGGAATCTCAAAAATGCTCTTTGGCTTGTTCAGATCTTCTATGAATGCTGCGTAGGCGCCATCATAAAGGAGGATCGCTTCCTCTTTTTTCGCCCACTCAACCCATGCTTCTAATTCTTTTCGGGTAAACGCAGAGCCGACAGGGTTATTTGGTGAGCAGAGGTAAACAATGTCTGCCCTCTCTTTCGGAGGGGTCGGCAAGAAACCATTCTCTTCTTTACCTCGAATATGAACGAGCACTTCAAACCCATCAATCATCGCTGTTGCAGCATAAAGAGGGTAAGCTGGGTTCGGAATCGCAACAATGGACTCTTTGCAAAAGAGATCACTTGCGTGGCAGATGTCACTGTTGATGCCATCAGAGACAAACACCTCATCAGATGAAATGTCCAGCCCGTCATACTCCACCTTTGCAATCGCTTCTCTCAAAAATCGGTAACCACAGCCAGGGCCGTATCCCCTCATACCAGCCTTGGTTCCCATCTCCCCTGCCGCTTTTTGAATCGCTTGAATGATCAACGGAGCAATCGGCAGCGCCACATCTCCCACACCAAGATTCAATAAATCAGCGCCAGGGTGCTCTTTACGAAAAGCAGCAAGCTTCTGCTCAATTTCAAAAAATAGGTAGCTTCGCTCAAATCGAAGAAGTCTGGGATTCAATTTTACCATAGGAGGAGAATGCTAGCAGTTCCCCCGAAAGAAGTCGATCGAAAATTTTCACCCCAATAACCTTTAAAACGCCTTCTTTCCCATACATAAAACTATCTCACTATTTGAAAAGGATGGTTTTTCTCTTGACTAACGTTTTGCCTTCCTGAAGTGGCCATTCCGGTTAAAAAAATGTAACAATCTTATTTTTATTTATTTATGCTTGATTGATGGGGGTTTTGTTATGATAATTGCATCTAAAAAGGGATGCTGTATGCAAAGAAAAAAGAAGGGTAAATCCATTTCTGACAAGAAATGTTACGAGAATGGAGATATGGTTCTATGTTCTAATATATGCAATGAATTCGACGATCCTAATTGCTTTTGTGAGTGTTTAATGGATCATAATGTCCCATCAGAGTGCATGTGTGATCAGACAAACCAACTCTCGGTTAAGTTGAAAAATCAAGATGATACTTCTGATTGTACTGCCGTGAAGTATAGTTGTATAGAAGCAGTGGGCATTGATTCTCGTCAAATTTGCAGATGTATGCAATCTTTCCGTTGCAAGTGTAGAGAAGACTCGTAGACTGTAATTTCCAACTTGTTTTGGTGTGCTCAAACAGGTGGGGCCTGTTTGGGTTCTTTTTTGGGAGTTTTGGACCAGTTATCGTTGATGTCACCTAGGAGGGCGGCTCCCATCATCCCTTCGAAGAAGAGGGGGAAGTTGTCGACGATGACGTTCATGAAGTCATACTCGAGAAAGGTGCCGTTGGCCTGGGGTGCGCCTCGGAGGGGCTCGAGCATGTAGAGGGAGGCGTCAAAGGTGATCATGGTGCCGAGGATTTTCGCTGTGCGGGAGGGGAGGAGCATCAAGCTGAGGCCGAGGAAAGAGTGGTGGAGTCTCATATCGTTATTCCAGTAGAAAATTGGGAAGGCGATGGAGGCGACGGCGGCGGCTGCGTGGAAGGCGGCTCCTGCTTTATCTCCCTTACAATATTTGTAAGCCGCTAAGGCTGAGTGTAGTACTCCGACAGCTGCATATTCGAGGAAGACGACTACTTTGGTCTGAAAGGGTAGGGCGATGGTCCAGCTAAACTCTTCAAGGAGAGGGGGTAAGATAAAAGCCCCAATCAGGATAGCGCCAGCGAGAGCCCCAATAACTAGGGAGGCCTTGACGTAGGAGAAGAAAATCCTCCTCTTGGCCACTTCGGGCTCTTCTCCTGGCTTAGGGGTGAACATCTGGATCAGTTCTCGCTTGTAGCGACCCCTGTTCAAGAAGAGCTTCCCTATGCAGTAGATCGCTGAAACAGCGGCTACGATCCCGATAGCCCCAGGGAGGAAGTAGATCGAGGCGTAGGCGGCCCCTGCCATTAGGGCTAGGCAGGCGATGAGAATGAAGGTGTTTTTGGCGATCCTTCTGACTGCCTGGGCCGTTGTTTCGTCAGCTCTTTGAGTAAAGGCGTTGACAAATCTATTTTTTAAGCCTCTGCAGGTCTCTTGGAGATAGCCTGGGTGACAAATAATATTTTTAATAAATAAGCCACCTTCGATAGCTAGGGGAAGGGCTACCGCGGTGGGGGCTATAATGTTTCTATAGTCCCACATGCCAGATCTGGCAAATGAATGAATTGCGCTCATGAGGGCTA
>CAZZMO010000017.1:0-35056 GCA_964655475.1 uncultured bacterium
GAATTAAAATATTTTTATTTATTTTTTAGATGATTAGAGCATGAAAGAAGGAAAGATTGAACGATCGATTTAAGTACAAAAGTGGTTAAAGACTAAAGAATGCTGTACTATATGTAGAAGTTGTCGGGGAGGATGGTCCCGGCGGGAATGATGATGATTCCGTCGCGGATGACGAATTCTTTGGCATCGAAGTTTTTGATCTTATTTTCGTTGATGAGCTGGACGTTGTTTCCGATGATGCAGTGTTCATCGATGATCGCCTTTTCAATGTGACAATTTTGGCCGATGGAGAAGGGGATTGCCCCCATGTTGATCTCTTCGGGGAGGGGGGAGTAGCGTTGATTTCCTAAGATGATGCTATCAACAATCTTGGTCCCCTTTTTGATGTGGGTGCGCACGCCGATCATGGAGTGGACGATCTCACTTGCTTCCACAACTGATCCGTCGCAGATGATCGAATCAGAGACGCGGGTGTTGATGAGGCGAGCTGGTGGAAGGTGAAGGGGTTCTGTGTAAATGGGATAGCGCTCATTATAGAGGTCGAGACAGGTGTGGTTTTGAGTGAGGCGAAGGTTCGCTTCATAAAAGGAGGTGATCGTTCCGATATCTTCCCAATAGCCATCAAAGATGTAAGCGAAGGTTTTCCCTTTTTGCATTTGGGTGGGGATGAGATGTTTGCCAAAGTCTTCTCTCGGATCTTCTTTTAGAAGGGCGATGAGGGCCTCTTTTTTGAAGATGTAGATCCCCATAGAACCGAGATACTCTCTCGAGAGGGCTGCCTCTTTGGGGAGCTGAAACTGTTCTAAGAGCTCTGTCGCTTTTGGTTTTTCAAAGAAGTCGATGATCTGCATCGATGGGTCTACTTTCATGACACCCATCCTCTTTGCATCTTCTTTTCCAACTAGAATGGTGGCTATGGTGAGATCAGCCCCTTTTTCGATGGCAAAAGAGAGCATGTTACTCAAATCCATGGTGTAGAGTTGGTCCCCTGAGAGGATCACATAATATTGGGCAGAAGATTGCAAAATGGCGTCGAGGTTTTTTCGGATTGCATCAGCAGTCCCTTCATAAAGTCCTTTTCTTCCAAGAGTTGCATCAGGGGAGAGGAGTTGAATCTGCGCTCGATGGGCAAGTCTTGATATATAGGTGTTCGCGATATAATTGTTTAGTGTGGGTGCCAGAAACTGGGATATGATGTAAATATCAGTTATCGAGGAATTTATGGAATTTGAAATCGCGACATCGATGAGCCGATAGCGACCACCAAAAGTCACGGCAGGTTTGCAGCGAAACTGAGTTAAAGGAAACAAGCGATTTCCTTCGCCACCAGCTAAAATAATAGTACTAGCAGAAGAGTTGGGCACAAATTATATCCAGCAATACTAATGCGAGATATAAATAATATAATTATCTTTATCAAGAGATAATTTTAATGCCAGGATTTAGATATGATAAGCACTTCATTAGCAAGTGTAGATGGCATGTCAGGTTTTTTTGAGAGGGCAAAAAACCGATCCCGATCCTCATCTCTACAAAGACCTTCACATGCAAAAATCAGATAAGAGGAGAGGTTTTCCCTTTTTAAAATCGAAGGGCTTTCCAAACGATTGAGGGCAAGTTTTGCGATTTCTTCATCGGGAGGGAAACTTGCTAGGACCATCGCAGCGACTTCAGTATCTTTCCCGATGACTTGACCTAGGAGGATCCTCATCAGAAACTCTTTCGCAGGTTTACCAAAAGAGACCAGGGCAGAAATCATCGCCTCATCGGTATAGAAGTTGTCATAGCTCAGCGCTTCAAAGAGGTGGGGGATCGCTTTTTCATCTCGAAGTCTAGCTATAGCGTCAGCTGCAAAAATGGGCGCCCGGCCATAGCCTGGGTTGAGTGGATCATAAAAAGTAGAAGCAGCGATTAAGCTGATCAGGGCAGGGCCCGCTTCTTTTCCAAAACGGACGAGAGCTTCGACCTCTTTTTCAGGACATTCCTCTTCTGATAAGATGAGATCACTCATGAGTAGTGATAGGGGAGGGCTATTCTCGTTTTCATAAACGTCTCGAAGTTCGACATAGAGTTGGATCGATTTATCGACAGCTTCTTTGGCTGGTTCGGGGAGCCATTTTTCAGAGATGTCCTCTTTCAATTCCTTTTCGAGGTGCATCAAATATTCGATCCGGCTGAGCTCAAAGTCTGGCATCACACCTACACCATCTTGGTGGTAATATTCGATCATGATGGCAAAGTTTTTCCCAAAATGGGCATCGCGGTGCATCAAGATTTCGAGATCAACAGCATCTAAGAGGGGGATAGGGATGGTCATGGGGCTACCTTGGCTACGAGGTGAACTTCTTTTGCATTGTAAGAAGAGCGGACAAAAGGTCCTGAGTAAGTGTGAATTAAACCGATTTTATTTCCATAATCTTCAAACTTAGCGAAGAGTTCTGGGGTGACAAAGTTTTGTACCATTAACTTGCGGCGCGAAGGTTGAAGATAGTGGCCGATGGTGACGATGTCACAGCCTGCATTTTTGAGATCATCCATGGTTTCATAGACCTCATCTTCTGTTTCTCCAAGCCCTACCATGATTCCTGACTTAATAAAAGAGCCTCTGGAGTGCTTTTTTGCTTCTCTGAGAACTTCTAAGGTTCTCTCGTACATCGCTTTATGCCGCACCTTCGGGGTGAGTCTTCTCACTGTTTCAATGTTATGGTTGAAAATTTCTGGGGCCTCATTCATGACTCTTCTGATCGCATCTGGATCAGCGCAAAAGTCTGAGGTTAATACTTCAATAGTGACCCCTTCAATCTCTTCTCGAACAGCTCTGATGATGTCGACCATGTGAGAGCTTCCATAATCAGGGAGATCATCTCTTGCAACCATGGTGATCACCACGTGGGAAAGGCCGAGCTCTTTTGCTGATTTTGCGATTCTGATGGGTTCATCTTTTTCAGGAAGAGCGGGGGTTTTTGAAAAGTCAATTTCACAGAAGCCGCAAGCTCTTGTACACTGCTTGCCGAGGGCTAAAAAGGTCGCTGTCTTTTTCGAAAAACATTCTGTTCTATTCGGACATTTTGCCTCTTCACAGACTGTATTCAGCCGATATTTTTGGATGATCGACTCTGTTTTAAAGAGGTTGCTCCCTTGAGGAAGGTGGTGGTGGAGCCAGCTGGGGAAATGTCCAAGGGATGATTCATCTGGATTTTCAGGAAGTTTATGGCGAGTAGAACTGTTATGGATTTTGAGTTTGCTAGGGGCGCTTTCTGTCATATCAGACTCATTCATGATTTCTTGCGAGGTGGAATGTGAATCGGGTGCCCTTCAGCTACATGAGCGAGCTCCATCCATGTTTCCCCAATTGTTGGGTGAGGATGAATCGTCTCAGCGATGCACTCGATCGTGAGCTCATTGTGAATCGCAACAGCCATTTCACTGATCATATTGCCAGACTCATAACCGATGAGGGTCGCTCCCAAAATGCGGTGTGTCTTGCGATCGAATAGGATTTCAGAAAACCCTTCTGTGTGATGAGACGCAACGGCTTTACCAAGAGCTACATGAGGAAATTGTGCTGAACCTACATCATACCCTTTTGCAATTGCTTCTTTTTCGGTCATTCCTACAGTCGCGATTTCAGGATCGGTAAAGATCACAGCAGGAACGCTATGGTATTGAACTTTGGCTCTTTGTCCTGCCGCATTCATAGCAGCAATGATCCCTTCATGAGATGCGACGTGAGCGAGCATCGCTCCACCAATCACATCACCAATTGCATAGATTCCTGGTTGTGAAGTTTCCATCCGTTCATTGACAGGGATGAACTTTCTCTGATCGAGGAAGACCCCTGCTTTTTCTGGGTGGAGCCCTTCTGTAAAGGGGCTTCTTCCTACGCAAACGAGGAGCATATCCCCAGATAAGGTCTTGCCGTTACTTAAGTGAGCAGTGACACCACTATTTTTCGTATCGATCGATTCCATCTTGGTCCCTAGATAGAGGTCGATGTTTCTCTTTTCAAACGCTTTCTGTAAAACTTTACTAACGGTGCTTCCTTGAGTGAGGACGAGCCCTTCTAAAAATTCTACCACCGAGACTTTGACGCCAAGTTGGGAGAAGAGAGACGCGAATTCAGATCCAATATAACCACCTCCCAAAACAATCAAGTGTTTCGGCAGCTTTGTGATCTCTAGGATGGAAGAGGAGTCATGAATTTTGTGCTTATCGACAGGAAAGGCAGGGATTTTTGTCGACTCTGATCCTGTTGCAATGATCGCCTGCTTGAACTCGACCATCGTTTCAGTATCACCAAGAACTTTCAAGGTGTTGGGGGAGAGGAAGGTGGCATTTCCAGAGATGACATCGACCCCATGAGAGGCGACGAGCCCTGTAAGCCCTTTCCAAATCTCTTGAACTACCTGATCTTTGCGATCTTTCATCTTGTGGTAATCGAAGGAAACAGAGCCTACCTCGATCCCAAAATGTTTTGCTGCATGAATCATCGAGTAGACTTGCGCACTAGAGATGAGAGATTTTGTCGGTATGCAGCCTACATGGAGACAAGTGCCTCCAATTTTGTGTTTTTCGATGATGACAGTTTTTAACCCTAGCAGCCGTGCCTTGATAGCCGCGACATATCCACCAGGTCCACCGCCGATGACCGCTAAATCATATTTCTTCATAACTCGTCAGCATAACAATGAAAAGGTTAATTTCATAGCAAAAATCAGCTGGTTCTTTTATGCTACGGTTCGTATGGAAACGAAGGAAAAACTGAAGCTTTGCCCCTACTGCGATGGCCGTGTCCCGATTGAGACGACGGAATGTCTCTACTGTGGTGAGCTCTTCGGAGAAGGGGTTACAAAAGAAAAGCCCAAACAAAAGTCTCGCCTAGAAGAAATGAGACCTCTTGCAGAAAGCCTCGCTTCTTCTTATGAACCCCCATACGTTGCAAAATCTCATACCAAGCCTGGTGTTCCTAACTTCTCTCCACGAAGAGAAGAGACCCTTGCCCCACCAGTGGCCCAAGAAGAACCAGAAGAGGCGAAGAAAAATGTTTTCTCCCTCCTCCTCCTCTCCATAGGAAGCCACCTCTTCACCCTCGGCTGGCTCATGTTCTTCTTTGCCGAAAAAGGAAGGCTTACCCTTGAGTGGAAGAGCCGCTACTGGCCCCTCTACGTCCTTCTCTCCCTCCCACCCCTCTATTACGGCATCCGCTCACTCAAAAGCCCGTTGAAATCATAAGTTGACTTTTTTAATTAAGATATGTATAATTTTTAATTAAAAATGAGGTTTATACATGCTTTCACAAATCACTTTTGATAATAATTATAATTCTTTAGCAAACACGCAGTCTGCTTATCGAGCAGCTGTTGCAGTCCTTGAAAACGAACAGATAGATGTAACAGAGGAAAAAGAAAAGCTTCAATACCTCTCAAGACTTACAAAAATCGAATTTCTAGCTGCTGCTATAGCACTTTTTGGGTTGGGTTTTGTAGATAGATTAGACATAAAGATCTCTTGTGTAGTGGTAGGGGTGAGCATTTGTTATGTCACTTTCCAAGAATTCGCTCCTGTATTAGCTAGCATCAGAACTACTTTAGAGCCGAAAGTTCTCGTTCGAGAAATCGGGCAAGATTGTTCATAGATAAGCATTTTGCTAATGATCTCAACTTGATACCTCTTGCTGCTGATCCGTTGCTTCTTAGCAAATCTCGCTATACCCCAAGTGGGGATATTAATTTTCTGCGAAGGGGATCGCTTCTTCTTCGAAATTGATGAAGTTTTTGGAGGCGGCCATGAGTTGGAGGCGTGAGATCGCATCTTTTACTTCAGGAGCACTTGGGAGAACCATCTCAAAGTGGAAGACGGCGTGGCAGATGTCTGTTTGGATCCCTTTGGAGAATTCATCAAAGAGGGCAAAGGCCTCATGTTTGAACTCGAGAAGAGGATCTTTTTGGGCAAGGGTTCTCATCCCCACTTCTGTTCTGAGGTGGTCAATGGAGAGAAGGTGGTCTTGCCATCCCCGGTCAATACATTTGATGAGGATAGAGCGGAGGATGTCACAGAGGACGGGAACTGGCGCCACTTCTTTGGTGGCGAGGTGTTGCAAAATAGCTATCATCTTCGTCTCATGAGAGAGTTTTCTCTTGAAAGAGTCGACCACTTTTCTTGCAGCGAGTGTTTCAATCTGCTCGAGAGTGAGGTGTTCGTTATCGAAGAGGTTCTCTTCGATAGTCACAGGGAAGTGGGACTGCAAGAAGGCTCTATAACCTTCGACATCCCAGCCATTTTCTTCTGTCTTGTCTCGGAAAAAGCGGCTGCTAGTGAAGGAGCAGAAATTCTCTAAGATTTCAAAGATCATGTTGTAGGGTTTTTCAGTCCCTAAGACTTCGTTTCGGAAGGTGTAGATCTCACTTCGCTGCTTGTTCATCACATCGTCATATTCGAGAGTATGTTTACGCATTGTGTAGTTTCTTTGTTCAACGCGCTTTTGAGCCGTTTCGATGGAGCGGTTGAGGATCGGTGCTGTGAGTGGCTCCCCTTCAGGTGGGCGGTACTTTTGTAGCATCGCAGTGAGTCGATTCGACGCGAAGAGCCGCATCAGTGAATCTTCAAAAGAGATGTAGAATTTAGAAGATCCAGGGTCACCCTGGCGAGCGCAGCGACCTCTCAGCTGGCGATCGATTCGTCTCGACTGGTGTCTCGTCGTTCCGATGACGTGAAGACCTCCGAGTTCCGCAACTCCTTCTCCAAGCTTAATATCGGTACCTCGGCCAGCCATATTGGTCGCTACTGTAATAGCCCCTTTTTGCCCTGCCATGGCGATGATTTCAGCCTCTTTTGCGTGATGCTTAGCGTTGAGAACAGTGTGTGGGAGTTTCGCATTTTTCAAAATGCGAGAGAGTTTTTCTGATACATCGACAGACTCCGTTCCGAGTAGGATCGGGCGCCCTTCTTTGTGCTTCTCTTCCACCTCTTTCAAGATGGCGTTGTACTTCTCTCTTTCTGTCATGTAGACTTCGTCATTCGCATCTTTTCTCTGGTTTTTCTTGTGGCTCGGAATCGCGATGACGTGGAGTTTGTAGATCTCTTTAAATTCTTGTGCTTCGGTCATTGCAGTACCGGTCATCCCTGCGAGTTTTTCGTAGAGGCGGAAGTAGTTCTGCAAAGTAATGCTTGCGTATGTTTGTGTCTCTTGCTGGATCGAAACACCTTCTTTTGCTTCGATTGCCTGGTGGAGACCGTCAGAGAAACGGCGACCTGGTTGTGGTCTGCCTGTGTTCTCATCAATGATGACAATTTTCCCTTCTTGGACGATGTAATCTACATCTTTTTCCATGAGAAGGTGGGCGCGGAAGAGCTGTCTTACGTTGTGAGTGCGCTCTTTTCGCCTGCTATCTTCTTCGCGAATCAGGTTCTTCTTCTGAAGCTTTGTCTCTTCTGGAAGGGTTGGATCTTGATCGATCTTCGCATATTCAAAACCAAGGTCGAGCATGAGAAAATCTTCATCTCGATCGACTGCTTTAGTCCAAAGGGCGATCCCTCGATCAGTTAATTCATATTCACTCGATCTTTCGTCGACGATGATATAGAGCTCAGAGAGGACTTCGACCCGCTCTTTCTTATTTGGCTCTGCATAGAAATAGGTTTCCCATTTTTCAAGCTCATGGCGAAGATCTGGGTGCTCTTTGATTCTTTTGAGGAGTTTGTTGGTGGGTGTCCCTTTAGAGACAAGCCAGAGTTTTTTAAATGCCTCTTTTGCTTCCTCTTCCTGCTCTTTGGAAAGCTTCGACTTTTCAGCAGATTCTTCAGAGAGGCCGAGTTTATCGAGGATTTTTTTCGCTTCACTGGCGAGCTTATTGGATAGATCTCTTTGCTCTTTCACGATGTTTTGAACAGGTGCTGAGAGCTCTTTGTACATCTGCTTTGATTGAGCCGATGGACCTGAGATGATGAGAGGAGTTCTCGCCTCATCGACCAAGATAGAATCTACCTCGTCAATGATCGCAAAGTAGTAGCCGCGCTGGGTTTGATCTCTTTTAGATGTTGCCATCGAATTGTCACGAAGGTAGTCAAAGCCAAACTCAGATGAGGTTCCATATACTATGTCTGCTTCGTAGATCGCTTTTCTTTCTTGTGGAGGGACTCCATTCGTAAGGGTTGCTGTTTTGAGCTGTAAAAAGCGGAAGATTTCACCGACCCACTGGCAGTCGCGCTCAGCAAGATAATCGTTAACAGTGACAAGGTGAACAGGCTTTCCGGTAAGGGCATTCAGGTAGAGGGGCATTGCTGAAGTGAGAGTTTTCCCTTCTCCAGTCTGCATCTCTGCAATCGATCCGTAGTGCATGGCGATCGCGCCGATGAGCTGAACATCATAGGGAATCATGTCCCATTTTTGTTCATACCCAGATACGTGTACAGGTTGTCCTGAAAGGCGTCTGCAGGCGTTTTTTACTACCGCATAGGCTTCGATGAGGAGTTGGTCAGTACTTTCCCCAGCAGCAATTCTCTTTTTGAAGTTCGCAGTTTCTTCTTTCAAACGCTCAGTGGACCAGCTTTGGAGCTCGATTTCACGCTTGTTAATTTCTTTAACAAGGCGAGCATAGCCCTTGATCTGACGTGATTGCGCAGTACCGAAAATCTTTTTTAATAGTCCAAACATAGGGCCTATTATACGGAAAGGAGGATTTTTCTGTAGTTTTAAATATCAATTCGGGGATAATGGGTGTATGTTTAGAGCCATCTTATTTATTTTAGTCGGTAGCCTCTTTTGCTGTTGTCCAGATTGTGACCGGAAACCAGGAAGAGTCCTCGTTCCATGAAAGAGCCCCTGCTCGTTTATGATCGGAAAACAAAGAGCACCTTTGAAGAGAAAGTCCTTGCCAGAAAAGCGCTAGAATTTCTCTGCAGCAATAACTTTTTCGCAAAAATTCTCCACTTTCTCACGACAAAATTTGGGTTTGCTTCTGTTTGTTGCGGCTATTGGTTTAGCAGGCCTAAATCGAAGAGAAAGATCGCGCCATTCATCCAAGAGTTTGGTCTCGATGATCAAGAATTTTTGCTTCCTGTCGAACACTTTTGCTCTTTTAATGATTTTTTTGTAAGGGAACTCAAGCCAGAAGCAAGACCGATTGCAACTACCCCTCTTGTGGCACCTGCTGATGGGCGCTACCTCGCATTTCCCTCCTACCACGACCAAAAAGATGTCTTCGTCAAAGGGAAAATGTTTTCCCTCTACAACTTGCTCGGCTGCAATGCAGATATGACCCAGCGTTTTACAAGTGGCCCCTTTCTCATCGCGCGCCTTTGCCCGACCGATTATCACCGCTTCCACTTCCCCGTCCAAGGGATCCCTTCCCATCCAAAGCTGATCAAAGGTTGCTATCAATCGGTGAACCCGATTGCTCTTAGGAAAAAAATATCGATTGTTTCAGAAAATAAAAGGGTCGCGACGCTGATCTCTTCCGATGCGCTCGGGGACGTCCTTTTCATGGCAGTTGGTGCAACAAATGTGGGTTCGATCCACATGACCTATTTGCCCCAAACTAGTTATGAAAAAGGCGCCGAGATGGGCTTTTTTGCCTTCGGCGCCTCCATGCTAATCCTCTTTTTTGAGCCAGGACGCGTCCAATTTGATCCTGAGATCCTCGACAACTCTGCCAAGGGTCTCGAGACCTATATCCGCTTTGGCGAATCCTTGACCTAAAGATTATCTTCTGTTTTCGCAAGTTCCATGATCACCGCAAACTTCATTGCGAGGACATTGGTCATCAGAGCTGCAGCCAGAAGCTCCGCCAAATCCGGTGAACTCATTTAAATTAACCACTTGGAAACAAAGAGAATAAGTTGGTGTTTCAACACAAATCCCTGTTCCTGGTTTAAAAGTAAACTGGAGTTTTTTCTCTCTTTTTTGTTTTTTTGGAAGATGATTTTTTTTGGACATAGTATACCTCCTTATGATCCATGAACTATTGTGGCATCTTCTGAAATTGCCAATCTTATTCAATTGATTATCAATTAATTGCAGAATCTGCTTTTGGGTATAGGTGGTGTTGGATTCAACACCACCTCAGTTTAGAAATTACTTTCTGCCTTTCTTGTCGATTTTCTTAGATTTGTCTTGTTTCGGTACTTGCTTTTGGTCTTTTTTCGGTTGTTGTTTTTTCTCAGGAGCTTCTTTTTTAGAAGTAAAAGGATCTTTCTCCCCTTTTTCCCCTTTCTTGTTCTTGTCTTCCTTAGTAAAAGGATTGAACTTTTCTTTGAAGTTCTCTTTCTTTTCTTCAAATTCTCTTTTTTTCTCGATTAATGGGTGAATTTTTTTCCCATTCTTATCTTCTTTTTGTGACATGACAACCTCCTAGTTGTGTCTTTTTAGTATGCCACTATAGTTTTAAAATAAAGTTAATATACTTATTGTTAGCAGTTTAAATAAAAATAGACCTGTGCTAGAATAAGGGGGTTAACAATCAATATATTATGATAAAAGCTCGTTTAAGAAAGATTTTGATGATTGTCTCCCTGGCTATTTCGAGCTTGGGGCTTCTCGGATCTCAAGCCTTGGCCCTCCCTTTCTTTCATCAAGAGGTAAAGGTCCCTTCTATGAAAGAAAGACTCAAAGCCATGGGGAAGATGGCCCTTAAAGAGGCTGACCAATTAGAAACGCTCCCAATCTACTCCTACCCCTATGTCCGCCTTGCTGACGAGATGAGGGAGAGGGGAGTAGAAGAGATCGTGATCTTCTCTTACGGCTCGCTCATGAGTAATGCCTCGGCAGCTAGAACCTTAAGCCCTATGACCCTTGAAACCAAAGAAGCTGCTATCGCCTTTGGCTTAAAACGCCTCTACAACCGAGATGTCAAAATCAGGGCCGATTCTCGCTACGGCATTCCAAAAGACCCTGATGCGAGAGGGATGCTCAACGTCGAGATCACGCGTAACTATCAAGAGGTGGTCAATGGTGTCGTCTTCCGCGTTAGTGTTAAAGATGTCCCTGCGATGCTCAGCCGCGAAGAAGGATACGACCTCGTCCCCGTTCTCTACATGAGCTGGGATGAATTTCAAGAGGGGAAAGAGCCCACTTTTAAAGTTGCCTACACCTTCCGAGCAAAAAATCTTGGCCCGTATACAAGTAGTGACATCCTTCCAAGGCCAGGTTACTACGAGCTCACCCGCGATGCGGCAAAAGAGTATGGCCCAGAGTTTTACACCCTTTGGCGCGAAACAACCTATCACGCAGATGGGATCACAAAAGTCTCTTAAAGCCATTTACAGATCGGACAGAGGCTCGGCTCATGCCCTTTTGCAGGGCAGAATTTTCTCGCAAAATAGATAATCTGAAGGTGGATCTTATTCCAATGAGCCTCCAAGAAGAGGCTTTTCAATACTCTTTCTGTTTCAACAACCGATTTTGACTTTGTGAGGCCCCACCGATTTGCGGAGCGGTGGATGTGAGTATCGACCGGGAATGCAGGGATATTAAAGGCTTGAGCGAGGACGACAGATGCCGTTTTGTGCCCTACGCCGTCGAGCGCTTCGAGCTCTTCAAAGGTCTTTGGAACACGGCTCTCATGCAATGAGATCAGCTGCTTTGAAAGATTCCAAATCGCTTTCGATTTACGGGGTGCAAGTCCAATCGGTCGTATGATCGCCTCAATCATTTCTACAGGGATTTGAACCATCTCTTCAGGCGTTTTTGCAAGGTCAAATAAAATAGGTGTGATTCGATTCACTCTTTCATCAGTGCTCTGAGCAGAGAGGAGGACAGCAATGAGAAGAGTGTAAGGATCTTCGTGAAGAAGGGGAATCGGTGGGTGGGGGAAGTGGTGATCGAGGATCTTCTCGATCTTACTTGCCCACGCAGAAATTGGCAAAGATGGAGGAGAGGATATCTTCTGTGACATTGGTACCGATAATTTGACTTAAGGAGTGGAGGCTCATTCTCAGATCGTAGGCGATGAATTCAGGTGAGGTGGAGAGCCTTAGATCGAGTAGCGCTTTTTCAACGAGTGTAAGGGCCTGTTTAATCGCACGGAAATGGCGCTCTTTGGTGATGACAATACCTGTCTTATCGGGCATTCTTCCGCGCCAGATCACGTCGTGAATGGCCCGCTTTAGCTCTTCAATGCCGATGAGCTCTTTTGCTGAGGTGTGAACGATATGAGGAGCATCGATGAAGGGTGGTGTGTTCGTCTCATCAATTTTATTCCAAATGATGATCGTTTTTTCGAGGGGAAGTGTTCCTAAAAGTTCCTCATCTTCTTTCGTGATCCCTCTAGTTACATCGAGGACAAGTAGGATGAGATCTGCCTCTTTGGCTGCTTGTTTGGAGCGCTTAATCCCTTCGATCTCTACAATTTCTTCCGTCTCTCTGATCCCTGCAGTATCAGTCAGTGTCACGTGCAAGTGTCCCAGTCTGATGTCTTCTGAAAGGAGGTCTCTCGTCGTCCCTGGAATGTTCGTGACGATCGCTCTCTCTTTCCCTACAAGGGCATTCATCAAAGAAGACTTCCCTACATTCGGTGAGCCTACAAGGCAAAGAGAAAGGCCACTATTGAAGAGCTTTCCATCGTGGAAGCTCCCCGCAAGAGACTTGAGGGTGTAAATGATTCGTTGAAGTTCATCTTTGATCTCATCTTCTGTTGCAAATTCGAGCCCCTCTTCAGGATAATCGACCCAAGCTTCAATGATCGCTGCGATATCGGTAATCTGTTTTTGTAAGAAGCGGATCTGTCCCGACAACATACCTGCGAGCTGCACTTCAGCTGCCTTCAGAGCGAGATCATTTTTTGCTGCAATGACAGTCTGGACCGCTTCTGCCTGGACGAGGTCCATCTTCCCATTTTGGAAGGCTCGGTAACTGAATTCCCCAGGTTGAGCAAGGCGGGCTTCTTCATCGATGAGGCGATTCAAAATTTTTCTAGCAATGAGATTCCCCCCATGGCAATGAATCTCAACAATGTCTTCCCCAGTAAAGGATCTCGGCCCTTTCATCACGATGAGAAGAGCCTCATCGATCAAATCCCCCTTCCCATCGAGGACGTGCCCTAAGTGGACCGTGTGACTTTTGTAGTGGAGGACAGGACCAGAAAATATTTTAGCAGCAATAGTAATCGATTTCGGACCAGAGAGGCGGATGATCGCAATCCCCCCTTCCCCAGGGGGAGTCGCTATCGCGGCTATAGTATCTGATATCGAGTATTGCTTCATGGAAGAGAGTATACCCCCTCGAAGCCTAAAAGGCAACCTAACGAATCAATCGAATCGCCCTATCGGGATAATTAGAAATGACCCCGTCGACGCCAAGCGCTTTAACCCATAGAAGGTCCTCTTCTTTGTTAACGGTGTAAACAAATACTTTGAGCCCCCGCTTGTGAGCATCGTCGACAAAGGCTTGGTTCAAGGTGAGTAAATGCAAGACTACATGAGTCGCCCCAATATCTTCTGCAAAAGAGGCGTAGTGAAAAGGGATCCCTTCCATCAGTGCCCCCGTGGGAACCTCTGGTTGAAGCTCATGAAACGAGAAGAGTTCGTGGTGGTTAAAAGAGGAGATAAAGAAATCTTGATAACTCCACCCTTTTTCCTCAACGTAGTATTGAATCAATTTTGCAGTTGCTACACCTGTTTGGTCCCCTTTGAGCTCGACATTGACGACGCATCTTCTATCAATGAGGTCAAATACTTCAGCAAGTGTGGGAACGGGCTTTCCATCTGAACATTTGTAGTTTTGAATCTCTCTAAGTGTGAGATCGCCAACTTTTCCTTTTCCATTTGTTGTTCTATCTAACGTTGCATCGTGGATGACGACGAGCTCTCCAGACTTTGCGAGAAAGACATCGAGCTCAACAGCATCAACTCCGAAGGAGAGCGCCTGTTCAAACGAGGTCAACGTATTTTCTGGTGTGTAACCACAGGCACCTCGATGACCGATCACAAGAATTTTTTCCTGACTCATAAGATTTCCTACGCCGATAAGAAGCAGTAATAAGAGGTGTTTCATATTTGTTGAAGTGCTTTGGTGATGAGTGTTGATAATGAACCTTCAGAATGGGGCATAGCAGATTTGACCGCTTTTTGAGCGATTTGGAGATTATAGCCGAGGTGAACAAGCGCTGCGGTAGCATCACAAAAGAAATCGGGCACTGCTTCGATTTGCTTTGGTAATCTTCCCTTCATTTCAACAAGAAGTCTCTCAGCAGTCTTTTTTCCAATGCCTGGAATTTTGCAGAGAAGTGTGAGATTCCCCATTTGGATGGTTTCTCGAAAGGTGGTGAGATCCATGTGCCCTACGAGATTGAGTGCAGTCTTTGGTCCAATTCCAGAGACCGCGCTACAAGAGAGAAAAAGCTCTCTTTCTTCTACACTTAAAAAACCGAATAATCGTTCACTATCTTCTCTCACTACGTGAGCTGTGTAGAGGTGAATTTCTTCTCCAATTGCAGGGGATTTTGTGTAGAGATTGACGGGAATTTCAAGAGAAAAACCAATTCCGTGAACATCGACCACCGCTTTTGTGGGGGAGATCGCAACAAGACGACCTCGGACGTATTCATACATAAGAGACCTTTCCAGCATGCGCGTGACAAATAGCAATTGCAAGTGCGTCAGAGGCATCTTCAGAAACGACCTTTTCTCCTAATAGAAGCTCGATCATTTTCTGCACTTTTGCTTTATCTGCAGCGCCTGTTCCTGTCACAGCCATTTTTGTTTTTTTCGGAGTATATTCGAAGACAGGAATCTTTTTCAATGTCGCAGCTAAGATGATCACCCCTCTTGCCATTCCAAGCTTCAGGGCGCTGTCGACATTTTTGTAGACAAATTGCGTCTCTACCGAGAGGGCTTCAGGTTTATATTCATCGAGAATGATTTGAAGCTCTTCGAAAATTGTCTGGTAGCGAAACTCTGTAGCGAGTTTCGGAGAAGGGGTAATAATCCCATGACAAATATGATGATAAGAGTTTCTCTCAGCTTCAATAATCCCATATCCCGTAATGCGGGTTCCAGGATCGACACCGATAATCCGTTTTCTCATTAGACCTTTTTAGAGACTGTCCAAAAATTGCAGACAGTCTCTTAGGTCGAAGTGTCGCAAAAGGGCCAATATTTATCAATATACTGAAATAGCTGATTGGAGAAAGGATCTCAAGAGAGAAGAGAGGTATTTTGTTTCTTTCGCCTCTGCGTGCAAATTTTCTCCTTTCAAAGTATACCGATGGATTCGATAATCAGGGTAGAGTTCCCTAAAAGATTGAGCTGTATGGAAGTAGCTGCCTCTAACATAAAATTGGGTGTATTTCATCATATTGTCCAGAAGTTTATCTACGGGTCTGATGGTGAGGGGAGCGTTTGAATCATCAGTATCGAAGAAGTATGAAGAGCGGAGGAATTTGATTACATCATTGAGTGCAAAATATGGACAGGTATGCCAGTCGATTTGTCTAGAGATTTTGTAGTGGGAAAAGGAGCAAGGGATCACTCTAGAGAGTTCTTCTACCTGTTCGATGATCTGTTTCAATCGACTCTCTACAATAACAGAGTCGGTGAGCTGGAGATAAAGCCTTGTCGGAGTTTTTTCAAGAAGAAGGGGGCAATAGTGATAAGTCGTCCCTTCTTGTGCAAGGAGAATGAGGGCCCCTTTCCTTTCTTCAGAGAGGAGAAATTCTTTTGCAAGTTCCGTAGTTTTTTCGATTCTGTCTATAAAAACAGGTGATAAAAACCTCTCATCTTTTCGCTGGAGTAGTTCTCTCATGCCAGAGAAATTGGGGGTGAGAGATTCAGGAAAGAGATAACTGCCGGCAAAGGATTGCCACTCAATAGGAAATTTCTCTTCAAATGTCCTCACAACGAGGAGAAAGCACTGATAATTTCCTGCAAAAGAGAATGAAGCAAATGCTTCAAAGATATCTAGATACCCCTCTAAAGGTAATAATTCTTGATTTGCCTCAAATAATGTATGAAATTTTTGAATGTTTTCTCCATAATTCTGCCGGAAATAAGGGGGATCAGAAAGTGTTCGACACAAACGGAAAATATCTAAAGAGGGTTCAGGGGTTGACCTCGAAGATTGAGTGGTTACAGGGGATGGTGTATAGGAATAAACACTCATTATTATGCAAAAATTTTATTTTTAGGCTAAGATATTTTAACAGTTAATTTCATAATAGGTCAATTTCAAGTATTTTTTGTTTTTATTAATATTGCGTTAATGAGGTAGAATGTTCGGGAAATTAAGGGAAAATATGCCTGTCGAAGCTGTTCAAGGGAAATTGCAAGCTTACTTAGTTGAAGAGGGGCGGGCCAATCGTAGTGAGTGTTCCTTAGAAGGGCATTTTGTACTGAAATTTCAAGAAGTAGTGGAGTCTTTTTTTGAAAAAAAAGAGCTCATCCGTGAAGGGAAAATCAAAGATGCATTGAATATTAAGCCTTCCAAGCTCTGGGATCCTCGTGTCTATGCTAAAGCGCTTCAAAGTCTTGGTCATGAATCCATTCTTGTGAATCAGGTGGAGACCCCTGCTTCAGCTCTATATGAGAGGTTTCAGCAAAAGAAAGTTTTTGAAAAGTCTCTCGGAAGCCCCACCTATTGGGAAACTGTACCTAGGCAAGGTAAGGGGATCAACCCTGAGCAGCTCCAAATGAAGCAGGGAGTTGAACCTGCTGCAGCTTTTAGGAGCTTTTCTGAGGGGTTGAGGTTTTTAAGTTCTGTAGCAGTGATTGACCTGGCTGTCTATTTGCTTCTCCTAGAAAGGTTTGGGGAAAGCAGATTCAATCAGGTTGTCAGTGCATGGGCCGGTGTGGAACTGATCCGGATCGGTGATCTCCACTCTTCTCACCGCAATAAGCTCATGATCCAAACGGCGACTCAAGTGGATGGGATCTTTCAACAGGGGCAGATCTATACTCTCGCGGCTAGAGAGCTTCGCTACCTTATTTATCTCAAGCAAGATCGACTAGGCCGCCCATTATTTACTGAATTTGGGCTCAATCCAAAGGGAGAATCGATAGATGCAAGTCAATTGACTCTTTCTGCTGCCCTAAATACAAGAGAGATTGAAAGATGGTTTATCCCTCCCGTAGATTCTCCTCAGAAAGAGCTCAGTGGGGCGCCAACCATTTTGGAACACTTTGTCCAGAAAATGGAAGAGCTCGTGACCCCTTTCTTCCAGAAAAGAAAGCTCATTAGGGAAGGAAAACTGCAAGAAGCAATTAATATTAAGCCGTCAAGAATTTGGTCCAATCGGATCTATGGAGCTGTTTTGAAAAGACTCGGGGAGAAAAAAATCCTCGTGAATCAACAAGCTATTCCTGCGCGTCAACTTCATCAGAGATTAAGAGATGATTGTAGTTTATACCTTCCGAGGGGGAATCGGGATTATTGGAGCCATGTTAGAAAGCCTGATCAGGTATTGAACATCGATCCAGCTCAGCTTGAGATGAAACGGGGGGTGAATTTTGCAAGAGCATTTACCTCTTTTCAAGAAGGGCTCTCTTTCTTAGATTGCCATTCGATTCTCGATGTTGCGCGCTATCTTGTTCTTTTAGAAAGATGGGGTGAGGCAAGGTTTAATGCGATCATGGGAAGATGGATGGAGGAATCACCAATCAGGATTGGAGATAATGAATGTCCACATCAAGCAAAGCTCATCATGCTCGTCAAAATCAAGAAGAGTAAACTCACTTTAGAGGGGATCAGAAAACGCCCCCCAACCTTTTATCTAGGTCAGCTTTTATACATGAAAAATCGATCCGACTACTGCAGAAGAAACCCCCATGGGCCGAGTTCAGGGATCAATCTAGTCTACAAGGGGAAAAATGAGAGAGGGGAGGATCTTTTTATTGGATTTGATTTAGATCCGAAGGGTGTCACCCTACAGGAGGCTGCCGATTGGTTATTTGAAGAATACAATCAGCTTCCGGTCGAGACAGATGCAGTGCTCCCGATAGAATATGTGAATCGATTGCAGACGTTTTACTTTGAATTCAATGGTAAAGAGGAGAGGTTTACCTTAGAAGAGCTCTATTTAGGGGCTGAAGGGAAGCTCAAGAGAAAGCCAGAGATCAATCAAGCCTTTTTTCAATACCACTTTTTACCTTGGGCACTGAAGAGCATAGAAGAGGCAAACGCACATTATAGAACCCCCATCACAAAAGAAGAGTTTCTGTCGGGGCACGAATTTTTCGAAGAATATGACTCTTACGAGCTTCCAAACGTACACATAGAATCGTCGACTTCTTGAATAAAGGCTTGCGGTATATAACCCTACATCTTCTATAATGCGAGGGTATGAAAAAAAAGATCATAGTTCGGATGCCCAACTGGATTGGCGACTTCATCATGGCAGTTCCTGTTCTCCATGACCTCAGAAAAGCCTTTCCACAAGGAGAAATTACAGCTCTTACGTCGAACTCTTTGGTTCCCATCCTCAAGCATGATCCTCATATCAGTTCTATCATCGGCTTTTCCCGAGAGAAGAGGTTTTTCCCAAAGACCTCGTCAGGGGAATCCCTCATCCGCCTTCTGAGACAAAAACGCTACGACACAGGGATTATTCTGACGAACTCCTTTTCATCGGCGCTCCATTTTCAGAT
The DNA here is from genome assembly GCA_964655475.1 of uncultured bacterium. Taxonomy (GTDB): domain Bacteria; phylum Chlamydiota; class Chlamydiia; order Chlamydiales; family VGMA01; genus VGMA01. The sequence continues at coordinate 18,574 of CAZZMO010000017.1, forward strand.
GGGGAAGGTGAAAGAGAGAATTGGGTTTTACGACTCTTGGAGAAGGCATCTTCTGAATAATGGGATAGAATTTCCTGCGAGAAGGAAAGAGCAGCACCTCGTCATGACTTATAAAATGCTCTTAGCCCCCCTCGATATTGAAATCTCAGATACAAGGCCTGAGCTCTTTTTATCGGAAGAGGAACTTCTTGAAGCAAAGGACAAGCTCCCTTCGGGGAAAACAATTATTGGGATCAATCCAGGGGCTGCTTATGGGAGTGCAAAGTGTTGGCTTCCAGAGCGTTTTAAAGAAGTAGCTAAAGAGATCCTCCGGCAAGACCCCGATCGAATTGTACTTTTCTTTGGCGACCGAGGGACCAAATCTCTCGTCGATAGCATCTGTGAAGGGCTCAATGAAAGAGTGATCAATTTGGCAGGTAAAACTTCTCTTCGAGAGCTCATGGCCTTCATTAAACTCTCTGATGTGTTTCTCACAAACGACAGCGGTCCTATGCACATTGGGGCGGCTCTCAAAGTGCCTCTCGTTGCCCTCTTTGGATCGACCGATTCTACGGTCACTGGGCCCTACATGAATGGAACGGTAATCCAAAAACCTGTTTCCTGTTCTCCTTGTTTTAAAAGAACTTGCCCGATCGATTTTCGCTGCATGAAGCAGATCACGACCGAAGATGTCCTGCAAGCGATGGAAAAAATTCTCGCAAGAGAAGAAGAGTACCTCCTCTCACCACTCCATTTTTAAACCTGGTTGTGTATATATTCTTTTTTTAGTAGAAGGAGGGCATGAAGAAAAATGTCAAAATTGCTCTCACTATTTTGGTCTTGCTTGCTACTGTGATCGCCACGGTAGTTTTTGTTCAAAGCAATAAGATTGCGGTACTTGAGCCAAAAGGGATCATTGCTCAGGCAGAAAAAGACCTTTTGATCATCACCTCCCTTTTAATGTTGATTGTGGTGATTCCAGCTCTCCTCTTTACTTTGATTTTTGCTTGGGTTTATCGAGCCGATAACAAAAAAGCAACCTATAGACCCGATTGGAGCGAAAGTCATGTAGCTGAGGTGTTTTGGTGGGGAGTCCCTTCCGTCATCATCATCTTCTTAGCCATTTTAACTTATCAAAGTAGCCATGCTCTCAACCCCTATAAGCCGATCGAATCAGACAAGAAGCCCATCACCATTCAGGCAGTAGCCCTCGATTGGAAGTGGCTTTTCATCTACCCAGAGCAAGGAATTGCGACCGTCAATTACATTCAATTCCCCGTCGATACTCCTCTCAATTTTGAGATCACGGCCGATGCGCCCATGAATTCATTCTGGATCCCACAGCTCGGGGGACAAATTTATGCAATGCCTGCGATGAAGACAAAACTTCACCTCATGGCAAGTGAAACAGGAACCTTCCGAGGCTGCTCAGCAAATATCAGCGGAGTGGGCTTTGCAGGGATGGTCTTCACAGCGAAAGCGACTGATGAAGCGGACTTTAACGCTTGGGTGGGAGAAGTAAAAAACTCTCCACGATCCCTTACATTAGAAGAATACAATGAGCTGATGAAGCCAAGTGAATATAACCCAGTCACTCTCTACTCGTTAGAGAAGGATGATCTGTTTGATTACATCATTATGAAATATGGAGCGCCATGAGTCTGTTTGGAAGATTGACAATCGATGCGTTTCGACATGATTGGATTGAATATGGTGCAGGTGCATCGATGGTTTTCGGTGGGATAGCCCTAGTCATTTGGCTTACCTACGCACGTCGATGGAAGTGGCTTTGGACCGAATGGCTCACAACAGTCGATCACAAAAAGATTGGGGTGATGTACATCGTTGTCTCTGCCATCATGCTCTTCAAAGGGCTTTTTGATGCAGGGATGATGAGGCTACAACAGATCTGGGCTGTTGGCGATTCGATGGGATACATCACAGCTGATCATTTTCAGCAAGTCGCTACTGCTCACGGTGTTACGATGATTTTTTTCGTTGGGATGGGGGTGATGTTCGGCGTTATCAATCTGATTCTCCCTTTACAGATTGGTGCGCGGGACGTCGCCTTTCCGGCACTCAACTCCATTAGCTTCTGGCTCTTTACTTCAGGAGCGATGTTCATATTAGTTTCTCTTGTCATTGGTGTGTTTGCAGGAACAGGTTGGTCTGCCTATCCACCACTATCAGGGCTCAAGTATAACCCTGGTGTGGGAGTTGATTATTGGCTCTGGAGCGTCCAGATCTCGGGGGCAGGAAGTTTGCTTTCCGGGATCAATTTCTTTGTCACAATATTGAAAATGCGCTGCCCTGGTATGACCCTCATGAAGATGCCGATTTTCGTCTGGGCCGCTTTTGCAACCATGATTCTAGTCATGTTTGCCTTCCCCATTTTGACAGCAACTGCAGGGATGCTTACGACAGATCGCCTTCTCGATACCCGGTTCTTTACCGCTGATTATGGTGGGAATCCGATGATGTACATCAATCTCTTTTGGGCATGGGGCCATCCTGAAGTCTATATTCTTGTTTTACCCGCTTTTGGGATTTTTTCTGAGATTGTCCCCGTCTTTTCTGAAAAGAAACTCTTCGGTTATACGACGATGGTCTGGGCGATTTTTGTGATCACCTTCCTCTCATTTATCGTCTGGCTCCACCACTTCTTTACGATGGGAGCAGGACCAAATGTCAACGCCTTCTTTGGGATCATGACCATGGTCATCGCAGTCCCAACAGGTGTTAAAGTGTTCAACTGGCTCTTCACCATGTGCCGAGGTAGAGTTCACTTTACTACCCCGATGCTCTGGTTTTTAGGATTTGCGATTACCTTTACACTTGGGGGGATGGCTGGGGTGATGATGTCGATCCCTGCTGTCGATTTCCAGGTCCACAATAGCTTGTTTCTCATTGCTCACTTCCACTTCGTGATCATCGGTGGAGTTCTCTTTGGTTTTTTTGCAGGTTATTCATACTGGTTTCCGAAGTTTACCGGCTTTATGTTGAATGAAAGGATCGGCAAATGGGCCTTTTGGTTCTGGCTGGTCGGCTTTTTAGTTGCCTTTACTCCGCTCTATCTTCTTGGTTTTATGGGAGCTACAAGAAGGCTCGACCATTACGATGCATCTACTGGATGGTGGCCACTTTTTGCAGTTGCCGCTTTTGGTTTTGGCCTTGTGATGATCGGTTTTGGACTCCAACTTCTTCAGCTGTTTGTCAGCATCAGAGATCGAAAAAAGAATCTCGATCTCACAGGAGATCCTTGGAATGGAAGAACTCTCGAATGGTCAATCTCCTCTCCACCACCTTTTTTCAACTTTGCTGTGACACCTGTTGTTCACGAAAGAGATGCGTTTTGGGATATGAAAAAAAATCCTCAAAAACCACTCCCATTTGAACCGATTCACATGCCTCAAAATACAGGTGTTGGCGTTTACATCGGTGGACTCAGCTTTCTTCTCGGGTTCGCTATGGTGTGGCACATGTTCTGGCTTGCTATCTTGAGCTTGATCGGAATCTTGATCGCTCTCATTGTCCGCCTATTTGAAAAAGATACAGACTATTATCTCACGAAAGAGGAGGTAGAGCGCCATGCATGACTCTCATGAAAGTGCTCACCAGGAGATGCACTCTAAAACAATCTTTGGGTTTTGGTGTTACCTTCTCACCGATTTCATGATGTTCGCCACCTTCTTTGCCACCTACGCCGTCCTCAAAAATGGCACATATGGAGGCCCCACTTCTCATGACATCATGAATATTTCAAGAGGCTTACTCCTCACCCTCGTCTTTTTAGCTACGAGCATGACGAGTGGATTGGGAGGAGTTTCTGTTCACCGCTCTTCTCGAAAAGGGGTCCTATTTTGGTTCTTCTTGACCTTCCTTTTAGGGTCGATCTTTCTCATATTGCAGTTTCAAGATTGGCAGCAGCTCATTGCAGCAAATTCTGGATGGGAAAGGAGCGCCTTTTTATCTTCCTTCTTCACCATCCTCGGGATGCATGCCATTCATGTAGTTATTGCCCTCCTTTGGACTCTCGTGCTCTTGACTCCAACGCTCTTCCATCCGATTACAGATATTGATATCAGACGCATCACTTGTCTTCGGATGTTTTGGCAATTCTTGAACGTAGTATGGCTCTTTGTATTCACAGTCGTTTATCTCTTAGGAGTAGTGTAACATGATGGATGTAAGTCACAAATGGAATAAGAGCTTTAACCATGTCATTCTTGGGACGATCCTTTCATTAGTGTTGACACTCATGGCATATTTCCTTGTGAAAGATGCCCTTTTGACTGGATGGACCCTCCGTTTGATGGTGTTTGCCCTAGGAACAGTTCAGGCGATCTTACAACTCATCCTCTTTCTCAATCTTGGCGTTGAATCGAAGCCGAGATGGAGTCTTCTCACCTTCTTTTTCATGGTTCTCGTCATCGTTGTGATTGTTGGAGGCTCGATTTGGATTATGAAGAATCTCGACTACAACATGATGCCCTGTATGAACATGTAATTTTTTATTTGCTTTCAAATGTAATTTTGTAACAATGCGCCATTATGGAAAAAATAGTTAAACAGTACGCGGTTTTGACGAAACCAGGGATTGTCGTTGGCAATCTCTTGACGATGGTAGCAGGGTTTGCAGCTGCATCTAGAGGCTATTGGGACGTTCCACTCTTCTTCTGGACGCTGTTCGGACTCTCTTTAGTCATTATGTCTGCCTGTGTATGGAATAACTACATCGACCGCGAGCTCGATGGGAAGATGATGAGGACCAGAGAAAGACCTCTTGTTATCGGTACCATCTCTCCTCAAGAAGCGAAAATTTTCGGTACTTGTCTCATTGTTTTAGGTGTGATGATACTTGGGATTGGGACCAATATTTTGGCCACATTTACAGCCCTCTTTGGCTTCATCATTTATGTCTTTGCCTACAGCTTTTCGAAGTACCGCTTGAGTGAGGCGACATTTGTTGGAAGTTTAGCAGGTGCCGTACCTCCTGTAGTAGGTTATGCTGCTGTAACAGGATCGCTCGATCTCACCGCATTTTTCCTCTTTTTAATCTTAATAAGCTGGCAGATGCCCCACTTCTTTGCGATTGCGATCTACCGTTTGGAAGACTATAAAAATGGCTCCATCCCGGTAGCTCCTGCTGAAAGGAGCATGAAAGCTACGAAGTGTTCGATGTTTTTTTATGTCCTTGCCTTTACTGTCCTCTCTTTCTTGTTTGAGCCCTACCTATCAGTCATCGGATTTGTTTGGCTTAGCCTAGCCCTCATGGGCTTTTTCACGAAAGATGATCGCCTCTGGGCACGAAAAATGTTCTTTTTTTCTCTCGTTGTCATTATGGTATTTTCCCTATGGTTGATCGGGATGAGTTATATGAGGTGTTTTTAGGGAAGAGCCGCTGGAAAGTGGAAGGGGTCCTTCCGCTTCAAGAGCCTATCTCAGAAGAAACCCTTCCCCATGCTGATCTTGGTCCCATTGGAGTTCTCCTTTTGGCTGGTGGCAGAGGGACAAGACTCGGATTTCTCGGCCCTAAAGGGTGTTTTGAATACAAGGGGAAGAGCCTCTTTGAGCACCTTCTTTCTAAAATTGATCGACCTAATACTTTGATCGCAATCATGACCTCTCCTGAAAACCATGAAGAGACGGAGAGATTCCTCAAAGAGCGCCAATGGTTTGGCCTCAACATCGACCTCTTCTGCCAATCAACCGCTCCCACCCTGTCAAAAGAGGGGAAGTGGCTTGAAAAAATGACCCCTTCTGGAAATGGAGCCCTCTTTTCGAGCTTTCAAAAGTCAGGACTCCTAGAGAAGTGGAAAGAGAGAGGAGTCGTTGGTATCAATGTTCTCATGATTGATAATCCCCTGGCAAATCCTGTTGATCTAAAGCCCTTTTCGCTCATACAAGAGGGGTGTGATCTCGTCGTCAAAACGGTGAAAAAGCGCTCTCCTGAAGAAAAACTAGGGTTACTGGGAATGAAAGAGGGGAAACTCATCGTGAAGGAATATTTCGAAGTAGGGGAGGAGGAAAAAAATGATTGGCAGTGGGGCAATACAGGGCTCTTCTCTGCTTCTCTTTCTTTTTTTGAAAGAGCCGCCTCCTATCAGCTGCCTTGGCACTTAGTTCAAAAAGAACACCACTACCAATTTGAAACATTTATTTTTGACGCCTTCTCAAAGGCGGAGCGCGTTGCTGTCGTTGCCTCAGAGAGGGAGCGCTCATTTTTCCCTATTAAGTCTTTACAAGATCTTTGATGATAAATTATTTACTTGGCTCGATCTCGGAGAATAGTTGCTTCCTAACGGCAAATCGGGTATACTCCACATGAAAGTGGAGGGTTTTATGAAAAAAATATGTTATCTAGGTTGTGGCGCTTGGGGGCTTGTCCTCGCTAATTTAGCTGCAGAAAATGGTCACGACGTAACAATTTGGTCGATCGAGCATGATGTGTTAGACAGCATCGCAGCAGGTCATGGCCACCCAAAGTTCCCCTCCTACCAACTCTCTAAAAATCTCAGAGTGGAAAAAGATCTCGAGAAAGCCATTCATGATGCAGATGTCATCGTAGAATCGGTCACGACAAAAGGGATCAGATCGGTCTTTCTAAAAATCCGTGCGATGGGTGGCGTAAATTGCCCTATCATTTTGACATCAAAGGGGATCGAACAAGATACAGGCCTTCTTCTTCCAGAAATCGCTCTCGAAGTACTCGGCCAAGACTACCAGATGCAGATTGGGCAGCTCAGCGGTCCAACCCTCGCTGATGAAGTCATGGCAAGACACCCTACCTCAGCAGTTGCCGCTGCCTACTCGAAAAAAGTGGCAGAACTCATCCAAGAACTCTTTACTTCTAGCTACTTCCGTCTCTATTTGAGCGATGATGTGAGTGGTGTTGCCCTCGGCGGCGCCATCAAGAACGTCATGGCGATTGCTTCAGGAATTGCAGAAGGACTTGGCTATGGACACAACACAAAAGCAGCGATCATCTCCCGTGGACTTCATGAGATGAAGCGCCTTGCCGCCGCTAAAGGGGCAAAAGAGGAGACTCTAAACGGCCTTGCAGGTCTCGGAGATCTTTGTGTTACCTGTATGTCTTCTCTCTCAAGAAACTACCGCTTCGGCCACATGATCGGCTCAGGTGTCGGCACAGATGATGCCCACAAAAAGATCAACATGGTCGTCGAAGGGGCGAGCACCGTCATTTCCGCTAAGCAATTAGCAGAGAAGTATCAGCTCGACATGCCGATCACCTCTGCGGTCTACGCCGTACTCATCGACGGTCTCGACCCTCAAGAAGGGGTCCGGCGCCTCCTCACCCGTGAGCTCAAAGAAGAATTAGTCTAAGAGGATGACTATTTTCTTTTAATGCTATAGTATCCAGATCAGAGAGGATCTGGTATGAAGCATTCTACTTTTGAATGGCGTAAAGTTGTGACTGCGAAAGAGATGGCAAGAGTTGAAAAACTTGCCATCGCACAGGGAGATGCGACTAGTGCTGCCTATATGCAAAAGGCAGGAGAGGGAATCGCTGATCACATCGAAAAGTTTTGCCATGATCAGGGAATCCATAAAACCCTTACTGTCATTGCTGGAAAGGGTAACAATGCAGGGGATGGCTACACCGTCGCCCACCTTCTCAAAGAGAGAGGATTTGAAGTTCTTGTCTATCAACTCTATCCGTTAGAAGAATCATCTCTTCTTTGCCGCGAACATGCCAACCTTTTCTTACAGATGAATGGGCATATTGTCTTAGTGGCAAAGCCCAATCAATTAAAAAACCCGAGGGAAGGGCTTGTCCTCGATGCTATCTTGGGAACAGGATTTTCTGGCTACATCGAAGGGGTGTTGGCTGAGGTCATTCATGAAGTGAATAACTGGCATCTTCCTGTCATTAGTATCGATATTGCATCAGGGATTTCAGGCGATGATGGAACATTTGGCAAACAAGCGATTTTTGCCACACATACAGTTGCTCTTGGGGCCTACAAACTGGGACATTTTATCGATTCAGGTTATCTCCACGCGGGAGATCTTCATATTGTCTCTTTTGGGATGTCTGAAAAATTCATAGAGCAGCTCGAGCCTTCTGCTTACCTCATCTCTCGCCATCTTTTAAAAGAAGAGTGGCCCAAAAGGAAAAAGACTGATCATAAATATCTCGTTGGGCAAGTACTCGCCTTTGCAGGCTCTCATGGGATGGGGGGAGCTGCGCTCCTCGCTACGACATCAGCTCTTAGAGCGGGAGCCGGTATTGTGAAACTTTTTCATCCGAAAGGGATCGAAGGGGATCTCATTCAAGCCCCCTATGAACTCATCAAGGGAGATTGGGAACAAAGAGATCTCATCATAGAAGAGCTCAAGAGAACAAAAAGTGTCATCATTGGACCTGGGATGGGGAAAGCCAAAGAAGGGAGAAACTTTTTAGAATTTTTAATGCCTCTAATCGATATCCCCGCCGTAATCGATGCAGATGCCCTTTCTTTCTTCCCCACGCTTCCAAAATCGAAGGGACCAGTGATTCTTACACCTCATGTAGGAGAGTTCTTAAAACTCATCCAAACGAAAAAAGAGAGTCTTCTCGTAGAAGGGCAAAAATTTGCTGATGAGCACCATGTGACACTCGTTCTGAAAGGTGCACCTACCTACATCTTCCACCCGAAACAAAAACCTCTGATTGCCCCCTATGGCACGCCAGGAATGGCGACTGCAGGAAGTGGCGATGTCCTCACAGGGATCATCGGAGCGATCCTTGCTCGCGGCATTGAGCCAAGAAAAGCGGCAGCGATGGGAGTTCTCCTCCACCAGCTGGCTGGCGAAGTGGCAGCTCACTATCTTTCTGAAGATTTTATGTGTGCAAGCGATATCATCGCTTCGTTTCCAGAAGTGTTAAGTACCATTGGACAGAGAGCTTAATCCCGAGTGCTAAGGGCACTTTGGGCTCATATTGAAGAAGTTTTCGGGCAAGGGTGATATCAGCAGAAGAGGTGAACACTTCGCCGACGGGTGCCGATTCTGTTCGAACAATCGCTTTTTTCCCGAACTCTTTTTCCATGAGCTCGACGAGCTCGACAATTTTATGCCGCTCACTATCGCCAAGGTTGATGATGTGATATCCATCTAAATGGAGCGATGCTTCAATTCCACTCACAATATCGTCAATGTAGGTGAAGTCCCTTTCCATTTTATCAGGATCGTAGAGGGTGATCGGGATCCCTGCATGGATGTTTTTCATGAAGAGTCCAACCGCCATATCAGGTCTTCCCCAAGGGCCATAAACAGTGAAGAAACGGAGCCCTGTAGATTGGATCTTGAAGCAGTGGTAGTAGGCATGAGCCAAGAGCTCATTACACTTTTTCGTAGCGCCGTAGAGATTCGTCGGGTAGTCTGTCACATCTTCTTCACTAAACCCTTCATCATTTCTCATTCCATAGACAGAGGAGGAAGAGGCATAGATGAGTTTGAGTGATGGCCGCTTTTTGCAAAATTCTAAGATGCTCATGAAGCCGACGAGATTGTCTTCAGTGAAGAGGTCAGGATGCTCTACCGAGTAGCGGATCCCTGCCTGTGCTGCCAAATGGATGATGTGAGTCAGCCCCGTTTTTTCAAAGAAAGGTGCGAGAGATTCGATCTCTTGGATCGATTTTTCAAACACCTCGATTCCAGCCTCTTTCAAAAGAGAGGCCCTCTTTCTTTTGAGGCTGACATCGTAGTAGTTGTTGAAGTTATCACATCCAGAAACGGCATGCCCCTTTTTTTTCAGAGCAATAGCCGTCTGGAATCCAATAAATCCAGCGATTCCTGTTACAAAGATCTTCATATTCATCTTCATAAGAGCTCATCGCTATTTTGTCAACTTTCACTTCCAAGCAGCAGGAGCAAGATCATCCAAGATGACATAAGATGCACCCGCATACGCAGAAATCGGTGCTTCTAGTCGGTGGCTTCTTGTCGGTTCCATAGCGAATTTTTTCCAGAATTCTGGATATGCTTTCACTCCATAGTTGCGATTCAGCCACTCTTCAGCATCTTTAGGAACCACGATGCTGATCGGTCCAAAGGGGATCCTATGAAAATGGGATAATTGATCGCTGGTGAAGCTCTCTTCAGGAAAGTTGCGGAAGAAAAAGCAGCTTTTATGGGAGTAAATGTCGAGTTCTTCTTTAAGAGGGGGAAGCCCCATCACAAAGATATCAACAAATGGATAGCAGTAAGAGCGGAGCGCTCCTGGGTTTCTGGTATCTTCAATCGGTGTGCCATTGATTAGGAAGATCTTATAAAATTCTTTCTGCTCATAGTAGTAAAGGCCAAGGCCTTGCTCTTCTAATTCGTTTTTCAGTGAGAGAAGTTTTTTTTCATCTGATTCAAAGATGCAGATGTCGAGATCGTCATCCCAAGGGATGAGTCCCTGTGAGCGTATCGCCCCAAGAAGAGTTCCCGCGAAAGCCCAGTAGGTGAGTCCATGTTTTTCGAAAATCTTATCCACTTGATCCATCAAATCATAGAGCTCTTTGGCATCTTTTTTCGAGAGAGAAGGGATCTCGCTACTTTGATGAGGTCCATCTTGCAAGAGGGTTCTCGTATAGGTAGCAGCCTCTTGAGGGGAAGTCTCTTTCTTGAAGGAGACGCAGCGGTATCCAAATCTTGTTGCAAGCCTCTTTAGGAAGGCCTCTTCTTGGATAGGTTTTTTCAAAACAATGAGATCATGTTCTAGGAACACTTTACTGACCGCTTTAAAGGGGTTCTTCTCGTCCGCATCGACGATCAGTGCCCCTGTTTTCTCTGCAAATTCAGTTACAGTACGCTCATTTTCTAACTGTACTAACAATCGCGCTTCAAGTGAAAGGCTCATCATTAAGAAAAAGCCTAGTATCCATTTCATCGTAAAAACCTAGGTTAATAACTCAACTTGCTACCTGATAGGAAAATTGGTAAATGAGGCTCCGATGGGCATGTGATCACTTCCCTCCACGTCATTCGGGTGGGGAAGAGGGGAAGCGTGGATATGAATCGGGGTCGCTTTCAAGGTGTCTGAATGGAAGATGTAGTCGATCTTCCGATCCTCAAAGGTGGGGGAAAACTGGTTTTGGTGGGCATCGAGCAGGTGGTTTTTTGAAAGGTAGATCGAGGGGATGTTTTCCTGATTGAAATCCCCTGCAATGATCCAATGATCGACAAAAGTGCGTTCTTGAATGTAGACATCGAAGATCTGCTGAATTTGGAGTTGATTCGTCTTTTTTTGGACGAGATCTTCTTCGAGAAAATAGGCATGGATATGAGTTGTTACAATTCCGATTAGCCCTTTTTCTGTCTTGAGATAGACGAATAGGGCATTATCTCCTGAAGAGAGGGGAATGGTTGTTTGCCGATCGGGGTAATAGTCGTGAAAAAAGAGTGTTTCTGCTCCAGCGAACATCCATTCTTCAAACTGAAAAAAGATCGCAAGCCCTTCCATCTTACCGAGGCCCTTCATGGCAAAGATCCCTCGGTAGCCGCGGTTCCGAAGTTCTGACTCTAAAAATATAAACCCTTTATATTCAACCTCTTGAAGGCATATTACATGAGGGTTTAATTTTTGTAATTTGTGGAGGATCAAATGCTTTCTGTGGTCCCAACCTATGTAGGGCTCAATTTCTCTCGAGCGGTGGTGGAGATGGGCATAGCAAGGGGCGAGAATGTTGTAAGAGACGAGATCAAGTTTCATCGACTTTGGATTTCTCTCCATTTTTTAATGATTTCTGCTCCAAACGGGATCGCTTCTTTTCCATAGTCACCGTAGCGGAGGTAAACAACCACAGTGAGCTCAGGCTCCTCTAACTCTTTATCCTTAAACGAGGTTCCCCCAAACCAAATGTGTTTACAAAGGATGGGGTTGTATTCCCGGTCGAGACAAGGGCGATAAAGAATCTCCGCAGTACCCGTTTTCCCAATGAGGTAGGGCTGAATTTCTTGATAAGAGCGCCTCATGTAAGGGACATCTCTTAGCGTCCGGATGGCAGAAACTCTCCCTCCCCCTTTTTCTCCGTTGATCACCCGATACATACCTGAAAGGAGAGTTTTTTTCACCTCTTCTGGAATATAGAGTTTTTCTCTCACCTCTTTTTGCATCTTCCACAGGTAAGGAGTCTCCATCTTTACTTCCGCTTCTGTAAAGAAGGGGAAGTAAATCCCGATCCGGTTCAAGAGATCTTCGTACGAGTAGTGGGACTGTGATAGCCAGGCGTCTGCCGTTCTCGGAGGTTCCATATTGGCAATGCAGCGCATGATCTGTGGTTTCAAAAGCTCTCCCCCGTTGACAAACGAGGAGAGGAAGAGTGCTGTTTGCAGGGGAGTCACAGTGAGAGAGTGCTGTCCAATCGCCATTGAGTAAAGACCTGATAAGTTATCAGCCACGTCGAGTGGAATCACTCCAGCAGGCTCACCCGTGAGGGCAATTCCTGTTTTCGACCCAAGCCCCAATTTTCTCGATGTTTTGTTGAGATCGAGGGGGTCTGCAATGATTTCTGAAGCAAGGAGAGAGAAGTAGAGGTTACTCGATTGTTCTAAAGCGCCAATTAGATCGATCTTGCCGATCCTTTTTGCAGAGCGGGGTAGACGTCCTCCTTTGTAAAAGCGGGTGATGGGGCTCCCTTCTGCCGTATATCCCAGAATAGCTGATGGGGAGACATCTTGAAGGTTCTTACATTCATCGATAATCGTGAGAGGATTCGTCTCTCCTGTGGCAGAGTAGAATTGATTGAGAGCTTCTAGCGATGTGATGATCTTAAAAATCGATCCTTGAGGAGCTGTCTCTTGGAATGCGTAAGATCTGGCAAAACCATACCCAGTCGCGGGGTAGAAATGGCGCGCTAAATCTTTTTCCATCGCAATTCTTCCAGGCTTCGAAGGGAGGTAGTAGCGCCCCCAAAGAGGTCTTGTGAGCTCATCATACCCTCTCATCGTTTCGAGATAAGCATCGATCTGCTTCAGTGAAAAAGCAGCGAGGTGTTGATGGATGAAATTGAAATGTTCCTTGAATGCTTGGCTTTTCTTTTTTTCTTCGAGGAGCTTCTGGATGTAGGGGAGAAGGGGATCCTCTTCATCAACCAAAGGGTGATCTTGGATGAAAATACTGAGGAACCTTGGCATGTGCGTTTCTAGAAAATCTTGGAAGAGCTTTCTCTCCATCTCTTCGAGATACTCTAAGTAGGGCTTTTGGTACCGTTTTTGCTTTTTTTCCTCTTCCCGTTTTTCTTTGAGATACCCTTTAAAGTAGGCCTCTCTCCAGAGGGGAAAATCGACGACATGAAAGAGGGCTTTGACATGGCGAGAGATCTCTTTTTTAAAGACTGCAATCACCTGGCTTGCCTTTCGGTATTCACTGATCGTCATCAGATCGAGGTGAGGAATAAGGGAAGGATCAAAGAGGCCATGGTGAACCGCTAGGCGGCAAAGGTCGAGAGCGAGCAGTCGGTCTTCATAGTGGGGGATATTCCCTAAATAGGTTCTCAAAAACTCCACTTCAGCCTCTTCTCTCTCGAGGTGTTGGACGATTTCTAGGGGGGTGAGTGATTCATTTTGAGCCATGAGCTGATCCATGCAAACCTGGAGGGCAATCGCATTTTGGACCGTTTTGATGTGGTTTAATGCTTTTTGGACAGAGCTATTTTGAGACAAAATGCAAGAGAGATAGTAGTCCCAAGTGAGTTCCTGTTTTTCTAAAATGTGGGGAGGCTTCAATGCTCCAGAAAAATCCCTCTCGAGGGGGAGCGCTCCATTCCAAAGGTCAGCGATATAAACAGAATTTTCGAGCCATTTGTTGAGGTTCGGAGATTTTGCAATGAAGTCGTTCGGATTAAAGCGGGGGTATGAAGCAAGAGCAACAATCTCTCCCGTTTGAGGAATCATAGCAACAATCGCTCCCCCTTTAATCCAAGGTGGAGGGACGTTCTCATGCCCTTTACCCGCTTGTCGGAACCTCTCTTCTCGAGAGATTTCACTTTGCGCTAGAAGCGATTCTGCAAGGGCCTGGAGCTCTGATGAAATGGTGAGGAGGAGTCTTCTTCCTGAAGTCGCTCCGAATGATTCAGGAAGCTCTCTGAGGTAGTGCCCTTGAATGTCCACTTCATATTTTTTCTTTCCGAAAAATCCCCGAAGGTCTTCATCAAAAGTAGACTCCACACCCGATTTCCCTACCTGAGAGTTAATCGTGTAGGAACGGCTCTCGAGATCTTTGAGACGATCTTTTACTTCACGGCTGTTCGAAAACCCTTTGGGAAGAGGTGTGGGGAGGCCATCTTCGCGGCTTTTCACGAATTCTTTCAAGATCTCCAGTTCGTTATGGATGGCAGAGTGTTCCCGTTCGCTGATCGCTCCCATGTAGCCCACAACGCTCGCTCCGATTTCTTCCCCTGGATAGTAGCGCCCCCCTCTGATCTGGAGATCGAGGCCAGGCCATTTTCTCTCGAGCATTTTCATTCGGTAGAATTCTGTCTCAGAAATATTTTCTTTGATCGTAAATGGCGTGTTAGGAAAGAGGGCCGCCTTGCTGTAGAGAAGGTCTTCGATGTCCCTTGCGTGTAGAGAAAGGGTATCTGCGAGCATGTGGCAAAATTTTTCGATGTATTCTTGGCGGAAAAGGACTTTATATTTAGTTCCGTCAGGGTGCTTTCTCCACTCTGTTCGAGGCAGTCTTCTGATCGGATCGTAAGAGAGAGCTACGTCATATTGGATTTTATTGATTGCTAGAGGGAAGTTAAATCGGTCTCGAACGGTGCCACGGTTGGCCTGTTCGATGACCGTCCTTACTTGGGGTTTTCTCGCCATTTGGACATGTTCTTCATGCGCAATAACAGCTAAGTACCACACTCTCACAGCAATTAAGAGGAAGACCACGAAGATGACTCGTAGTACCCTTACACCTTTTTGCCTGATCGAATAATTTCTAGACATGAGCACATGATGTCAAAGAGGGGAAAAAAAGAAAAGCGCCTGATCAGAATCGAACTGACACAAATAGCTTGGAAGGCTATGGTTCTACCATTGAACTACAGGCGCACTGAGGCAATTAAAACAAATCGTCGAATTTTTTGCTACAGATTGTTTAGAGAGTGTTAGCGAATTCGGCTTCTGTCGATTTTTCGGTTCTTTTAAATCAATATCCGTTAACAGTCTCTTATTCCCACTCTTCATCAGTTTCTACTATCGGATTGATCCTCGCTCGTGGAGTAGAATTGTCCTCAATGCCGAGCTCTTCCCTAGAACTTCGTTTAAATAGGGGGCTTGGGGCAATATTACTCAGGGATTTTCTTGGAGAAAATGAAGAGGGACTGCCGAAAGAGGAACGGGAATGGGAAGTAGTGGTACTGCTAATAGAGGGGGGTCTCGCAAGGCGGTTTACAGGATTTCCTTTTAATGGCCCTTGCGGATCTTTGATCACATATTCACTAAATTGAACTGCAAGCCGTAAAAAGTCATCGGCCATATGCGAGAGAGCGCTATAATCGTTGCTCTCTTTGGCTACATTGATAAAAAAATAAAAATGCTCGATGAAGGTCTGGGCAGCCTGTCTCTTTTCCACAAAAGCGGTGAAAATCGGGTTATCAGCTGGGAAGTCGGGGATGATGTGATAATATTCTGCAATTCTTATGAGAAGAGCCAGGGCAAACGATTCTGCTTGGAGTGGTTTCAGATCTGAAGCACCCTCTGTTAAATCCTCTGAGAAAATGAACGCCTCTTCTTCAATAGCAGAGTCTGAGGCTGCCTCTTGTACGATTTTATCATAATATTCGAATAGGTGTTCATATTCTGTAAGACAAACATCGACCCAGCTGGAAGGGGTCAAGGGGTTAGGAAACAGGAGGGTATCTTGCAAGAAGAGGATCACAGCCGCCTGGTAGGTCCTGTCAGCGTCAGAATAGAAGGGGGATCCGCTGCTGTCTAAGGATTCTTTTTTGCTATTGAAAACAAGATAGGTCCCCTCTTTCAAAATATAGGAGTAATTTCTTGAGGGCTCTAGTGCAGCGGCTGCAAACAAGAGAGCTTCTCCGCGGGATTGAATCAGAGAGAGTTTTGTAGTATCACATTCAGTTAGTGGGGCTCTTTTGCTTGCAATCGTATTTGTGGCTAATTCGATAAATACGATAAATTGTTCTTGGATCTCGCTTATATATCCTACTTGCATTGCTCTGTATAGCTCTCTCCAAGCAGAGGAAACCTCTGCATCTTCGAGCAAAAATTGGGCGGCGGCTGCAAAAAAGAGGGGAGGCGTATGGTACCCAACAGAGTCGTAATGGATTTTTTGAAAGAAGGGGAGGGCCTCACTCATCACCTGAGCATTCAATTCATCAGAAATGTATGGGGAAAATTGAGTGTATAAGAGATGAAAGCACTTATAATAAGCACCTTTTACATCGATGACCTCTGAGAATATCGCCTCTGCAGCAATCTGAAAGTCGTTAGTGCAAACAGCATCAGGAGGAGTGCTGTGGATTTGATCTGGCCTTGTCAAAGAAAAAAACATAAATAA
>CAZZMO010000018.1:0-30570 GCA_964655475.1 uncultured bacterium
GATTTGGAAGCCAAAATCCCCTACCTAACCTTTTCTTCCCAAAATCTCTTTGAGGTGATATGTAGAAATTTAATCGTCAACTAAACTATAGTCTTCGGGATATGAGATTCAACCGTTCCATTTATTGTCTGTTTCTGGCCCTTATATTCACAGCTTGTGGTGAACACCAAGCGATTGTGAGTAACGTGGATGAAAGACAGGCCAATATCATTTTAGTGTTCTTAGAAAGCAAAGGGATCAAGGCAGAAAAGTCGATCTCTTCTTCAGGCTCCGCTATGGGAGCAGAAGCATCAGCGAGTCCGAAGTACAATATCTTAGTTGATCAAAATCAAGCGATTAACGCGATGGCGCTCCTCAATCAGAATGGGCTTCCGCAGAGGCAAGGGACTTCTCTCTTGGAACTCTTTGCAAAGCAAGGTTTGATGTCTACTGATAAAGAGGAGACGATCCGTTATCAGGCGGGGCTTGCCCAGCAGATTGCGAACACCATTTTAATGATTGATGGAGTGATTGATGCGAGTGTGCAGCTATCCTTCCCTGCAGAATCGACTATGGGGCAGGCTACTGAGCGCATTACTGCGGCAGTCTACGTCAAACATCAAGGGATCTTTGATGATCCGAATAGCCATTTGGAAGCAAAGATTAAGAGGCTTGTTGCTGGCAGTGTGAATGGACTCAGCATCGATGATGTCACTGTAGTTTCTGATAGATCCCGTTTCACTGATGTATCCCCGACGCCTGTATCTGACAGCATGATGCCAGTTGCGAAAGAGTATGTGAAGATCTGGTCGATGGTGATGAGCAAAGAATCAGCTGCTAAATTCCGCACTGTCTTCTTTACGATCCTAGTGATTGCGCTCGTAGTTCTGTTAGCGCTCGGCTGGCTCGTATGGAAAGTCTACCCGATCATCCGTACGAACGGAGGGATGGGTGAACTGTTCAATCCGATTCCCCTTCTGAAAAAGAAGAAAAAAACTGGGATCCTTGACGAATGAAAGCAAGGCTAATTGCAATTCACCACCGTTTAAGTCGATTGGATGATGCCAAGAGAAAACGGATGGTGAACTATTTGCCAAAAGAAGAGGGGGCGTTCATTGAAAGGCTTCCCAAATTTGCCCACATCAATCATCTTGGATTCTCATCCCAAGAGGAGATCGCCCAAAAGATTGACCCTTCTTGGTTTAAAACTCAGCTGGATGAAGCTTCGAATCCTATTACAAAACGTTTTCTCTACGATCTTCTTCTGAAAGAATTCGAACTTCCTCTACCGCCACAATTCATGTCAAAGGGGCCGCTCGACTTTTTGCTCGAACTTTCTGGAGATCAGCTCGTCACCCTTTGCCGTTTTTTGGGCCTTTATGATGTCAGTTTGGAGATGAAAAAGATCATCCACAGCCGTCAGCTCAAAAAATTGGAAGGTGCCTTTTCGAAAGAGGAGATCGGTTTTTTAAATGAACTCCAAAGGGATCGAAGACCTGTTGCCTTCATCGAAATTGGCCTTTGGAATTGGGAAGGAGATATCGAAGGGCTCCAAGAAATTGTCCTCTCAAGAGGGCTCAACCGGATGGCGAAGGCCCTTTCTGAAGCGGGGACTACCTTCATGTGGTATCTCAGCCACCGATTCCCGATGAATGTGGGGGCAAAACTCCTTCGCTTTCATAAAGTGCTTGAGGATAAACAAATTGTCGATATTTTGATTAACCAAGTAGAATCCACCTATGTACATATTAAAACTCATCAATGGTGAAGAAGTTCGCCTAAGCCAAGATAAGATCATTCCAAAAGAGACGCTAGAGACTCTTTTGGAAACGGAAGAACTTATTGAAAAAGCGAAACAGGAAATCGAAGATCTCAAACTCCAGCTCATCGAAGAAGGAAAAAAGGAAAAAAAGAAGGGCTACGACGAGGGCTTTCAAGAAGGGCTATCGAAATTCAATGAGCATGTTTTACTCCTCGGTGACAAAGTCAAGGAACTACGCCATCTGATGCAATTGCAAATGCTCCCTCTAGTATTAAAAGCGACGAAGAAAATTGTTGGTGAATTGATCAGACTTCATCCTGAAACGATCGTGGATATTGTGATGCAATCGATCAAATCGGTCTTGCAGTGCAAGTTTGTAAAAATTTACGTCCATAGGCAAGATTTAGAAGCTCTCGACACGAAAAAAGAATCGATTAAAGCTCTTTTTGATCAAATCGAATCTTTTCAGATCGAAGAACGGGCAGATGTGGTACAAGGAGGTTGTATCATTGAAACAGAAAGAGGGATTCTCAACGCAACGTTAGAAAACCAATTTCGCGCCCTGGAAAACGCGTTTGAAGCGCACATGAAAAGGTAAAGCATGAAAGGTCTTTTGCGATGTCTCCTGTTGCTCGTCTGTCTGTTTGCTACACTTGAGCCGAGTAGAATTTTTGCGGCAGCGACACCGAGTATCGAAGGGCTTCAAGATCTGATTGAAAATCCAGATGCGAACCCAGATCAGACAAAACAGCCTCCCCTTGTAGAAAAAGTGGTTGTGATTGCAGGGATGGCTCTCATGCCATTCATTGTCATGATGCTCACTTCTTTTATGAAGCTCGTGATTGTATTATCGCTCCTTCGTCAAGCGATCGGTGTGCAGAACTCCCCACCAAACCAGGTAATCAACGGGATGGCTCTTATGATGACAATCTACGTCATGGCGCCGACGGCACTGGCAATGTATAACGCGGCAGGAAGTTACATTCAAGAACAGGCTCCAGAGGGGCAAACGGCCCTCCTCTCAGACACCTCTGTTGAATACATGATGGGAATCATCGACCGCAGTAAAGAGCCGATGAGACAATTTTTGCTCAAAAACTCTGACCAAAAGCACCTCTCCTACTTCTACCAACTCGCAAGAAAAAAGTTCCCTCCTGAGTTTCAGAAGAATTTACAGCCGCAAGATTTCATCACATTGATTCCAGCTTATGTAACATCCCAGATCAGGGGGGCATTCGAAATTGGGGTACTGATCTATCTTCCCTTTTTCGTCATTGACCTCGTCACGTCGAATATTTTGCTTGCGATGGGGATGATGATGCTCTCTCCACTGACGATTGCACTTCCATTGAAATTGCTACTTCTCGTCATGGTAGATGGATGGACATTGATTGTGGAAGGGATTGTATTAACTTATAGATAGGGAGCCTCTCTTAGTATGTTCGGAACAGAAATTTATCAACTCTCTTATCAGGCGCTTTTATTGATTTTGATCCTATCAGGACCTCCGATTTTGATCAGCATGGTGTTTGGTTTAACTGTGGCGATCTTTCAGGCAGCAACACAGATTCAAGAGCAGACTCTCTCTTTTACAGTTAAATTGATCGCTGTAATTATGACACTCCTCCTAATGGGTGGGTTTTTGACAGCGCAAGTGATGCAATTCGCTGCGAATATTTTCCAAAATTTTCACCGTTGGGGCACTTGATTTTTGGATTTCGATTATCTCAATCTCCTTTCAAGCATAGAAAACCTCACTTACAATAATTTGTGGATCTACTTTCTTCTCGGTTTGTTTCGAATGGGACCGATCATTGCCATTGTCCCTTTTTTAGGAGCAAAGGTGATTCCAATGTCTGCAAGGATGGGACTTGCGATTTCATTGACTGTCGTCTTTTTGCCGACGATGATTTTTTTCTCGAACACGATTCATAGTCCCACACCTGTTGACCTCGATAAGATGTTTGTTTTCTTGGCCGTGAAAGAATTGATCATCGGCTTTTGCATTGGGATGATTGCATCGACTCCATTTTTCATTGCGCAGTCATCAGGTATCTTGATCGACTTCATGAGGGGATCATCGATGCTGATGGCGCAAGATCCAACGACGCAGACACAGGTGTCGCCGATTGGTATCTTGTATAACTACTTTCTCATCGCACTTTTCTTTCGTCTTGGGGGACCATTTCTTTTCTTTGATGCGATTAGTGAATCGTTTCGCTTCCTACCTGTCGATGGACACTTTAGCGATATGTTTTTCACAGATGGGAATCTCTTTTGGAAGAGTGCCTTTGGCATCTTGCAACAGATTTTCAATCTCTCGATTCAGCTCTCAGCTCCT
This sequence comes from uncultured bacterium, assembly GCA_964655475.1. GTDB lineage: Bacteria > Chlamydiota > Chlamydiia > Chlamydiales > VGMA01 > VGMA01. The sequence continues at coordinate 4,083 of CAZZMO010000018.1, forward strand.
GCCATATTGGCGATCTTGATGGCAGAGATGTTTCTCGGTATTGCAAACAGGCTTGCGCCACAGGTGCAGATTGCCTTTCTTGGTATGTCTCTGAAATCACTTCTTGGCCTGACACTTCTTTGGGCAGGTTGGCTTTTTATCACTACAAAGATGGGAGATGTTTCCATCGAGTGGATGATGAAACTCACCGAAATGCTCTCACATACATGAGCCACAATTTCTTCGAAAATTGAAAGAGAAGATGGGACATTTTTCTCGAAAAAATGGGTGAGAAAAAGTGAAGTGGTGACAGAATTTTCACTTTCTTGTATGTGTGCAAATGTAGGTAGAATATAGCTTTCAGGCAGATGTGATTCTTTCATGGCAAATGTGTATGAACTTTTTTCTAGCAGCAAAAAACAGAAACGTTATATTCTCAGAAAACATTATAAGCTTGCTCATTAGCAGGAGGAAAGTGTTCGACAAAAAAGTAGATTTCTTTCGAGTTGCGAGGACAAATTTCTGTTCTGCAACATGTGTGAAAGGTTTTTCGCTTTTTGTTGACAGTATTTTTTTTGATCTTTAATCTTAAACTTACGTATTTCGATTAGGATTAAACATGCTTGAGAACCATAATCTAAAAGGGAGAAATAAAGGGAATGGAAACAAACCTTAAAAAATTATTGCCGATGGTTGGCGTTATGCTCACGAGTTTGACTCTCGTTAACGCAGACCAATACAACAACGATATGTCACAAGATACAAGTGGCAGCAGATACCAAGCTAACCCATCTACAAACCCACCATCAGATGATCGTTGGGGCGGTTTCGTATGGGGTGAGTACATCCTTTGGACTCCAAGAGCTCAGCTCGTTGCTGGTATCTCTGGAATGTCAGCAGCTGGATCAGCGAACTTAACTCAAGGTCAAGCGCTCTACCCAGATATGAAACTTCTTTCTGGTTTCAGAGTAGGTCTTGGCATGAGCTTAGATCATGATCAGTGGGACATCCTTGTAGACTATACATGGCTCCGTCAGAACAGCACATCACAAGACATTGTGTACACAAGCGGTTCTGGAACAACAGCATATGCTAGCTACGTGTTAAACCCAGCAAGCAGTGCTAACCTTGTACAAGTTTCTCAGATCGGCACATATTGGACATACCAGTTCAATAACATCGATCTAGATTGCGGACGTGACTTCTTCGTAGGTCATTACTTCGCAATGAGACCACATGCTGGTTTCAAATTTGCATGGACAAACAACACGTTCTTCAATCAGTACTCACAAACTTCAGGTAGTGATACATGGAACGTTACACAAGATCAAGATTTCTGGGGCGTAGGTCCACGCGTTGGTTTGGATCCTACATTCTTCTTCAACGACAACTGGCAGATCTTTGTAACATCTGCAATGTCACTACCATGGTCGAAGTTTAGCTTGACTAACTCTTCTGTGAACGTGACAGATACATTAACAATGTACAACTACACTAACGACTTCTACACAATTGCTCCAGTATTAGAAGCAGCAATTGGCCTACGTTGGGTTGTTAAGTTTGGTGACAGCGATGAGTACTCATTCGGTCTACAAACTGGATGGGAAGTTCAAGAGTGGTTCAACCAGAACAACTGGGTTGGTCCAACAAACGCTGTTGTCAGCGGCGGAGCGATCTCTCAGCAAGGACTTACAGTCCGTGCAAGATTCGACTTCTAATCGTTGTTGATCAATTGCAATCAATAGAAGACCTGAGTGGCAACACTCGGGTCTTTTTTTGCCCTGAAAAAATGAGGTTGTGAAATGAGATATCTGTTGCCGTTATTACTTTGTTGCAGGGCTCTTTATGGAGAGTACTACATCCCCTCATCGGTCAAGACGGTAAATGGTGCTGATATCCATCTGACAGCAGAACTTCTTCTTTGGACAGCGAGGAACCCTGAACTTGTTGCGAGCGTCTGCAACTTGTATGCAAGTGGTGAAGCAAATGCTCCGGCAGGAGTAATGTCAGAGCCAACATATCGATTATCACCTGGCTTTAGGGTGGGATTTGGTGTGCTCCTCCCCCATGACGCCTCATATTTAGACTTGCAATACACGAGGTTTTTTTTCAGTACAAAAGAGAGTGTCACTGAAGTAGCTGAGGATGTATTTACACTCTATCCTGTTTATAATGCAGATCCTGAAGGAAACATCACAGCTGTTTTTTACGCATCTCCTTCATGGTCACTCAAATTCAATAAGATTACGGCAGTACTTGGGCGTGGCAGTTTTTTTGGGAGTCACACATCGATCGATCCTTACTTTGGATTGACAAGTGCCTTCATTACACAAAATTATGACGTGAATTATGAGAGCATTATTGGAAGCTCATCGTTTTCCTATACTCTGAAACAAAATGGAGTGGGACCAAGAATGGGATCCACTCTTACCTATTATCCTTATTACCGCCGCTTTGGAATCGGTTTTACAGCTGATCTTGGAAGCTCACTTCTTTGGACAAAATTTCAACCCTCACAAGTGACGAGCGCCCCTGTAATCGCCCCTCTCGATACGAACATCTACTATAAATTCCACATGGTAATGCCTGAAGTAGACCTATCCTTGGGACTAAAGCTAGATTTTCCGAGCCCCTCTAAACGTTACAATGTGGGTGTTATTGCTGCTTGGGATACGGAAGTGTGGTTTCTTGGGAACCTTTTTACCTCGTTTCCCCTCCCCCAAAACAACATGGGGCAATTCAATATGACAGGGCTGACCCTCTCATTCCGATTTGATTTCTAGCTATTCGTCGTCAGATTTATCGACGTAGTGGAGAATGCTCATAACTACCGAGGTGAAAAGGGCAGCTATGGCAATCGAAAGGAAGATAGCGGCTAGTGGATTTTTCATATCCTTATATTAACATAAGGGAAAATGGGGAAAGTGGGGGTGTTGATAATGAATCAGATACAGAGTGTCGATTGGATGGAGAGGATGGCTTCAATTGTTTGATCGATTTCCTCTTGGGTGTTGTAGAGGCCGAGGGAAATGCGAGCGGCAGCGCTGATGCCGAGTGAGTTAAGGAGTGGCTGAGCACAGAAGGTGCCGGTGCGGATGGCAATTTGTTTGAGGGAGAGGAAGGTTCCAAGATCGAGTGGGTGAAGCCCTTCGATCGTAAAGGAGACGAGGGCGGAGCGCTTACGAGGGTTCCCTATGATTTTTAGCTGAGGGATTTCTTTGAGGCGGCAGATGGTGTAATCTAAGAGATCTTCTTCCTCATGGCGATGTTTTTCAATGTAGTCAATCGCTGCCCCAAGGCCAATGACTGAAGCAATCATCGGTGTTCCTGCTTCGAATTTGAGTGGTGGATCTTGATAGGTCGCTTTTTCAAAGGTGACTTCTCTCACCATATCTCCCCCACCTTGAAGAGGTGGCATCATCTCGAGGATCTTCTTTTTTCCATAAAGGACTCCAACACCTGTGGGTCCATACATTTTGTGACCTGAAAAGGTATAAAAATCGACATCCCAATCGACAACATTGACGGGTAGATGGGGAGCTCCTTGCGCACCATCGACGACGATATAGGGATTAAAACGGCGGGCAATTTGCACCATCTCTTTGATGGGATTCACTGTGCCAAGGACATTCGATACATGAGTAAAACTCACGATCTTCGTTCTTGGAGAAAGTAAATGCAGAAATGCACCTAGATCGATATCTCCCCTTTCGTCGAGGGGGGCGATGAGGAGTTTTGCTTTTTTTCTTTCTGCAAGCATTTGCCATGGGATGAGGTTAGAGTGGTGCTCCATAGCGGTAATGAGGATTTCATCCCCCTCTTCCACTATAGTGTCACCAAGGCTTCTTGCTACGAGATTGAGTGCATCGGTGGTCCCTCTTGTGAATACGATCTCCTCTTCTGATGAGGCTTTGATCCAAGAGGCAATTTTTCGTCTGACGGCGCTATATTTTTCTGTCGATTCCATCGCAAGATCGTAAACCGCTCGGTGGACTGTTCCATATTCATGAGCATAAAAATGGGAGATGGCATCGATGACTGCCTGTGGTTTCTGGGCTGTCGCTGCCGTATCGAGGTAAATGAGTCGATCAAGGATGGGGAAATCGCTCTTCATAATTCAGTTAATAGCTCCTGATAATTTTCCCGTAAACTTTGAAGAGGAATTTTATCGAGGAGGTCTTGAACAAAGCTCATGGTCAATAGTCTGGTCGCCATTTTCTTTTCGATTCCGCGGGAGGCAAGGTAGAAAAGCTCTTCTTCTGAAAAATAGCCCACAGTTGCACCGTGAGAGGCTTTTACATCATCAGCAAAGATTTCGAGGTTCGGCTTTGTGTAGGCTTTTGCATTCTCGCCGAGAAGGAGGTTCTTATTCAATTGATAAGCGGCTGTTTGCTGCGCAATCCGATCGACGAAGATCTTCCCTTCAAAACTACTGATGCTATCTCCTTGCAAAATCCCTTTAAAGAGCTGATTGGAGGTAGTATGTGGCGCTTCATGAGAAACAGTACATACTGTATGAGCTTGGCGGCGATCAGAAGTAATCCAAAAACCTCCGAGGTCTGCTTCACTATTTTCTCCGAGAAGAGAGGTCTCTACATCTTGTTTAACCCCTTTCGATCCGTTGGTGACGTGGAGGAAAGAGAAGCGACTATCCCGCTTTTGCTGCGCTCTTGTTCTCGATAAGACGTAGTGCCCTTCATCAATCACAGTATCGCTGATCAGTCCTACTTGAGCTCGATCTTCAATAGTAATGTCCATATCTTGGTTGATCCAAACGGGACACCCTGGACGGAGGAAATGGTGTGTGTGCACAAGCTGCAAGCGAGCTCCACTTCCGACAAAGATCTGCCACTGGGGATGAATCATCCCAAGGGTTCCCTCTTTCCCAGAAACAAAATGGAGAATCTGTATGGGATCTGAACACTCTACTCCAGGTGGTACATAGAGAAATCCACCCTCTTGGCTGAAAGAAAAATTCATGAGAAGGAAAGGATCGGTCTCTTTTGCGAGGAGCTTTTGAAAGCGGTGGTGCAAAAACATGTCGTAGGAATGAGAAGCCTTTTCTAAAGGCATCAGAACTACCTTTTTACTGACAGAAGAAAGGTTTGATAGATCCATCCGGAGTTTTCCATTCACCATGACGATATAAGCCCCTTGGCACTCAGGAAGCACCTCCTCTTCAATCATTTCACGGTGGAGGAACACCTCCATGCTGAGCTCATCAAATTTTTCCAGGTAGAGATCTTTCACAGGGAAGTAGCGGAACTTCTCAGATTTTCTCGTGGGGAATTCTGTCTGGAGAAGCTTTTGCCAAAAGTTTGATCTCATGGAATTGAGTGGGCCTGAAAAGACCTTTCTCTTCGCATGAAGCTCTTGCACAGCGGTTAAAAACCTAGCTCTTGTTTGATCTAACTCAATCATCGATATCCTGCTTTTTCTAGCTCGAGAGCAAGTTCAGCTCCCCCTGTTTTCACGATGCGCCCTTCCATCATCACATGGACAAAATCGGGGACGACGTGATCGAGTAAACGTTGGTAGTGGGTGATGAGGAGAAGAGCTTTTTCTTCCGTGACAAAACTTTTGACTCCTTCAGCAACAATTTTTAGAGCATCGATGTCGAGCCCTGAATCTGTTTCATCTAACACGACGAATGTAGGGTCAAGAACAAACATTTGGAGGATCTCATTTCTCTTCTTTTCCCCTCCAGAAAATCCATCGTTTAAGTGGCGCTGCATCAGCTCTTCAGGGATCTGCATCACTTCTAATAGTGAAAGGAGCTTCTTTCTAAACTTCTCTTCAGAAATCCCTTTTCCTTTCGGATGGGCTTGGTAGGCAGAGAAAAGAAACTGGAAGTTGGTGATGCCAGGAATTTCGACAGGATATTGGAAGCCCATGAAGAGTCCGAGGTGAGAGCGCTCACTCGGCTCTAATTCGAGGATATTTTGCCCTTGGAAGAGGATCTCTCCTGAGATCACTTCGTAACTCGGATGACCTGCTAACACTTTAGCGAGAGTCGATTTACCTGCACCATTCGGCCCCATGATAGCATGGATCTCTCCTGCTTTGATGCTCAAGGAAAGCCCTTTGATAACGGGAACTCCTTGAATGTGGACGACTAAATTCTTGATCTCGATCATGGGTTAACCTACAGATCCTTCGAGTTTAAGGGTTAATAATTTCTGTGCTTCTACAGCAAACTCTAGAGGGAGTTCTTTGATGATCTCTTTGCAGAAACCATTCACGATCATATTGATCGCATCTTCTAAGGAGATCCCTCTCGATTGAAGATAAAAAAGCTGCTCTTCACTCATTTTTGATGTAGAGGCTTCATGTTCGATCCTTCCACTCGAATCGGCCACTTCAATATATGGGAATGTGTTCGCGCTGCAGTTATTGCCGACAAGCATCGAATCGCACTGGGTATAATTTCTCGCTCCCTTCGCTTTGGAAGAGATGTGGACGAGTGATCGATAACTGTTATGGGACTCATCAGCAGAAATCCCTTTCGAGATTATGGTGGATCGGGATCTTTTCCCTTTGTGGATCATCTTTGTCCCTGTATCAGCCTGCATCTTTCCATTCGTGAGGGCCACGGAGTAAAACTCTCCGATGGAATCATCCCCCTCTAAAATACAGCTCGGATACTTCCACGTGATGGCACTTCCTGCTTCTACTTGCGTCCAAGAAATTTTCGAGTGATTCCCTGCGCAGCGGCCCCGCTTTGTCACAAAGTTGTAAATCCCCCCCTTCCCTGTTTCAGGATCACCTGCATACCAGTTCTGGACGGTGGAATATTTGATCTCTGCCCGGTCGTGAGCGACAAGCTCAACTACTGCGGCATGGAGCTGATTTTGATCATAGGCAGGAGCCGTACATCCTTCGAGATAGCTCACATAGGAGTCAGGTTCTGCGATGATGAGTGTTCTTTCAAACTGCCCTGTCTCTTTTTCATTGATCCGGAAATAGGTGGAGAGTTCAATTGGGCAGCGAACTCCTTTTGGAACGTATACAAATGAACCATCAGAAAAGACAGCGGAATTCAGCGCTGCATAATAATTATCCCCAATTGGAACGACAGAGCCAAGATATTGTTCGATCAGCTCAGGATATCTTTTGACTGCTTCTGACATGGAGCAAAGAACTACCCCAGCCTCTTCCAGCGTCTTGTGAAACGTCGTTCCTAGAGAAACAGAGTCAAATACGACATCGACCGCCACGTTGGTAAGCCTCTTTTGCTCATCGAGGGGGATCCCCAATTTTTCAAAGGTGCGGAGGATCTCTGGATCAACTTCACTGAGACTTTCTAAACGGGGTTTATTCTTAGGCTCTGAATAGTAACGGATATTTTGAAAATCAATGGGGGGATATTGGAGATTCGGCCATCTCGGCTCTTTCATATCGAGCCACTTGCGATACGCTTTCAGGCGAAACTTGAGAAGAAACTCAGGCTCTTCCTTCTTTTGGGAAATCGCTCTGATTACCCCTTCATCAAGCCCTTTTTCGAAAGTCTCAGACTCTACGTTAGATACGAATCCGTATCGGTAGGCCCTTTTTTCTCTCAAAATCTCTTCTGTAGACATCGATTCCCCATCATTTGGGAGCCATTGTACATCAAAGGGGTAGAGAGTGTCAATCCAAGCTCCAACGAGTGAAAATATTCCTCCACAGAGAAATCACAACACACTGATAACGAGTATTATACATAACTATATGATAAAGTATTTAATTGATAAAAAATTGAATATTAAGTATAATAATATAGATTTTTTTAAAATTAGCGATCATTATGTATAATTTTATTCATCGACCCGTTGCGGATGACTACTCTGGGAATCCCCGATCCACCATTAATGGGCTCCCCTATATTGATACTTCCTTGCAAAATGCCCTCATTGAAGTGGGTGAAAGTCGGGGCTCTTCTTGGTTTGGAAGAAAAGTCCTCCTTTGGAACCCCCAAAAAGATGAATATTTTGCAGTGAATGCAAGCCTTGCCTTTTTTTACATCAACAGTGTGAGAGTCGGGGAAAAAGAGCTCCAAGAGGCTTTTCATATGACAAGCATTTCCCGTTTTATGGGGCCAGCTCAACATGCTGCCCTTGCGGAAGGTCTTCTCTCTTGCATGTCTGAGGATATCCACAAGGAGCGCTACGCCTATTCCCTTGTCCCTACCCTTCAGCACACCTACCTCGTGACAAGTGGTGAATTACCCCTGTTGCAAGCAAAAAAACGGGCCATCCTCACCAATACTCCGATCGATGCGAAAAAAGAGGGGCTCAAATATAAATCTTTTGATGAGAGTCTTGCAAAAACTCTTATTGAAGTGGGAAAACAAAATCTAAGTAAAAAGTTTTTCGAGCGGCGAAAAGTGGTCGTTTTGAACAATGAGACTCACCAATACGAAATCATTACAGCTCCCTTCTTCAACCGCTACGCTCCTCACCACACGAAAGTGGATGGACGATTCTTGCGTGAAAAATTCACCAAGGCCTCTCTTCCAAAAATCTTGATCCCAAGAAACCAAAATTCAGAGACTCTTGAAGATATCCAAGCCAAACGAACCTTCTTTACAAAAGGGCTCCTCTCCTGTTTCGACTATGTAGATAAGTACGTCAAAGCAGATGTCTACAGCGCCTTTATGAGCCTTGTATATGCACCTAAAAAAAGTGATCTTATACTCAAGTGAACTCAAAAATTGCTTTCTGGTGACAGCGAAAACACCCTTGATTAAAGCATCTTAAAAGGTTCAATATTAACAATATGGACCATTTTAAGATGCTTTAATCGAGGAGTTTTGGCGCCGCCAGAAACCAATTTTTGAGTTCACTTGGGTATACTATCCAATCAGATCACTAAATTGACCGCAGGGTCTTTAGTTCGGTAGAAAAGCTCTGCTTTTTCAAGGTCTTCGGGAGTGTCGATCCCGAGGGTTCTTTCTTGGGTTTGGAAGACTCTCATGGATAGGCCGTGGTAGAGGAAGGAGAGCTGTTCGAGTCTCTCTTTTTCTTCTAAAATGGACATGGGCATCTCATCGATGGCCTTGAGGGCCTTTTTAGTAAAAGCATAGATCCCGAGATGTTTTTTGAGATGGCTGTAGTCGTTATCTCTCATGTAGGGAATAGTGGAACGGGAAAAATAAAGGGCCTTTCCATCTGTATCGGTCACGACCTTGACAGCTGAAGGGTCGAGCGCCTCTTCGAGGTCATGGATGGGGGTCATGAGGGTCCAGATATCACACTCTTGATCATCCGCTGAACGGCTAAGGAGGAGCTCAATCATCGAGCGTTTCAGAAAAGGTTCATCCCCTTGCCAATTGACCCAGATGTCTGCATCTACGACATTTTGTTTCATGATCTCTATCAACCGTTTGGTGCCGCTGACGCAGTCTACTGACGTCATGTATGCAGGGGCTCCAAAACTTTGGACGAGATGGGCCGTTTCCTCCGCATCAACTGCAAAGCAGACGTTATCAAAAAAAGGACAGGCTTTGGCTCTTTCCCAGACGTGTTGAAGCATGGGCTTGCCTCCAATATCGAGGAGGACCTTTCTAGGAAGTCTGCCCGATTGAAGTCTAGCAGGAATGACGCAAACAATCTTTTTAGTCTTGATCACCGTAATGCTCCTCAAAATAACGTCTTAAAGCATCTTCCCAAGAGGGGATTTTCCAGTTGAGAAGCTTTTGCGCCTTCTCATGAGATAGGATGGACCTGACAGGGCGAGGGGCAACAAAAGAGGACTCTCTTTGAGAAATAGGCTTGATCTCTTTGGCGTGGATGGCGACATGAAATTCCCCTGCGAGGCGCATGATTTCTAGAGCAAGATCGTACCGACTTGCATGGCCACCATTGACAAAGTGGAGGATCCCTGACTCATTTTTGAGATCGAGTATGCCTCTTGCTACATCAACATTATAGGTGGGGGTGCTCCGCTGGTCGAGGATCGCTTCAACGACCTCCTGCTCTCTCATTTTTTGGATGAAATTGAAGATGAGATTGGGCTCTTTCGATCCGTAGAGGGATGCGACTCTGAGGGAGAGAGCTTCAGGGTAGATCTCGAGCATCTTCTCCTCCCCTAATCTCTTCGATTTGCCGTAGACTTGAATCGGATGGCAAAGATCTTCCTCGTGGTAGCTCTCTTTTTTATTCCCGTCGAATACATAATCGGTACTGATATGGATGAGGTGGCACTTTTTCTCTTTGGCGACTTTGGCGAGGATCTCTGGGATCTTTCCATTTGCAAGGTATGCAAGCTTCTCCTCTTTCCCTTCCGCCTTATCGATGTTCATGTGGGCCGCTGTATTGACGATATGAGTCGGATGGTGCTGATCAAAATAGCGGCGGACAGCCTCTTCAGAGAGGAGGTCTACTTCCCGCTGAGTGGCGACATACTTCACCCCTTTTTTGTCTAAAAGGTGGCGAAGATCAGTGGCTAGCTTTCCGTCACGACCTGTAATCCAGAACTTGATCAAATCGACCCGCCTTTTCATCTTGTAATGAGAGGATAGGATACTCGATTGGCCAATCTATCGCAACATCTCTATCGTCATAGCGGAAGAGGCGCTTTTTTAGTGGATCAGAAGGGCAATCTGTTTTGGAGATAACGATGGCTGTTTCACTTAAGACGAGATAGCCATGAGCAAAACCTTCTTGGATGAGGAGCTCTTCATGCTTTTTATCCCCCATCTTCCACCCTTGCCACTCTCCCGACTTCAGGTCCACGACTACGTGGTAGATCTCCCCAAGTGCGACTGTAACCCATCTTGTTTGTCCTACCTCCGCATGCATCCCACGGAGAACACCCTTTTCAGATCGGGTGCACTGCATGTGGTCGTTAAAAAGGGGGAACTCATGCCCTCTCTTATCAAAGTGAGTAGTGGGAATTTTAAGCATGGGAAAGTCCTATGATGGTTGTGTGTTGCCGATCTCTTGTCTTATCTCGCCGATAGGAATGAAACGATGAAGGGTCTTCGTATGTGCAAAGTCTTGCGATCTGGATATTTTCTTTCAAAACCCCCGCTGTTTCTAGTTGCCATGCAGTGATACTCCAAAGATCGAAGTAAGTTTCGCTGATCCGAAAGTTCCAAAACTCTTGAGGAAGCTCTGTTCGGTAGTGGACGAATTCAGAATTTTTTGGACCTAAACTCGGAGAGATGGCGACCAAGAGATCTTCCGGTTTTGTCCCGAAAATTTCTTTCATCTGCCGAATCGCTTCTTGATAAATCCCTTGCACCTGTCCTCTCCAACCTGCGTGAAGGGCTCCAATCGATTCAGTAACAGGATCGAAAAGGATCGCAGCTTGACAGTCGGCATGTTGGATGGCAAGACCTACTCCCTTTTCTTGAGTCACGAGGATGTCTCCCACTCCCCCTTGAAAGGGTTTAGTGACAACGTGGTGACAACCAATTTTGTGTTCTTGTTTCATCTTGGCCAGATGTTCTAATCCGAGCACGCGCGCTTTGTCTTCTTCTGAGCCTTTTAAAAAGCTTCCATGAACTACTTGTTTAAATGGTTCGAATAATTCAAATTCTAGCCATTCAAATCCTGGAGATTTTTTTCTTAGCATCAATTTTCCTCTTTACCTATACTTTATCTTTAACGGAGAAAAAAATGCAAACGGCCTCATTCTTCTTATTCTTTGTAAAAAATCCTCTCGTGACATTTGCGTTTACGCTGATGATCCTCTCGATTTTGAGTATGTGGATGGTGAAAAAGATCTATGTCTGGGGATCGCTTTTGGTTCTCTCCTACTTACTCGCTTGGCTTGCAGGGATTGTGAATGGAATAGGGCTTATACCGATTGCAATTTTGTTCGTGTGCCACTATGGCATTTCTCTCAATCTATCAGGATGGACCCGTTTTTGTTTGGTCATGGTCGCAGCAGTGGTTTCGTTTGGCCTCAACTGGCATTTGATCAAAGGATTTACGAATCCGCTGATTGGAAAAGGGATCATGATTTCTCCCGATGGCATTCCTTACAACTGGTACATGAACTTCGATAAACCTTTCATTGGCCTTTTTGTATTGGGGCTCTATCTACCTCTGATCCAGACGAAAAAACGGTTCATTGAGGTGATCTTTTCTGCACTCCTCTGGACGATTCCAGCTGCATTGATTCTTCTTGGTTGGACATTTTATGCAAACATCATCACGTGGGATATCAAATGGTTTGGTTTTTTCCCCCTCTTTCTCCTCCTCAATTTCTTCTTGGTGGTGATTCCTGAAGAGGCCTTCTACCGAGGTTTTCTACAAAGAGAGATCACTTTGCAGCTCAAAAATAAAGCAGCAGGGTTTTTAGCCATTTTAGTGGTATCTCTTCTCTTTGCAGGCTCCCATCTGATGTTTGTCCCCTCATTTGGCTTTTTTATTGCATCGATGCTCGCAGGATTTGCGTATGGAGGGATATACCTCATTACAGGGGCGATTGAAAGTAGCATTGTCACTCATATTTGCATCAATGCACTCCATCTAATCCTCTTTACATACCCTGCATTGAGGCTTTCATGAGGTTCATTTTTCTTCTCTTCTTTTTAGTGCAGCTGTTGCACGGAGAAGAAAAGGGGAAGATCCTCATCTGTGGCGTTTGCAAAAATGTAGCTCATACACTCCCCTCTGTCATGAAAACTATGACCCTTTGTGGTGAAGCCTATGACGATTATCGGATCATCATTTATGAAAATAACTCTTCTGACGACACGAAAAAACTCTTGAAAGAATGGAAAATGAACAACCCCAAAGTCATTCTATTCAGCGAAAATCTGAATTTGATAGACCTCAAGAGTCACTGCCCATCAGGGATCATCCACCGAGAGGAAATTCTTGCCATGGCCCGCAATCAAGTTCTTAACGAGGCGATGAAAAAAGAATATAATGACTTTGACTTCCTCCTCATGACCGATATGGACTTTATATCTCCTTGGGATGTCTCTGCTGTTGTAGCAACCACTTCAAGAAACGAGATAGAATGGGATGGGGTGTTTGCAAATGGGATAGTGGGTGATGGAATTTTTTATGACCGCTACGCTTACCGCTCTCCCAAACAACCTATTGGCCCTGAATGCCTTGGAGATTGGTGGTGGAAAGAGCCCCGAAGCCTTTCCCTTTCAATTGATGCTGAATGGGAGCCTGTCTACTCTGCATTTAATGGTCTTGCAATCTATAAAAGAGACTCTCTGACAGGTGCAAGCTACAGTGGGACTGTCAACCGAGAGGTAGAAATGGCAATCAAACAGTGGATCGATCGGGGTAAAGAGGATGGAGACTCATTTATTGAAAAATACTATTCCCTGATCGAAGAATGGCCCCGCTATTTTTCCTCTTCGATCAAAAATCAGAGAAATAGAAAAGCGCTCCCTGAAGCATTTGGACTGGTGTTTGATGACTCTCCTACCCAAATGGTGTGGTACTGTGGTAAAGGAGCAAGGCTGCCCCATATTTGTGAACATATTGCACTTCATGCCAGCATGGCAAACCGTGGGCATGGGAAACTTTTCATCAATCCAGGATTGGTTAGCCACTTCTATGATTAAAAAATTCATCCTCATTTTTTCACTGATCTCTTCTTTTATCCAGGGCGAGGAGAGAGGGAAGATCCTCATCTGCGGCGTATGTCAAAATGTGGCAAGAACCCTCCCCATGACGATCAAGAGCATGATTGAATGTGGAAAGTCTTACGACGACTATCACATCATTATTTATGAGAATAACTCGATTGATGCGACACCTAATTTGCTTCTCCATTTGGGAGCATGCCATCCGAAAGCCACGATCATTTCTGAAAAACTCTCGCCAGATAAACTTGCAAAAAGAAAAGGGGTGATTGGCAGGATGGAATTGATTGCTGATGCAAGAAATCGAGTCCTCAAGGTCGCTCTCAGTGAAGAATATGACGATTTTCACTATCTCATCATGGCAGACATGGACTTTGACGAACCCTGGAATATTAGAGAAATTGTCGCTACCACCTCCAGAGAAGATGTGGAATGGGATGGGGTGTTTGCTAATGGGATTGTCTCTACAAAAAGAGATCACTACAAAAGAGCTCCAAAAGGGGCCTTTTATGATCTCTACGCATACCGATCAGAAGATCATCCCCTCTGTATCGAATCTTTAGGTTATCAATGGTGGCAGAGTATACGATGGTCTGTCATAGACCTCAATTCTCCATGGCAGCCTGTTTATTCTGCTTTTAACGGGATGGCTATATACAAAAGAGAGTCTCTCAAAGGATCTAAGTATAGTGGAACAGTCACACCTGATCTCGAAATTGCTGTGAAACGTTGGATGGATCTTGCTGAAGAGCAAGGTCATCCTTATGTCGATCTCTACCGGATGGTAGATGGATATGTGATTTCTGATTCCCCATATGGACTCTCTTGGTTCAATCCAAGAGGTCCCTCTTTCATGCCTGAAGTTTGTGAGCATGTGGCTTTACATGCCAGTATGGCCAATAAAGGGCATGGGAAATTTTTCATCAACCCGAAACTCTTGACTTACTACTATGGTTAAAACGTTTCTCTCTTGTCTCTTGATCTCATTCACCTTCTCTCTTGAGGCGAACTATTTTGTTTGGAGTAAAGGGTTTATGCTCTCAGCTGATGTCAAACCAGAGAGCCTTTTTCAAGCAGAGCTTCCCTTGCATCTCTATCAAGAGATCAAACGTGGTGATGTCGTCTGGATACGCACCTCTTGGCTCGATGATTTTGTGAAAGAAATTTTGCCAGAGATTCATGAGCCGTTTGTCTTAGTTACAGGAGATTCTGATGAAAGTATTCCTTATCATCGAGAGCAAAGCAGTGATATCTTATTGAACCACCCCTTAGTTCAGAAGTGGTTTACTCAAAATCTCGATGTAGCGGGGAAAAAGCACCCCAAACTTGAATACCTGCCGATTGGAATGGACTTTCACACGCTCCAAAAAAATCCAGAAACATTCATGGAAAAAAGACACGTCTCTGCAGAAGCGCAAGAAGAGGCTCTCTTCGAGCTTTTTAGCCGGTTGAAGCCGACAAATCAAAGAATCGTGAAAGTGCACTACGACGCACATTTAGTAGAGAGTACAATCCCTCTTTTTAGCCATAGGTATGGCTATAGCCGGACTCACGTCATGGAAATTCTCAGAAAAAAAGGATCCAATGTTGTCTATATTCAACCAGAAAGAATTCCTCAACACCGCTATTTTGAAAAAAAGGGGGAGTATGCTTTTTCTGTTTGCATGTTTGGAGCGGGACTTGACACTCACCGCACTTGGGAAAACCTCGCATTAGGACATATTGTCATCATGAAATCCACTCAGATCGATCCCCTATTTCAAGGTCTTCCTGTCATCATCATCAAAAGCTTTGATGAAATTCATGAGAAAAATCTTCAGAAGTGGCTGAAACAATATGGGGATGTGTTTCACAATCAGGAAATGAGAGTAAAGCTGACCCATAACTATTGGATGAACAGAATCAACAAGGCAAAAGCAGAGTGTTTTTAAGAAGTTTTATCAGGATAATTTCCCTTTTAATGATCTTAGCTTCCCCACTTGGTGCGGGAGAAAAGATTCTCATCTGCGGCGTCTGTCAAAATATTGCAAAAAAGCTCCCCTTCATCATGCAAGCGATGACAGATTGTGGTAAAGCCTACGACGACTACCGAATCATCATCTATGAAAACAATTCAAAAGATTATACAGGGCACATGCTTCGCCTTTGGATGAAGAATGACCCTAAAGTCATCGTCCTCTCAGAGAATCTAACAGCATCTGAGCTCATCGAAAAATGCCCTTCAGGAAATATTAACCGAACCGATGTCATTGCCATGGCTAGAAACCGCACTCTTAAAGAGGCGATGAGAAAGTCCTATGATGGTTTTGATTATGTGATCATGGCTGATATGGATTTTGGGGAACTTTGGGATATTGATGCGATCTTAGCGACCACTTCGAGAAAAGACATCGAATGGGATGGTGTCTTTGCGAATGGACTCTTATGGGATGGGCGCTTTTACGATGTATTTGCCTATCGAGCAGAAGACCATCCGATGGGGCCTGAGCTCCTCGGCAATTGGTGGTGGCATAACCATGGATGGTTCACGATCCCCAAAGAAGATCCCTGGGTTCCTGTCTACTCAGCATTTAATGGCCTTGCGATTTATAAACGAAATTCTCTTAAAGGCTCTTGGTATTCAGGCTCTGTCAATCTCGATGTAGAGCTTGCCTTTCGAAACTGGCTCGAAAAAGCCAAAGAGCAAGATCATCCCTACATAGAAGCTCATGAAGAGATCATCAGCCAGCTTCCTACACACACCCTAGCTGAAGTGACCAAAAAAGATGGAAGACAACAACTTCCCGAGACATTTGGATTTGTCTTTGAAAAGGGCCCCTCGAATATTGTCTGGGTCAATCATCACGCAAAGAGAAAATTACCAGAGCTTTGTGAACACATCGCTCTCCACGCCAGTATGGCGAATAAAGGATTTGGGAAACTCTACATCAACCCATCTCTCATCACCCACTATCACGAATAGAATAGAAAAAGTCTACAAACCGTTAAGGTTTGTAGACTTATAACAATTACCAGTTCTTATCGCCTGCTTGTGCGGCTGTTTGAGCTGGACTGTCATCGACATCAGGTTGGTTCATCGATGCATTCATTGCAGGTGAACTTGATGGCGTTTTCATCGATGATGCTGCAGTAGAAGCGGGTGTTGGCGCTCCTGAGTTGTCAAATATGACCCCTTTTTCCTTAGCAGTAATAGTATCGATCTGATCTTTAGCAGCTTGGATTTTTTGTCCTGGAGGCGCCGCTTGTGCTGCATCAATCACACTCTTTTTATCTTCAGCAGACATTTGATCATAGAGCGCTTGATAATCAGGTGGAAGTGCCTGTCTGATCATCATTTCCATATCTTGTGATGGCATTTGTGGATTGCCGGTAGCATCCGCAACGAGGTTTAAAGCCCCTCTTTTTTGTGCTGCGTATGATGCATCTTCCTCGTTTGCAATAGTTTTAATACTAAACGCAATAAAAGGAAGGAATGCTAATGTATAGATTGTCTTCTTCATTGTTACCCCTCTTTTATTTTTATTATTAGTTACATTTTATTATTTTTTGGAATAGAAATTAGATTAAAAGGTAACAATTATGAATGACAAACCTATCGAATGTGCTAATTGTCAAAACAAAGCGAATATTATTTATAAGGAATTTGCTTCAGGAAAAATGGAGATGACAGAGATGTGTTCAGAATGTCCTCTTCTCAAGAAAAAGCTCTGCGTTGGCTCGAAGGCAGAAGAGACTCCTATTCACGAACCCACCTGCTCTTGTTGTTCGACAAAATTAAGCCAGCTCCAACGAGGAGAAAGACTTGGATGTTCAGAATGTTACAACACATTTACAGAACACCTCATTCAAAACTTGAGCGAAGAGAACCATTTACCCATCCCGATGGATACCCCATCGATTAAAGGGAAAGCGATCCCCCTTCATGTGGGAAGATCTCCCTGCCGAGGAGAGCAAAAAGGGGCCCTCTCTGCAAGACTTGAAACACTTCATATTGCTCTTGGTGAAGCGATTGCGATCGAAAACTATGAACAAGCTGCCTCATTAAGGGACCAGATCCGCGAATTAATGGAGAGACACCATGAAGCCTCTTGAACAATTCCCCGCATCCTTTATTCAGCCTACTTGTTGGAATAACGACCCCTGGATCGGCTCAGAACTTCTATTAAAACGGAACATCGACAAGCAACACTTCCCCCAAAAAATGGGCGCCGAGCAAAAGATTAGAACCGCTTCCATGCTAAAAGAAGCTCTCCTCAATCTCCGGATCCTACAAAACCCCCACTACTTCGAGCTCTCTTCTCTCTCTCCCCAGGAGCGGGAATTTTGGGAGGAAAAATTCCTCTCTCGAGAATCGCTGCAACATGTCGACTCTTCTGAAGGGATCATCGTCGATGATAGTGGACAATTCAGTGCAATGATTCATAGAGAAAACCACTTACAACTCTACCTCACCTCTCCGAAACACCCTTTCCCTGAACCATGGAATCTCCTCTCCTCGATTGAAAATTCTCTCACGAAGTTTTTCACTTTTTCCTACAACCCCCGCTTTGGCTATCTCACAAGCGACCCGTCGCAGGCTGGCACAGGACTCATCGTCAGAGCCTTTTTACACCTCCCCGCCCTCATCCAAAAAGAGATCCTCCTCGACTTCATCCCAGAAGATGTTCTCATTTATGGACTTGGAGAAACCTCGCAGTTCATCGGAGATCTTGTTGTCGTAGAAAATCGCTATAAATTAGGGCTCAATGAAGAGACCATCATCCACATACTGGAGCAAAACGCCTCAGCTTTAGTTGCTAAAGAACTTGAACTCAGAGAAGAGATGAAAAAAAATCCCCCGATGAACCTCAGAGATAAGGTGTCCAAAGCCCATGGACTTCTCCTCTTTAGCCACCAGCTGAAGACTGAAGAGGCCCTCTCGGCCCTAAGCCTTGTCAAACTAGGAGAGGCTCTCGGCTGGATCAGCGGTCTCGATCCCCACTTCTTCTCCACCCTATTCTTCAGCTGCCGCCGGGCTCACCTTTTCCGCTTAGGGCATGCCGCTTCGAACGATGAACTCTTAGAAGCAAGAGCCTCATTGATCCGCACTTGTTATAAAGATGCCCACCTCGAAATCTGATGATCAAAATCTAAACAAGCTCCAATAGATGGGGCTCTTTTGAGACAGGTTTTTTCGTGATGGGGATGACTTGCCCTGTGATCTTCTCTCTTCTTAGAAGTTCTAGAACTGCCTCTGCGACCTCTTCTGGGGTGAGAAGGGACTCCTCTTTCTCGTTAGGGAAATTGGCTTTTCGCATGTTGGTAAGGGTTCTTTGAGGAACGATCACGTTCACGGAGAGATCTTCCCTCTCTTCTGCAAGGCCTAGAGTAAAATTGACAAGGCCTGACTTGGTTGCAGAGTAGATAGTGTAATCCTTTCTTCCCCGCGAATAGCTCGATGAAGCGATGTTGACGATGTGCCCACCTGGTTTAAGTGAGACATACTTGCAAAGGAAAAATGCTGAGGTGAGGTTGACGCCTACTTGCTTTTGAATCAGCGCATCTTCTGTATTTTGTAATTTTGAGACTTGTAAATAGCCCATGCTGTTGATGAGGCCATCGACTGTACCTCTCTCTTTTGCGATCCGTGTGAAGGTTGATTTGATCTCTTCAACAGAGGTGACATCACAGGGCCACTCTTTGGAAGAGCGGCTGACAATGAGGGGTTTCGCCCCTTGTTTTTCTAGGGCATGGGCGATGGCTTTTCCGATTCCACCGGTCCCACCGACTACGATGTAGGTTTTCCCTTGAAGAGGGCTCAAAGTATGAGAAGAGGAGATCTCTTTTTTACTCAGATAGAGGAGCTGTTCGGCGAGAAAGAGATCGATTTCTGTAGTGATTTTGATGTTACTTTCAGAACCCTTGACGATCACAGGATGAATACCGAGCGGAAGGACGAGGGAGCAATCATCGGTCATTTCGAGCTCATTTCGACTGGCTGCGTCTAAGTGGGCCTCCATGATGAGTGAGTAGGTGAAGGTTTGGGGAGTTTGCCCCCGTAGGAATTTGGAGCGGTCTGGGATGGTTTCGACGAAGCCCTTCCCATCTTGAATGTTCATGGTATCGAATGTGGGGA
The DNA here is from genome assembly GCA_964655475.1 of uncultured bacterium. Classification (GTDB taxonomy): domain Bacteria; phylum Chlamydiota; class Chlamydiia; order Chlamydiales; family VGMA01; genus VGMA01. The sequence goes on from CAZZMO010000018.1 coordinate 23,720, forward strand.
TACAGGTGTTGGCAGCGCCATGTATGGCTGCTTGTTCGATATTGGCATTGAGGATCTCATTTGTTACGAAAGGGCGAACAGCGTCGTGGATCAAGACAATATCGGTCTTTGGCCCTGCAGCAAGCAGACCCTGCCAGCTCGAGCCTTGCCTTTGGGAGGCGCCTCTTGCAATGTGGATCGGCTTTTCAGAATAGGTGGAGATTTTCACTCTCACCTCTTCCATCCATTCAAAAGGGACGACGAGGATGACCTCATCGATGTACTCATTTTTGAGGACTGTTTCGAGGGTATGAAGGTAAACCTCTTTCCCCCCGAGTTTATGAAACTGTTTTGGAGAGGTGGAAGAGAAACGCGTTCCCTGTCCTCCCATGAGCAAAATGGCTTTAACAACCTTTTCCTGAAACATACCCCTCTCTTACCACAGAAAAGGGGTGAATGGCAACCCTTTTCCTAAGCTCTAGCCCTGACCAGCTTCGTTTCGCGGATGAGAAACGAAATCAATAGAGAGAGGATAAACGCAATCGGGAAAATCGTAAAGGAAGTTAGGAAGTCTTGATGGGAATAGGAAGGGATCCCTCCTGCCATCGCGCCATCCCAGTTCCAGTCGATCAGCTTGCCCGATAAGGGTTGGATGATGGCGGCAAGACCCATGATGATGACTGCTGCAACTCCCATGGACGTTCCGGTGAGCTCTTTGGGGTTGTTTTCTGTGATCATTGGATAGCCAAGAACTTGGGTACTTGTAGTGAGGCCGAGGAGGAAGAAGAGGATCGTGAGGAGCGCTTCGCTCGGGTGACTAATCCACATGATGGAGAGCATCACCATCGTGGAGGTGATGGCCCCGACGATCATGAGAGGGACTCTCCGCCCCACTCGATCTGAAAACCAACCGACGAGTGGTGAGCCCACGATTGTTCCCATGCAGATCATGCTGACGATGAAGGCAGCCCTTTCGCTTGGAACGTAGTGGACTTGAATGAGAAAAAGGCTTCCCCACACGGCGCTGATGACCATGAGTGGAAGGTTCATGAGGCCTGTGTATAGACCGCAAGAGAGGTTTTGTAAGTTGAAGACAGAGCGGCGGATAAGGCTCCAAAATGGGGCAGTTGTAGTTTCTTCTCGCACGATCTGCCCAGGGGCATCTTTCACAAAGGTGTAGATGAGGGCGAAGATTCCAAGGCCTATGATGGCATCGATGAAGAGAGCGCCGCGCCAGTCGAAGATTTTTGCGAGGGAAGAGAAGGGGGATTGAGCCATGACGGCGCCGAGCATGCCGATCGTGATCATGAGCCCCACGACAAAGGCTTGCCGATCCCTTGGGAACCAGCGTGCGACGAGCATCATGCAACTGAGGAAGCAGAAGGCATTGCCGATACCAGAGAGGAAGTGGCAGACGCAAGCGAACCAGAGGCTATGGGAAAACCCGAAGCCTGTTGTGCCGAGGATGCAGAAGAAAAGGGCGGAGAGGATGACTTTCCTTGTCGAATAGCGATCGAGGATGATCCCGGCAGGGAGAAGAAAAATGACATCGGCAAGGAGATAGGTGGCACTCACGAGGCCAAACTCTGTTGCATTGAGGCCAAGATCTCTCATGAGCATGGCGGAGATCGCATTCATCATGTGCATCTGCATAAGTTCATAAGCAAAAAATAGGGCTGCTGAAAGACACACTAACCACTTCATCATACACTTACCTCTGTAGCTCTTACCATTTGTCGAAAATGTTTCATACATACTGATACATAACTGTCGTTGCCACCGATCTGCACTTGCTCGCCAGACGATACGGGACGACCTTGGCTGTCGATACGGACATTCATTGTTGCTTTGCTGCCACAGTGGCAGATAGTTTTGATTTCCACGAGCTCATCGGCCCAGGTGAGGAGGTACTTGCTCCCCTCGAAGGGCTCGCCGAGGAAGTCGGAACGGAGGCCGTAGGTGAGGACGGCGATGGAGAGCTCTTTTGTGATGGCGACGAGTTCTGAAATTTGCTTTTTGGTGAGAAAGTGCGCTTCGTCAACGAGGACGCAGCGGAGGTTTTCCATATTTTCGAGCGCTGTTTTGGTAAAGGTGAAGAGGTCGAAGTCGGCATCGAAGAGGTTTGCTTCTTGAGTGAGGCCAATGCGAGAGTGAATGAGGGCCTCACCGCAGCGGGTGTCGAAACGGGGGGCGAAGAGAAGAGTTTGCATCCCCCTTTCGCGGTAGTTATAGCTCGATTGGAGAAGTGTGGTGCTTTTACCTGCGTTCATTGCCGAATAATAGAAGTACAACTTGGCCATAGAGGGCTCCTCGTGGAATTAAGGGATCATTATAGCCTGAAGGCAAAAAAAGACAACCCTAGAGTGGTGAAATTCTCCCCAAGGGGCCCTCATGAAAGGCCCCCCAGGCCTTTCAGAGCAGGGGCCTCTAGGGGCTTGAGATGAATAAGTGATATGTGATATACTACATATCACTAAAAGGAGAGAGTTATGCCAGAGCCCATTAAACGCACCTTTGTCCGGGAGGAAGCCTACCAAAAGATCCGAAATTGGATCCTCGAAGGCATTCTCGCCCCAGGGGTACAGCTCAAAGACAAGGAGCTCGCCCTCCAGCTCGGCGTGAGCCGCACTCCCATTCGCGAAGCGCTAATGCGTCTTGAAGATGAGGGGCTTGTGGAAACAAAACCCAACCGATACACCCTCGTAACCACCATCGACTTCCATAGTGCCTTCCACCTCTACTCCATCGTCTGGACCCTCGAAGACCTCGCCCTCACCCAGGCCTTCGGCTCCATCAACGACTCTCACATCCGCGCCATGACCGAGGCCAACGAGCGCTTTTTGCAAAAGCTCAAAGCAAAAAACCGCCTCGGGGCCCTTGAAGCTGACTTTGACTTCCACTCCACCTACGTAAAGCTTGCCCGCAACCGCGAGCTCGAAAAGATCATCACTGAAGTAAAGCAAAAGCTCAAGCGGCTCGATCTTTACTACTTTGACAAAATCAAAAATGGGGAACTTTCCTACGAAGAGCACAAAGCGATCATCGAAGCTCTTCAAAAAAGAGACCTTCCCCTCGCTCTCACCTCAGTAGAAAACAACTGGAAAAAGAGTTTTTCCCGCTTTAAATTTTAGGAGATCTTATGTTTGAAAATAAATTAGTCGCTGTGATGAATGAAAAAATTGAGCCGGGGGTCATCATGAATGCCCTTGCACACATGTGCATTGGCTTCGGCTCTCACATTGGGAAAGAGCCCCTCCGCCTCACCAATTACCTCGATAAGGATGGAGGGAGTCATCCGAACATTTCTGAAATGCCTTTCATGATCTTGAAGGCAAATTCGAATAAAATCAAAGCTCTTCGAGAAGCAGCTCAAGTGGCAGGCATTGCCTTTGTCGATTTCACCGACACGATGACGATTGGAACCTACCTCGAGCAGATTGAAAAGACGAAAGAAACTCCTGCTTCTGATCTCATTTACTATGGGATTGTTCTCTTTGGCCCTTGGGACAAGGTATCAGAACTTACGAGAAAATTTTCTCTTTGGAAGTAGAGGGAGATTTTTCTAACTTGAAATGTGATCCCGGATGGATTCGAACCATCGACCCCATCCTTAAAAGGGATGTGCTCTACCAGCTGAGCTACGGGATCCCGACCTAATACAAATGACCCGTAGGGGATTCGAACCCCTGTTGCAAGAATGAAAATCTTGTGTCCTAGACCTGGCTAGACGAACGGGCCGTTTTAATGTGCTGAGTGTATACTCAACACAAACGATACGCAGTATTTTATCGGAAGAGGGAATTTCCGTCTATACTGTCATGATCTCTTTTTCTTTTTCTTTGTAAATATCATCCAAAAGCTTGCAATGTTCATCTGTTAGCTCTTGTATCTGCTTTTCCATTTTCTTCATAGCATCTTCTGGCAAGGTGCCTGCTGTTTTCTGATCACGAATGAGATCGTTGCACTCTCTACGAATTTGCCGAATGACTACTTTTGAGTCTTCACACTTCTTTTTTGCCTGCTTCGCAACATCTTTTCTCACCTCTTCAGTCATGGGTGGAATCGGCACTCTAACGTGATTTCCATCAACTGTCGCCTGTAGGCGAAGGGGTGAATGTTCAATACTCTTTGCGATCGCATGGAGCGATGAGCGATCAAATGGGCTAACAATTAATTGTCGATCTTGCACAGAAACGTTGCCAAGAGCTTTTAATTGCATCTGTGAGCCGTACATCTCTACAAGAACATCATCAAGTATTCCTGGATTAACGCGTCCTGATCTCAGGTTGCGATAATCTTTTTTGAGGTGCTCAATGGCCTCTTTCATCCGCTTTTTGGTATCTTCTACAATACGATTTGACATTTCCCCTCTCCTCTAATTAACCAAAGTTCCGCCCCGTCCATAGACGGCAGCATCTATCATAGCTTTTCGATTGAATAAATTGACGACACGGATTGGAATGTGATTATCACGACAAAGAGCAATCGCTGCGCCATCCATCACTTTTAAATTATCGCTAAGGGCCTGGCCAAAGCTCAAGTTTTCGTAGCGGACCGCATCTTTATGGGTCATAGGATCGGCACTATAAATGCCATCTACCTTGGTCCCTTTAATGAGTTCATCACATTGCATTTCTGTCGCTCTGAGCGCTGCAGCAGTGTCTGTCGTGAAGAAAGGGTTTCCTGTGCCAGCCACAAAGATGACAATGACCCCTTTTTCCATGTAGAGTTTCGCTTGCATCCAGTTGTAGGTATCGACGAGACCGTCCAGAGTTCGAGCGCTCATCACTCGTACTTTACAGCCGAGTGTAGCGATGACTTGACTGAGTGCAAGGCCATTGATCGCTGTAGCGAGAAGGCCAATATGGTCCGCAGCTGTACGTTCAAATCCGAACGCTTCTGCGAGTTGACCACGAAAGATATTGCCTGCACCAACGACAAGCCCTATCTCTACACCACAATCGTAAATTTCTTTGATCGTCTGAGCGATCTCTTGACAAGCGCGGTGATCAAGCCCAAATTCTTGCCCTTTTGCTACAAAAGCTTCACCAGACAATTTTATGAGCACTCGCCGCGCTTTGGACATGTTAAGCACCTACCTGCCAGCGAACAAATCGCGTTACAGTCAGTGTTTTTCCTTTTTCTTTTCCTTTAGCTGCTACGAGATCAGCAATGCTAATGGAAGGATCTTTGATGAACTTTTGGTTCAGAAGGCAAACTTGTTCGTAAAAAGCTTTCAACTTCCCTTCTACGATCTTGTCCACGATATTTTGCGGCTTTCCCTTTACTTGGGTCGCTGCAATATCTTTTTCTGTGTCTAAGACGCTTGCTGGGACATCTTCTGCTTTGAGATAATCTGGAGATTCAGCCGCTACGTGAAGAGCGATCTCTTTCGCAAGATCTCCCTCATCACTAGAACCTGCAATTTCAACCATCGTTACAATCTTGCCACCCATGTGAGAATAGACGCTGTAAGAATGTCCTGCTCTCTTTTGGATCGACAAAATTCTCGAAACAACGATGTTCTCTCCTAAAACAGAGACAATCTCTTTTCGGTAATCATCGATGGTTTGTTCTTTGTTCTTGCTATACTTTCTTGCAAGGAAGTCTTCTAGTGAAGAAGCTTCTGCTTGCAAAAGCTCATGACAAACGTTTGTGTGGAAGAGAGCAAATCGCTCATTTTTCACGACGAAGTCTGTTTCTGCATTCGCTTCAACGATCACAATGCGGTCGCTGCTGTCAATGGCTTCGATTTTCCCTTCGTTCGTCTCTCTAGATTCTTTTTTAACTGCAGAAGCCATTCCTGCTTTGCGTAAAAATTCGATGGCTTTTTCAAGGTCACCACCTGTTTGCTCAAGAGCTTCTTTACATTTCCCCATCCCCACGCCAGTGCGCTCGCGGAGTTCTTTAATGGTTTTTGCGTCGATTACAGCCATGGTTTATACTTCCCCGTCAACAGGTTGCTCTTCAGTTTTTTCTACTCTTTTTCCTCTTGGACTTCTTGGAGCTCTATGCTTCTTGTCTGACTCTTCTTCCTCTTTATCTTTTTGATCGAGAGAAATACCGAGCTCTGCTTTCTTCTCAAGAGCTGCGTTGATCAAAGACATTAAAATGATCTTGTTGCTCTTTAGAGCATCGTCGTTTGCAGCAATAACGTAATCAACGAGATCAGGATCGCAGTTGGTATCGACAATCGCCATAACTGGGATGCCAAGCTTTCTCGCTTCTGCTACTGCAATGTGCTCTTTGCTTGGATCTACCACAACAACGAGGCCTGGCAATTTGCGCATGCCGCGGATCCCTGCCAAGTTCTTCTCGAGTTTTTCTTGCTCTTTTGCAAACTGTGACATTTCTTTCTTAGTGAGACCTTCGCCACCTGCTGCAAGTCTTTTTTCGATCTGGTCGAGTTTCTTGACTGACTGACGGATCGTTGAGAGGTTCGTGAGCATTCCACCGAGCCAGCGGTGAGAAACGCAAAATTCCCCAGCAACATCAGCACACTCTTCTACCACGTCTCTTGCCTGTTTTTTTGTTCCAACGAACAAAATGCTCTGTTTTTTAGCTACAACTGACTGCACAACTTCCTTCGCTTTGCGAATCTGGTGCATTGTTTTTGCTAAATCAATAATGTAAATACCGTTTCTTTCTTCGAAAATGTAACGCTTCATTTTCGGATTCCAGCGCTGCTTCTGATGTCCAAAGTGGGCTCCAGCTTCGAGTAAATCCTTAATGGTGACTTCCTGTTGTGCTTGCATGCAAAAATCCTCTGCTTGTCATGTTAGGCAACCAAAATAACAAGAACTTGATTTTTCAACAAGATGTGTAAAAAATATTTGAAATAGACTTTTAGTATTGATATCACTAGACTTTTC
>CAZZMO010000019.1:0-27793 GCA_964655475.1 uncultured bacterium
TGGTACCCAAAAGAAAAGACTTACCCAATCCTTTTAGAATATAAAAGGCTCAACCCGAAAAAAAACATGTCTACAGAAAATCCGTTTCACTTTCCGAAAAGCTTTTGGAAACATTTTTCTTTAGAAAAAGCCTGGAAAGATGTCCCAGATAGAGAGCTTCAAGCCCTTTCAGAAAGGCTCCACCAAGACACATATCGAATGGAGGGGAAGACAACCCATAAAGAGGAATTTGTGACAGCGGGTGGCATCGATCTAAAAGAGGTCCACTTTAAAACAATGGAGAGTAAGATCCGTCCCGGCCTCTATTTTGCAGGGGAAGTCCTCAACATCGACGGTGTGACGGGTGGTTTTAATTTCCAAAACGCCTGGACGACAGGATTCATCGCGGGAGTCTCCTCTGTTTAATATCTATGTTTATAACGATGCCGGGGTGTTTCCTGAAAGTTTAGAAGAGACGCTGTACACATTAAAACTCCTCTCAGATATGCCCGTCAAAACAATCGGTCCAAAAGAGATCATCAATAGTGATTGGGATCAGAGAGCCTCTCTTCTCGTGTTCCCCGGAGGAGCGGATCGCTTCTATTGCAAAGCCTTAAATGGAAAGGGAAATCAGAGGATTCGAGAGTTTGTTGAAAGTGGGGGAGGGTTTCTCGGCATTTGTGGCGGTAGCTATTATGGAGGCGCCTATGTCGACTTTGCAAGAGGGACAGAGATTGAAGTATTAGGGAAAAGAGAGCTAGCATTTTTCCAAGGAGTTGTCAAAGGACCGACGCTCGCTCCTTATAACTACTTTATCAGAGAAGGAGCCCGGGCTGCCACGATCAAAACTCAAGAGGGGGAGCTCTACACTGCCTACTACAACGGGGGAGGCTCTTTCATCGATGCAGACCAGAAAAATGTCATCGCCTATTACGATAATGGTGAGCCTGCTATCGTTTTGTACCAAGTTGGATGCGGACATGCTCTGCTCAGTGGGGTCCATTTTGAATATGAATCTTCAAGGATGAATCGAGAAGATCCTTACATCGAGAAAATTTTTGATCAAATCGCCGAGGGAGATGAGAGAAGGAGGGAATTTGCAAGAGAGCTTATTTTGCGAATCTGTCGAAAGCTTCCATAAAAAAACGGGAGCGCATTGGATTCATGAGATGAAGGTAGTCGATCCAAACCTCACCTTTTTTCCATCAGAAGATGATCGGGATTGGCATGAGTTTCTGCTTGAACGGTATGAGAGGTATTTAAACGCCCCTCCAGAGCTTTATATGGAGCCAAGTAGGACAGGGCACACACTTCACACTAAAGAGTTGATTCAGAAAGGGAGTATTGTTGTTGAATATTTAGGGGAGTGGAATCCCCCTCATCGATCTCCTTATCGCTTTGGTCCCATTGATGCTTTGTATTACCGCAACTGGGGAGGGCTGATCGATGATAGTTTCCCTAATTTAGCTCCTTGCTATCTCTATGGTGTTGGAGGATTGCCGCTAAGGATTGTCTTTTTAGCTTTAGAAGATATTGAACCGAAGAGTGTATTGACTTTCAACTATGGAATGAGACATGGAGTAAAACTCTCACTTCATGAAGAACTCAGGATGGAGCCACTTGTTTCGTTTTTAGAAACACACTCATTTAAGGAGTTGACAGAAGAGTGGAAAGGGTTGAGAAAAATAAATCGTTCAGAATTAAAAGAGCTCAATGTGGACTTTGAAAATCTCACAGCGAAGATTCAATATCTCTTTCAAACTCCTACAACACTTGCCAGTGTGCTCGATCAGGGACTTCTCGATATTCGTGAACTCAAGGAGTTCTATCAAAAACCTGATCACCGCTTCTATTTCCTCGGGTTTTCGATGGATCCACATCCCAGAGAAAAAGAAATCAAACATATGTTAGAAATCCTTTTTTCTGTATAATCTCGAGCCATGAAATATTTATACCTTACACTCTTATGTGCACTTCCTCTCTCTGCATCACTTCGCGTTGGCGTGTTTCAAGAAGAGATCACACCCCCCGTTGGAACACCTTCTGCAGGTTATGCAGATCGGAAAGGGGATGGGATGGAAGGAGTTCACGATCCACTGCTCGCAGTTTCTTTGTTCATCGATGATGGGGAAAAAAGGCTCGCCTTTTGTAGCGTCGACCACCTTGGATTTACCCACGATATGGCGCTAGCAATTCGAGAGAAAGTTAGAAAGGTTGCAGATGTAGAGGTGTATATAGGCTCTTCTCATACCCATTCGGGAGGGGGCGCCTTCTTGAACATTCCGATGATAGGGGAGATGCTCGCAGGAAAGTATGATCCCGTTATCACAGCTTACTATGTCGATCAAACAGCAAAAGCGATTCTCCGCTCCATTGAAGGGGCGACTTCAGCAAAGATTGGGTTTGGATATGGAAGTGTTGAAGGGATTAGCAAGTATCGAGGGATGTTGCCAGTGGGAATCATCCCAGAGCAAACGATCACCTTAATCAAAGCTACGACAGTTGACGATGAGCCACTGGCGCTTCTTTTTAACTATCCACTCCATCCTACCGTATTGAACGGAAAGAACCGCCTTTTTTCAGCGGACTTTGTTGGATATGCAAGAGAGTCAATTGCAAAAGAGATCGGGGTAAAGTCCATCTATTTCAACGGCGCTCAAGGGGATATCATCCCATCGAATCAGGGATCTACTTTTGAAGAAGCAGAGAGAATTGGTGAGATCTTAGCACATCGAGTGGCGAGCCTTTGGCAAGAGATTGAAACAAAAGATCACCTCAAGATCAAAACAGAACATCTCCCTTATTCTTTTGAACCGAAGCCGACCCCCTACGGCGTGGCACTTCCGATTCGGGAATATCACACAGAGCTCAATTTAGTAGTGTTTGATGACAAGCATGCTTTTGTGACCATCCCAGGAGAGCTCAGCACCAATTACGATAAAAATTTTCAACAAGTTGCAAAAGAGATCGGCTACAATCATCTTTCCATCTTAGGCCTTGTAAACGATGCCCATGGTTATATCATCCTGCCAGAATCTTACCGAGCGAAGACCATGGAGTCCTATCTATCATTTGGGGGAGAGGGGTATGGCCCTTTCATTCAAAGTGAGGTGACTCACCTTTTAGAAAAGGCCAGTATAGATTAGACTGTTGCCGACATAGGGAATTTGTATATCGTAAGAATGGAATATCTAGTGCTAAGGTGGTGATGGGGAGATGCCGATTTTACCCCATTAAAGTCTGCGATCGTTTTTTTCATGAAAGAGTAGTCTTCAACTGATATAAGCTCAACTTCTGTTTCCCGATCTATGACAGATAATGACCCATAAATGACATTCTGGGGAAAGTTTATATCCACTAATTCCTGAAATTCCTTGATGGTTCTCCTAGAAACCAAACAACGCTCTCCTGTAGTACTAAAAAAATAGTAATCGGCAGTTTCTTGAGCTTTTCTCGCGACATCGCGGAGCATGAGCTCACGTGTTCTGTTATCAATAATGACTTTATTATCTTCGCAATCTATATTAATTAAATCTAATTTTACACGCGTTTGGTCTCTCAAAGCATATACATCAATTGCGCCATCACGTGTCAAAACATTAAAAGCCTCAGTAATCATTCTGATATTATAATCGTTATTAACAGCCATTTTATTCTCCTTATTAATAAATTTTGCAAAAATTTTATCAATAATGTGACTAGAAAACAAGGGATAAAATTATTGTTTGAGGATCGCTTTATCCTGAGGGCTCAAAGGGCAGAGAGGTGGGCGGAGGTTTGCCCAGATGGCGCCTTCCCTTTTTTCCATGAGTGCCTTGAAGGTGGGAATGAAGTGGAAGCGGGAGAGGGGAGCTGTGACTTCAGCGAGCCGCTTGTGCATTTCGGGAGTATTTTGATGAAATAGGGAGATGAGGATCTCGGGGTAGACGCTTGCAAGGCCTGAGATTGAGCCTGCGATCCCTTTTTCTTGAAGGTGGGAAGCTTCTCCGACAAAGATCTGAAAGGAGGGGAGGGCGTTTAGAAGCTCTCTTGTAAAAGTGGCATTCCCTTCACTTTCTTTCAAACCAATGATATTTGTGGGAAAACTTTTCTGGAGAGTTTGAACGATTTCGAGATTGAGAGGAACGCCAGTACATTGGGGGATGTGATAGAGGAGGATGGGGAAGCTTGGTGTGTCGATCCTTTCGATGATTTCACGATAATAGGCAATGACCCCTTCGTTAGAGACCTTTTTATAGAAACTGGGTGGGCTGATCAAAAAGGCTTTGAGTCCAGATCGGATAGCAAATCGGGCGAGCTCAACTGTATCCATAATGGAGCTGCTGCCATTAGCTGTCAGGATGTGATTCGGAGAGATCCCTTGTTTAATTAAATAGGAGATCACATCCATCTTCTCTTTGTTATTGAAAGAGGAGCCTTCTCCTGTAGTACCGAATAGGACTAGCCCTTTCATTCCTGCATTGAGAAGAGTTTTACAATGTTTGAGGAGCACTTCGTGATCAACAGTGAGATCGGTATGGATAGGTGTTAAAGTCGCAGCGTAAATTCCTCGGGTTAGCTGCATGATTGGCTTCGCTCTCTTCGTAAAATGCGCGGGTCGACGTTGATTTCCCCTTCCCGTTTTGCCGCGAGCTGGCCACAGCCACCGCTGATGTCTTGGCTTTTGCTATAGCGCACGGGCGCTGGGATGGAACGGTTAGCTAGATAGGCTTGGAATTGATCGATCCTCTCTTTAACAGAGGCGTGCATCTCCACTCCTGGGAAATGGTTCATCGGAATGAGGTTGACTTTGCCCTTAATTCCATGGAGGAAGTGAACGAGTTTTTTTGCATCTTCTAAGCTGTCATTCACTCCACGGATCATGACATATTCGAAGGTAATGCCATAGCGAGGGTTTGCTGGATACTTGAGAAGGACATTTTTCAGGGTTTCGAGGTTGTATTTTCTGTTGATCGGCATCATTTTGCTCCGCTTCTCATCGTCAGCCGAGTGAAGGGAGATCGCCAGGCGCAAAGGGAGTTCTTTCCCGAGCTTTTCGATCATTGGTGCAAGGCCTGATGTAGAAATCGTTACTTTTGAAGAGGAGAGGGCGAGTGCTTTTTTATCGATCATGATCGAGGAGGCTTTGACCACTTCGTCATAGTTGTCGAGAGGTTCACCCATTCCCATGAATACAATGTTAGTCACTTTCTGTTTTTGATTGGCGAGGAGAATCTGCGATAGGATCTCTCCAGAGGTGAGGTTTCGTTTGAATCCAAGCTTTCCTGTCTGACAGAAGGTGCATCCCATTTTACATCCCACTTGACTGCTGATGCATAGGGTTGAGCGGTCGTCGTAGAACATGAGGACCATCTCGAAGAGAAGCCCTTCCTTCGTTTTTAACAAATACTTTTCTGAGCCATCTTTTGAGATGAGGTGGGAGTCGATTTCAGGAAGATGCCAAGAAAATTCTTGAACTAGGTGATCTCGAATTTTTTGAGAAATATTCGAAAATTCTTTGGGATCTAAAAGGTTTTTTGTAAAGATCCAACCATAAATTTGGTCAGCAATAAAGGGGGGGAATTCGTGGCTTTTACACCAATTTTTCCAGTCCTGAATGGAAAAGTCTAAGGCATATTTCATCATGGAACTATATTAACAGAAATGGTATAAACACTTCATGCATAAAAAAATTTCTCTTGCTTCACTCATCGTTCTGATCGTCGCATCTGTGGATAGTATCCGCAATTTGCCCTCCTCTGCACTTTTCGGAAGCTCGCTACTTTTTTTCTTCATTTTTGGGGCAATTATTTTCCTTGTCCCCACTGCCTTGGTCGCAGCGGAGTTATCAGCCATTTTTCCAGGAAAGGGGGGGATCTATTATTGGATCAACCGTGCTTTTGGGGGAAAGACTGCAATGCTTGGGATCTGGCTGCAGTGGATCAATACTGTTTGTTGGTATCCCACCATTTTGTCATTCATTGCAGGGAGTATTGCCTACTTAGTCAATCCAGAACTCATCTCTTCTCCTAAGTATGTGATTAGCTTAGTGCTCGCTATGTTTTGGATCATGACCTTTGTCAATTTGTTTGGCATCCGCACTTCGGTGAAAGTGAATGAGATCTTCGGGATGATCGGTACGATTTTCCCTCTTCTATTGTTGATTATTCTAGGGGGCATCTGGGTTTTGAGCGGCCATCCTATACAAATTGGTTTTGGATTTAATGATATCCTTCCCCACTGGGCGCATTCAGCTACTTGGGTTTCACTCGTTTCGATTATGGCCTCATTTTTAGGGATGGAGCTTTGTGGTGTTCATGTGAATGACATCGATGAACCTCAGAGAAACTTCCCGAGAGCGGTTCTTCTTGCGAGCTCGTTCATTTTGTTTTCGATGCTTTTTGGCTCACTTGCCATTGCGATTGTGATGCCGACCCATGAGATCAACTTGATCGCAGGGGTGCTCCAGGTCTTCTCAGACTTCTTTACTGCGTTTAAAATGAGCTGGTGTACGCCAATCATTGCCTGTCTCATCGTCATTGGAAGTATTGGCAGCATGGTCAACTGGTTGATTTCCCCGGCAAAAGGGTTGTTACATGCGGCAGAATTTGGATTTTTACCCCCGTTCTTTACCAAAAAGAATCGTTTCGGGGTGGCCCACAATATCTTGCTCATGCAGGCGGTAATTGTAAGCTTTCTTTGTTCAGTTCTTTTCTTAGTGCCTAGCATCAATATGTTCTATTGGTTTTTAACGGCTCTAAGCACAGGCCTTTACATGAAGATGTACATCTTGATGTTTCTTTCGATTTTAAGGCTCCACTACCGTTTCTTAGATAGGCCTAAGGCGTTTAAGATCCCGGGAGGGAACGTTGGAATGTGGCTTACAGTAGTGCTCGGCCTGATCGGCTGTGTATTGACTATCATTGTCGGTTATTTCGTCCCAAGCACGATTGAAATCGATTCTAAGCTTCGTTATGCGATCATGATTTTTGTTGGCAACCTCGTCATGATTTCCCCTGTATTTTTATTTTATGCCTATAAAACATTTAGGCATAATCCGAGACACAAGATCGTCTGAAGATAATAAGGGCTATCAGAAGAGCCAGCGTCAACCACCCCATAAAATAGAGACAGTCGTCGAGGGCTAAACATCTCGATTGTTTATCGAGTGCAAGCGCAATCGTCGCTACCATCTCTTGGTCAGAGAGTTGAAAAGGGATAAGCCTTTGAAAATATTCAACAGTTAGTTGTGAAAACCTGGTCAATTCTTCCCCGAGCCGATCGTGGTAAAAAGCTTCTCTTCGTTGCCAAACAATCGGATAGATGGCTGCTCCAATAGTGCTTGAAAGGACTCTAGCAAGTTGGAAGAAGGTGAGAAGGGGGAGTCTTTTGTCCAAGTCATGGGAATGGAGGAGCATGTAGAGAAGAGGGGGGAGGAACATCACATATCCAAATCCTGCGAGCATCCTGGCGATGGCAATCCGTTTAAAATCAATGAAGACATCAAATCGTTGAGAGTAGAAGCAAGAGAAGGAGGTCAATAAGATTCCACCCGCAAGGAGAAGAAGACTTTTTTGTAGGTTCTTTTTCCAGATCCAATGGAGAAAGAACAAGGCGCCAACACCCATCGTCAATAGAGCTATCGCAATCCACTCGGGTGTATAGCTCACATCAAGTTTAAGCCATACAGAGAGGATGATGACGATCCCAAAATAGGAGGAAAAGAGGAAGAACATATTGATCATCGCAAAAGAAAAAGAGAAGTTCTTCCAGAGGGTAAAGTCTAGGAGGGGATAAGGGTGATAACAAGAGCGGACAATAAAGTAGCCAGTGCAAAGAACCGCTGTCAGAAAGCTATGAATCATCCAGGTAGATCTAAACCAATCAAGCTGCTGTCCTAAGCTTAAAAACGTTACAAGAGAGACAACGCCGATACAAAAAAAGGTATATCCGATCCAGTCAAGTTGAGCTGGTTCTTTACATTCGTCAACTCCTTTAAAGCTTTTATAGAGAAGGATAAAACAAGCGACGATGAAGTAGCTATCGAGGTAGAAGATAATCCTCCAGGTGAATTCATAAGCAATGATTCCCCCAATAGCTGCTCCTACTACAGCTGCTGTGAGAAAGATGAGTAGCATTCCTTGGAGAAAATGGTTTTTTTGCTCTTCAGTCCCCATCAAAATAAACATATTCCCGATGATGCTGAGGATAGGACCACAAGAGATCCCTTGAAGAAAGCGGAGCGTCAGAAAGAGAGGATAGTTGCCTGCAAGTCCAATCAAAAATGTGATGATGGCAAAAATAGCTGTAAAGATCAGAATGCTATGTTTAAAGCCAAGTCTCCTTCTGAGATAAAGAGCTAGAGGGCTCGTAATAGCATTTCCTGCACCATAAAATGTGACGCCATAAGCTGATGTCACACTGCTCGATCCGAGATCATCAATGATGTACAGGGCCGCCATGCTTGTGATAGTGAAGTTGAACAACATGAAGAAGATGATCATGAAGCTCGACCCAAAGAGCAATGGGGAGATCTTATTATTCATTATCTGTCACATCATCTAAAATCAGAGGAGTATTTGCATAGAATGAGAGCTGTGGATCGAGATTGGCAAGAAAAATCTCATTAGCAAAATCGATGCTCCCCGTCTCTTCTTTTTCAAAAATCGGAGTGTCATACTGAGGCGATGGAGGAGGAATGTTATTTTTTGGTGCTCTGATATTTGTATTTGCAGTCATCGTGAGTCCAATTCTTAAAGGATGCTTCTCAAGCTCTTTTGGATCGAGTTCGATGCGGACTGGAAGTCTTTGGACAATTTTAATCCAGTTACCAGAGAGGTTTTGAGGGGGGAGGATCGAAAAGGCATTACCAGCTCCACCTGGCAGGCCAACAATCTTTCCATGAAAAGTGACTTGAGGTCCGTAGTAATCTGCAAATAGGTTGACGCTTTGACCTACAGCCATTTTTGCCATCTGAGTCTCTTTGTAGTTAGCATTGACCCAGATCTGATCGAGAGGGATGATGGCGAGGAGAGGCTCTCCCTCTCTCACATGCATTCCCACCTGAATTTTCCTTTGCGCTACAAGACCATCGACAGGGGCATAGATCTTACAGCGGTAGAGATAGAGCCAGGTGTCGACAAATTCATCAATGGCCTTCACAACCATCGGATGATTGCGGATAGACACACCCTGCAAAAAGGCCTTTTCTTTTTGATAGAGACTCTTGATCTGCTGCATAGAGAAGTAACTTGCCTTGAGAGCTGCTTGTGCATGTTCATAGTTTTCGAGCGATACACCCCCTTGGGAGATGACGTCATCTCTATGTTGCATATCTTGACAAGCCACAACGTACTCTGCTCGTTTGACTTCAATCTCTGAACGATAGGCAAACAGCTGATGATACATCTGGCAGATGCTGCGTACTGTGTTCGCGAGGTGCTCTTTTGCTTGGTCAAAAGCGAGATTAGCGTCAGATTCGTCGAGCTGGACGAGAATATCCCCTTTTTTGACGAAGAAGGTGTCATCAGAGTAGATGTGTGTGACAAAACCATCGTGTAGGGGAGTCAATACGACCTGATTTCCCATCACGTAAGCATCTGTTGTAAACTTGTGGAACCGAAAGTATGTAAGCCAAGAGATCCCTGCTATCAGAGCTAAGAGGAGAAACGGCGTCCAAAAATAGAGAGCAATTTTCTTATTTTTCATGGCTGATGTATCCTCCACCTAAACTTTTGATCAATTCAATAACAGAAAAATATTGTCCATACAAGAGGTCGAGATCTTCGAGCCTTTTTCCGATCCATTGGATCTCCTCTTGATATACTTCCAAAACGTTGTCCAATCCTGACTGCATCCTAAGATTTTTGAGCTCGAAACGAAAGAGAGCGTTATCCACTATCATCTTTTGACTCTCTTTCTTTTTGTAGAAGGTATCGACAATGATTAAATTGTTTGAAACCTCTTTCACAGCGTCGAGAAGGAGTTTGTTGTAGTGAAAGACTGCCTGCTCAAACTCAGCCTTCTTTTCATTGACACCTGCTCGAATATTTCCTGCAGTAAAAATGGGAAGGTGAAATGCAGGAAGGAGATTGGCAACCAAACTCGATTCATTGAAAAGGTTGTAGGTGTGAAACGATTCAAATCCTAAAATTCCCCGAATATTGATGTTGGGAAAGAAATTAGCCACACTTGCTCCAACGAGATGGGAGACTGCTTCAACCCTCCAGATCGCTGCTGTCAAGTCAGGTCTTCTCGCAAGAAGATCGAGAGAGATTTCTTCAGGAATATCGATGTGGATCGGAGCTTCAGGAAGATAGGTGTAGGGAATGGGATCGTAGTCGGGTCCTTGACCAATGAGAGCATTGATCATGTGTTGATTGATCGCGATTTCCTCATCGATAGCGAACACTGCCTTTCTCGCCTCTTCCACAGCCTCGTTGGCCAGATAGACAGGCAAGTTGGAGTTCAGTGCGCTGACCTTGAGTAGATTTTCAAGATTGGATAGGTCAGATCGGATGGTCAAAAGCCTTTCGTAGAGCCGCTTTCGTTGCATATTCGTGAGAAGAGAAAAATAACTCTCTGCGATCGATGTAGTGATCACAAGTTCCACCTGCTTCGCTTCAGCTTCTTTTGAATAGGTTTCCCCAAGAGCCGCTTCAAAGAGGTTTCTATATTGACGCCAAAAGTCAAATGTATAGTCGAGGCTGAGGCCAATATCGAGAAGATTTGCAGTGATCGGTAGCTGGGGATTCAACGCTCTCAAAAGACCATTTTTACTCAGATGGATCCAGTTTTCATTGAAATCCATAGAGAGCCAAGGAAAAAGGAAAGAGCGCTTTTGCAAAGCAATTTGCTTTGCCTGCTCGATTCTCTCCTCTGCGAGTCTAATCGATGGGTTGTTTTGTAGCCCTTTGGCTATCAGCTGAGAAAGGGGATCTGATTGGAACACTTCCCACCAGGCCTCTTTCGGCCACGATCCGAATCTAAACGGGGTCTCTGTTTGATGAGCTACAGCAGGCGTTGGGAGAATGTTTTCATTGTTTTTGTAGTGAAACAATGAGCAGGAGGAAACCACCAAAAAAAGCAGTATAAAAAGTGCAGTCGAGCGCATGCCCCACTATTAGTATAATCTAGACAATTTGAACAGAATTTTTTTCCAAGGAAGTCCCGCTGTTAAGACAGTAAACATTCCAACCCAGTGGATGGGAGAGAGGAGAATTTCTGTCGTCAAACAGCCATAGAGACGCCCCGCAACTACATCTCCGAGAAGGAGAGTGTTGAGAAGGTTGTAGTGGATCATTTTTGAAGCTCTACACCAAAGGTGGGACGCGAGCCAGCAGTAGCCGATTCCACTCACAAGACTCACTAGAATAAACTTTACCCAGTCGCTGATAGAATGGGAAGAGAAGAATTCAGGCTTAAATTGAAGGTGGTATCCCCAACCCCCGAGACTTAAGAAAAAGCAGAAAATCCCCACCCAGATGATGACGGAGCGCGTTTGAGTGACTTCGTACTGAGAAAAAGCTCTTGTGTAAAAGGCCCAGAGTCCCCCTTGCGCGAGCGTGATTACACAGCCGATCATCGAATGGTCGAGGCCGCTCCATTCACCCCATTCTAAAAAGATGAGCCCCACCAAGAAAAATAGGACCTGCAGAGTTTCTTCCGGGGAGGGAAGCTCTTTTTTTGAGAGGAAATTCATGACCAATGGGGTCAAGAGGAGCATAGTTCCATAAAGAAGAGCCACAGTTTCAGGTGTGTGGATCCTGATATTCAGGATGTCGAGAAAGTCATAACAAAGGTAGCCAAGTAACGCCAATAAAAAAACCGTCTTGATATTCGGTAGAGCCCCTGATCGAGAGCGTAGCACGAGCGCCACTACCCCAAAGGCAAGGTATCTTCCTAAGAGGATTTCATCTGGGGAAAAGGAAGAGAGAAGAAGAGGGACAACATAGCTCGTTCCCCAAAGTAGGCAGGCCAGCACCCCAAAAAGGAGTCCCAACATGGAGCTTCCGATTTGAGTATTGTCAGATGGGCGAGATAGAAACGTCATGACAAGCTTTGCTTAACTGCTCCAGATGGGGATTACGTAACTGTACTATATCTTTTTAAGCGACTTTATCGATAGAATATATCGTCTTCAACCCAGAAATTCTCTTTTTAAGGTACTCATGCTTGGCTTTTCTACACTTCGGGACTACGTGACCTCTCTTTTTACCTTACCTGAGTTTGCCGGTGCCCAAGAAATTTATGAGCTCCACAATAAAGTAGAAGAGGTCGCTTACAGCGCACTCGTGGATAAAGTTATTTCTTTAGGAATTGTCAGAGATGGCATTTCAGAAAATGAGTCCCAATTACTTCTTCAACATATCAAACAAGTTGCTCATCGAGAACTCTTCCGCAAAGATGGGTACTGGGCCTCTAGGACAAAACTTCTCAAACCAGAGCAAATTGATTATGTGCTTAAGCAATATGGACACATCGTCCACGATAGAGATACAAAATTAACCAGAGGGAGATACCACTATTTATCTGACCTCTTAATGGCCTTCGATGACCATAATACCATGGTCAAAACAATCCTCTTTACCTCCTGGTTTCAAGAACCGAGACCATTAGAAGATGAAAATCATTCCCATCTCGAGATGATCAAAAAGAAAGTGAGGTTTTATGAACGGCTCGATGAGGCCCTCCCATTTTCTTTAAAAGAAGTTCTCGACGAGAAAAAGACCTTTTGGGACACCTATTTTCCTGGCAAAAGGCTTGCTGGAGAAGGCACTTCAGAAGACTTTTTGAATATCTGCCATGTGCGCTACCATTTCCATGTCTATACTGAAGGAAGAAACCGAGAGATCCAGACCCTCGATGGCACCATCCACAAGATTTTCCGATCCAGCCTAGCTAGGACCGCGACCGAGCTCCTCGGTCCCCATCCCTTCTTCGACGAATCCCTAACCTTGAGAGAATTCATAGAAAAATATTTCCCCGATTCAGGCTATGCCCCCGAACATAAGGCTATTCAATTTTAACACCACCATCCTTTCTTTCTACCTGGGAAAATGAGAAGGGGGTTGATTTTTTTTATAAGATGAAATAGGAAGGGCTCATGAACCGTCGAAAAATAGTCCTTCCCGTTGCTCTCTTTTTGGCCGTTGGTGGTGGAGCGTTGCTATACCATCATTTCCATAAAGGTGAAGATTCGAATGTTTTGACTTTGTATGGCAACGTCGATGTGAGGCAGGTAGAGATTGGATTTCGAGTAGGAGGACAGGTCGACCAGCTGTTTTTCCAAGAAGGGGATGTGGTGAAGGTGGGGGACTTAATGGCTCTATTGGATCAGAGTCCCTATTTGGAAGAGGTAACGAAAGCACTATCGAATGTAGAAGCCTTGGCGGTCGATTTAGAGAATGCAGAGCGGCAATATGAAAGACGGCTTGCCTTAGTTGGGGAGCTTGCCGTATCACAAGAAGATTGTGATAACGCCAAAGCGAAGCGGGATCAGTTGATTGCGAACCTGATTCATGCAGAGGGAGAGCTTTTGATTGCACAAGATGAGCTTTCCTATATTGAGGCGAGGGCTCCTTCTGATGGGATTATTCTCAGTCGGATCAGAGAACCTGGAACTGTTGTCAATCCGACCGATCCTGTATATGCCTTATCAGTTACTAATCCTATTTGGGTTAGAGCTTTTGTCGATGAGCCCCATTTAGGGGATGTCTATTATGGAATGAAAGCTCGAGTGAGAACTGATCGCTCCCTTGGTAAAACATATCAAGGTACTGTGGGATTTATTTCTCCCATGGCAGAATTTACTCCCAAAACTGTTCAAACGACTTCTCTTCGCACCGATCTGGTCTATCGCCTTCGAGTATACATCGACGATCCTGATGAACACCTCATTCAAGGGATGCCCGTGACAGTAGAATTATTGAAGCAAGTAGATGATAGTCAAAATTGAACATCTCACGAAGATGTTTTCTAAAGAAGGCCCTGCCGCTTTGGAAGATGTCCATGCAGAGTTTTCTCCTGGGCAAATGATTGGTGTTGTAGGTCCTGATGGCGCTGGAAAAACGACATTTCTCCGCCTTTTGGCCACTCTGCTAATTCCAACGAGTGGAAAGATCGAAATCGGAGGTTTAAATACCGTTCAAGATGCAGAAAAAATCCACCCGTTGATCGGGTACATGCCACAAAAATTTGGCCTCTACGAAGACCTCAGCGTTCTCCAAAATTTAGAGCTCTACGCCGATTTAAAAGGGGCGGATAAATCGTTCGATTCACTACTCGATTTTACAGGATTAAAACCTTTTACCAAAAGGCTTGCTAAAAACCTCTCAGGAGGAATGAAGCAAAAGCTTGGACTCGCATGCGCTCTCGTTAAAACTCCGAAGCTTCTTTTATTAGATGAGCCAAGTGTGGGTGTTGATCCTATCTCTCGAAGAGAACTTTGGAAAATGACTTATAATCTTTTGGATCAAGGTATTACTGTTGTTTGGAGTACAGCGTATCTCGACGAAGCAGAGAAGTGTCATAACGTTCTATTATTTAACGAAGGAAAGCTTCTCTATAACGGTAAACCAGAAGGGCTCCAACAAAGAGTTGAGGGGAGAGTCTACAAAATCCCTGGGGATCGGAAGAGGTTACTCGAAGTTTTAAAAGAGAAAAATACAGTTGATGCACTCATTCAAGGAGAAGAGATCCGTCTTGTTGCTAAAACTCCTATTCCGGGTATGATCCCTGAAAAGAGCCGCTTTGAAGATGCTTTTATCGATCTTTTAGGAGGAGGCCCAAGTGGTGAATCGGTCTTAGCCAAAGAGATCCCTTTTATAGAAGGTGTAAGAGATCATGTTATTGAAGTACAAGATGTTACAAAGGTGTTTGGTTCTTTTACAGCAGTCAACCACGTCTCATTTCAAGTGAAAAAAGGGGAAGTATTTGGCTTATTGGGGCCAAATGGTGCTGGGAAATCGACTACTTTTAAAATGCTCTGTGGTCTATTGAAACCGACGAGTGGTAAGGCTTTTGTAAATGGACTCGATCTACAAAAAGCCTCCTCAAAGGCCAGAAGTCAAATCGGCTATATGGCACAAAAGTTTTCCCTTTATGGACAGCTCAGCGTTTTGCAAAACCTAGAATTTTTCTCAGGGATTTACCATTTGAAGGGTAGCTTACAAAAAGAGGCGGTAGAAGAGATGGTAGAGATCTTTGATCTTAAACCTTTTCTTCATATGACTGCTGATACACTGCCACTTGGATTCAAACAACGCCTAGCTCTTGCCTGTTCGAATATGCACCATCCGAGGATCTTGTTTCTCGATGAACCTACATCAGGAGTGGATCCAAGAACGAGACGAGAATTTTGGAACCACATCAATGGTCTTGTTGAAAAAGGGGTTACGATATTGATCACGACCCACTTTATGGATGAAGCAGAATATTGTGATCGGATTGCCCTTATTTATCACGGCGAGGTGATTGCAATGGAGACGCCGAACGGGATCAAGAAAAAAGGGGGAGCTCAAACATTAGAAGAGGCCTTTATTAAACTGGTGGAGGAGTATGATCAACAGAAGATTTAAAGCCCTTCTCATCAAAGAGACGCTCCAGATCATTAGAGATCCAAGCTCCCTTCTTATCAGTGTATTCCTCCCATTTCTTCTCATGTTTTTATATGGTTATGGAGTGTCGTTAGATCTCAACCATTTGAAAATTGGTCTCGTGATGGAAGATACAGCCCCTCCTGCCCAAAGTTTAGCGGAATCATTCAGAAACTCCCCCTATTTTGATGTAGACGTTGCAAGAGATCGAAGAGAGCTCGACTCTGGCCTGACGAGTGGAGAGATCAGGGCCCTTGTTGTGATCCCTTCCTATTTTTCAGAGTTTCTCGAACAAAAAACAACCATCGCACCGATCCAAGTGATCACTGATGGAAGTGAAACAAATACCTCCAATTTTGCTCAAAATTACATCGAAGGGACAGTCCAAAACTGGCTACGGCAAGAGGCAATTGACCAATCTTTAATCGAGGTGAGCCCGAGGTATTGGTACAACGAAGAATTAGAAAGTCGATTCTTTCTGATCCCAGGATCGTTAGCGATCATCATGACCCTCATTGGATCACTCCTCACAGCGCTTGTTGTGGCAAGAGAGTGGGAGAGGGGAACGATGGAAGCTTTGATCTCAACGAGCGTCAAAAGGTGGGAGCTCATCTTGGGAAAAATCATTCCCTATTTTTTCCTTGGCCTTTTTTCGATGATTCTCTGTGTATCGATTGCCGTCTTTTTTTATGGGCTTCCGTTGAGAGGATCTCTTTGGATGGTTCTTCTTGCCTCTTCAGTCTTTCTTTTTTGTGCACTTGGTTTAGGCTTAATGATTTCGACTGTAACTAAAAATCAGGTATTTGCCTATCAGATCACCCTCATCACCGCTTTTTTACCAGCCTACATCTTATCGGGATTTCTTTTTGAGATCAGCAGCATGCCCCCTTGGACCCAATTCATCACCAAAATCATCCCTGCTCGCTATTTTGTTCAAAGCCTTCAAACCCTCTTCCTTGTTGGGAATGTTTGGGGACTACTTTTTCGAAATATGATCCCCATGTTAGTCCTCGGCTCATTATTTTATACGATTACTGTAGTCAAAACCGTGAAGAGATTAGAATGAAAACATTGATTTGGAAAGAGTTCCTCACAGTATTAAAAGATAAGAAGATCAGGATTTCGATCTTACTTCCTCCCATCATCCAGCTTTTTATCTTTACCTATGCCGCTACGTTAGATGTCAAAAATGCCTCGATCGGGATTTTTAACCAAGATCTAGGAACTGCTTCCCATGAGCTCATTGAACGCCTTCGGGGTGGAAAAGTATTTACAGAGATCACTTATCTAGAGGGAATTGAAGAAATTGCCCCCTTCATCGATAAACAAAAAGGGGTGATGGTTGTCAATATCGATCAAGAGTTTTCCCGCAACCTGAACAGTGGAAAGAAAGGGGAAGTTCAGCTCATTTTAGATGGGAGAAAATCGAACACCACGCAGATCGTTGCCGGGTATGTGAATGACATTGTTTCTCAAATGAATGGCGAGTTAATCCCTCCAAAAGTGCATCTTGTCGAAAGGATCTGGTTCAATCCAAACTCTCTTTATTTTTGGTACAATATCCCTTGCCTCGTCGTCATATTATCGATGCTCATTTGTCTTGTCATCACGACCCAATCTGTAGCGAGGGAGAGAGAGCTCGGCACATTTGATCAGCTTCTCGTTTCTCCTTTGGTTGCAGGAGAGATCCTCGTAGGAAAAATGGTTCCAGGCATCTTGATTGGTCTTTGTGAGGGGCTTTTTATGCTGGGAGCTGGAGCTCTCATACTGAAAGTTCCCTTTACAGGTTCTTTCTTTCTCTATTTCTTCAGCCTCATCCCGTTTGTCACAGCAATTAGTGGAATCGGCCTTTTCATCTCTTCTCTTTCCTATACTCAACAACAAGCAATGCTCGGAACATTTGTCTTCATGATGCCAGCGATTCTCCTCTCAGGTTATGCCACTCCTATTGAGAATATGCCAACCTGGCTCCAGCCAATCACTTATGTAAACCCACTGACTTACATGCTCGTCATTTCAAAAGGGATCTTTCTCAAGGCGATGCCTGCCAAGATTGTCCTTAAAAATATCTGGCCCCTATTTCTCATCGGGTGCTTTACGATTTCTAGCGCAGGTATCTTATTTAGGAAGAAGCTAGGTTAGATAATTTTTTGGTCCAGAAAATCATCGGTTTTGCCGTCTTTTCTTTTTCTCCGATTTCTTTCCAAGAGATTGAACCGATCAGCTGATTTTGTTTGATGTAGCCCCGTTTTTGCCAGAATGAATCGAGAGGGTGGTAATCTTTAGGGCGTTTAGGATCGTCAAGAGGACGAACTACAGTGTAAAAACAGATGTGAGAATAGCACTTCAGTTTTTTAACATAAGCTTCTCTCAGTTCAAAAAAACGACTCCCGATTCCTTTCCCACGATGCATTTTTCTCAACATCGACTCTCCAAAACAAAAGTAGTCTTGAGGATTGAGCTCATGATCTTTGAGCACCTTCTGGAGATGAGCCTCTTCATAAACAAACGGATATCCAGTGGAGAGTCCAATGAGCTCTTTACCATCGTAGGCCAACACAATGATCGCATCTTTCATCGTGAGGTATTTTTTGAGGTATTCATTTTCATAGTTGTAGTCCCCTTCATAGAGGAAAGGGTATTCAGCAAAGATCTCGATGCGAAAGGCGGCGATCTCAGGAATATGCTCTCGCACTTCTTCCCCTATGAGGGGGATGAGTTTATAGTTTGACATGGTGAAGCTCCACTTTTCCAATCTTCTGACCATCGGAAAAGTTTCTCGTTTCCCCTTTATTTCGGATGGTCTGGAGTTTTCTGAATGAAAGATCAGCAATCACGCTCCCTTCTTCATCTCTTTTACCGATCGCTAGAATACCATCTTCAGGAAACCCAATGTCGACAGGGGTGGAGATCATCGAAGAGCCATACGTCATCTCGCCATCAGCTTGTCCAACGATGACTGATTGGATGACGAAGCATTGGTTTTCAATACTTCTTGCTCGAGAGGAGAGAAACACTCGGTAAAATCCATGAACACTCGATGTGTAAGAGGGGACGAGAATGCACTCAGCCCCAGCTTGATTCAAAAGATGTGCAAAAATCGGAAATTCCACATCGTAACAAATACAAATGCCTATTTTCCCGAGCTCTGTTTCGAATACTTTGAGCTCCTTGCCAGCCGATAAGATCCCTTCTTTCACTTCGTAGGGGGTGAGGATGCATTTGTCTTGGTAGTGAGCTGTATGATGCGGAGAAAACAGGAAGCTACGGTTGAAGGTTTTTTCTCCCTCTTTGACGTATTGCGTTCCTGAACAGATCCATATCTTGTGCTGATGACTCATTTCTTGGAAAAGAGAATAGTAGTCATCGAATAAAATATTTGGCCATTCCAGACCTGCATATTCGGGAAATAAGAGAAGCTGAACACCTTGCTCAGCATGCGTTTTTACGATATGGGTAATTTTGTTTTGATATTCATCAAAGCTCTTTGGAAAACTATAGCGGTATTGAAGAGTTGCTACTTTCATCACTATTTGTTATAACCTGTGGCATGCGCGAATTACAATACTTATTTGAGAATAATCAAAAGTGGGCAAGAAAGCAGTGGGAAACGAGTCCCCAAACGTTTACTGAACTTTCAGATAAGCAAGAGCCCAAATATCTATGGATCGGTTGTTCCGATAGCCGCATCCCTGCTAATGAAATCATTGGGCTTGAGCCAGGTGAGATGTTTGTCCATCGAAACGTCGCGAACCTCTTTCCCCACACCGATTTTAATTGCCTCTCTGTTTTGCAGTACGGCATTGAATATCTCGGTATAGAACATGTTATTGTCTGCGGCCACTATCAATGTGGCGGCATCGCTGCAGCCATGAAGAATGCCCAATTTGGACTCATCGACAATTGGCTTCGCAATATTAGAGATGTCTACTTTAGAGAAAAAGATGAGCTCGACAAGATCCCCGATCAACAAACGCGCTATAAAAGACTCGTTGAACTCAACGTCCTCCATCAAGTCCTCAACGTCTGCCACACCACCATCGTTCAAAACGCTTGGGCCCTCGGCCGCAAGCTCTCCATCCACGGATGGGTCTACGATGTCACCACCGGTCTTCTCAAAGACATGAACTGCTGCATCTCAGCCCTTCACCAAATCGACGAAGCCTACCACACACTCCGCCTCCACTATTAACTAGAAAGGATCTAAGAGAACTTTTGAAAAAGGCTCTTTAGAGATAAAGAGCCCTATTGAATTCTAAGGGATTAGCGCTTACCGCATGAACCTTCTTCATTGCAGCAACGTCCGAACATTTTGCATAGACCTGCAGCAACGATGAATAATGGCCAGTAACCCCACATATTGGTGTCAGGGAGCATGTTGGCAACAAAAGCAAAAATACCAAATAAAGTAACGAGCACTGCAAAACACATGTGCTTATCTTTTAACATCATAAGAATTTCTCCATATATAAGGCTTAGATTCCTCACCTTCAGCTTAATGATGAATCCATTTTAATCAACAGATATTTTTAAGATTAGGGTTGATAGGTAAAGGGGGGCGAAGGTAAACTTCCGTTTTGAAAAGGAGCGAATGAATGAAGCGGTTTTGTCTACTTTGTCTTTGTTGTTTCGGATGGGTGTACGGTAATGATCAACTTCTCTTAGTTAGGATGGTAAACAACACGAATTTTTCTGATGCTGTGGTCTATGTGACGATTGTGGGGTATAATGAACCTGCTGTTTTAGATACGCCAAAGTCTCCTCGTGTGCAGGGATTCATGCAGTTTGCAGCACCGACAACGGGAATTGGGAGTTTTATTGGAGCGAGTGTAGACACGGCGGGAAGTAGTTACAGCTATCCACTGGCATCGTTTCCTCTAGATGAGACAACGCCTCATTGCTATCAGGTACAGATCCCTTACATAGATCAGGGACAGATCTATTTTTCGCTCGGAAATAAGCTGCAGTTGAAGGTGGTTCCTGGATCTTCATCGATGGTGATTCAAAATCCGCTCCCTTGTGATTTGAATGATCCGAACTATCCGATCATTTACGACAAGTGTGAGTTCAGTTTCGAGCCGCCGAATGTATTTCCTGCTCCAGGCTCTTCGATGCTCAACCAAGTAACGGCAAATGTGGCAGCGGTCGATTATTTTTCGATTCCTATGAGACTTACTTTAACGGGATCATCTCCTGCTAGTACAGGGATGCAAAATCCTCGTGATGTCATCATCGATAACATCAAGCAGCGCTTTTCTGAAGTGGGGGGAAGAAAGCTTTTTTGGAATAGTTTGATCCTCACAAGTGGTGATGATTTTTTGAGAATCCTCAGCCCGGGAAGTGGCCTTCGTTGTAGCGTTCATAAGTATTTCGACGATGAGTATCTTGAAGGGTGGTTGAACACAGTGTGGCACAATTTGCAAAAGTCTGCTTTCTACCAAAAAAATGTTCTCACGGTCAAAACGATTACTGCTGGAAAGACATACTACGGTGGAGTCAATTTTCAGACAGAAGCCTTTGAATTTTGGGAATCATCTGATCAGCAAGGAACTCCTGCTATCGTGATTCCTCGTCCAAGTAAAGAGGTTGCAACGAAGATGATTTTTGCTGGGGAAATGTGGCCAGCAGTGACTCCAGAGGGCTCTTCCGATGCAACTGAGATTTCGAGGTTAATCCAATTAGGCATTATCACAGGCTTTTTACCTGGGACTGCAATTTTATCCGCAGAAAATCTCAAAGCTGCAACGCCTTTATATACAGATAATCCCAATTTGCCTCCAGGACTCCAGTCCATCGATCTCTATTCGGCAGGGATTTATCCATTCGGTAACGGGATTTTCACGTCAGTGTTAGATGATATTCTCTATCCAGCGACGACTCTTTCTATTGCTACTTGGAATCCAACTACTACCTTACAAATCGATCTTGGAGGATTGAAATGAAGAAGATTTTAGCAATTGCAGGAAGTCTCAGGAAAAACTCTTACAATCTAGCGCTCGTAAAAGCAGCGCTTGAAGAGATGCCCAAAGGGGTAGTAGGGGAAATCTACGATCTCCACGGGATCCCTCTCTATAATGAGGATCTCGAAATAGCCTTTCCAGAAGTCGTTCAAAAATTTAAAGAGAAGATTAAAGCAGCAGACGCGATATTGATCGCAACTCCTGAATATAATTATTCGATACCTGGAGTGTTAAAAAATGCAATCGATTGGGCGTCAAGGCCTTATGGAGATAATGCGTGGGAGGGAAAGCCAGTTGCTGTTATGAGCGCCTCTATTGCTATTACGGGAGGGATGAGAGCTCAGTATCATCTTCGTCAAGTCTTTGTCTACTTGAACATGCATGCCATCAATAAGCCAGAGCTGATGATCAATGCTCCTCATGAGAAATTCGATGCTCAAAACCGCTTGCAAGATGTGAAAGTGAGACAGAGGCTTAGAGAACTCATCGAGGCGCTCATCCAGGCTTCATAAGCAAGATGATTATTTTTTCTGCCAAGAGCTCTTCAAAGAGACGATATGATTGAAGGTGAGGCTCTTCTCTACATAGAAGTAGCCTTGCCGCTCAAACTGGTAGCGATCGCCTGGTTTTGAGTCTTTTAATGAAGGTTCAAGGCGACAGTTTTTCAAGACTTCTAAGGAATTAGGATTGAGCTCAGAAGATTCGAGAAAGAGGGGATGGTAGAGTCTGACCTCTCCTTGGATTCCTTCTGAAGAAACCCAATGAATCGTGGCTTTGACTTTCCGCCCAATCGGGTTGTTTCCACTTCTTGTTTCAGGATCGTAGGTACAATGAACTGCAATGACTTTGCCATGTGCATCTTTATCTACATGAGTGCAGGTGATGCAATAGCCGTAGCGAAGCCGCACTTCTCTTCCTGGGGCTAGGCGGAAAAAGTCTTTTGGTGGGTTTTCTAAAAAGTCCTCTTCTTCAATGAAAAGTTCCCTAGTGAAGGGGACAGATCTCGATCCAGTTTTCGGAATATCATGGGGCCAATAGGGGGCATCGAGTACTTCTCTTTGATCTACCGGATAGTTGTCGATGATCACTTTTAAGGGACGAAGTACTGCCATCACGCGGGGAGCTTCTGTATTGAGATCATCTCTTAAACAGAATTCAAACTGAGCCATCTCGACTGTGCTATTTGCTTTTGAGACGCCAATCATTTTACAAAATTGCCGAATCGCTTCAGGTCTCACACCTCGTCGTCTTAGTCCTGCAATGGTTGGAAGTCTTGGATCGCTCCAGCCATCGACAGATCCATTCTCGACAAGTTCGAGGAGTTTTCTCTTACTCATTACTGTTCCTTCAAGATCAAGCCTTGCAAACTCATACTGGTGAGGTCTTGAAGGAAATGGAGCTTCGATATTGTTTAAAAACCAGTCGTAGAGCTCTCTGTTGTTCTCAAATTCAAGTGTGCAGATTGAATGGGTGATCCCTTCGATTGCATCAGAGATGGGGTGGGCGTAATCATACATCGGATAGATGCACCACTGATCTTTTGTTCTGTAGTGGTGGGCATGGCGAATCCGGTAGAGGAGGGGATCTCTCATCTTCATATTGGCAGAAGCCATATCGATCCTAGCTCTCACTACATATGTCCCATCAGGGAATTCTCCCTTTTTCATCCGAGAAAAAAGGTTGAGATTCTCTTCAATAGAGTGCTTTTTGAAATAAGGGCTTATTTCGCCAGCAGCTGTGACTGTACCGCGATATTTCCTGATTTCCTCTTCATTGAGGCCACAAACATAGGCTTTCCCGTTCTTAATCAGTTGAACCGCATATTCGTAACATTGATCAAAGTAGTCAGAGGCGTGGAAGAGCTTCCCTTGCCAATCGAAGCCGAGCCAGCGGACATCTTCTTGGATCGACTCTTCGTATTCGATGCTCTCTTTCGTGGGATCTGTATCGTCAAAACGGAGGTGGCAAACGCTTTGATACTCATTCGCAAGGCCAAAGTTCAGACAAATAGACTTGGCATGACCAATGTGTAAAAAACCGTTTGGTTCTGGAGGGAATCTCGTGACGACTTTACCCCCTTTTTGGAGGTCTTCTTCAATGATTCGATGGATAAAATCTTTGCCTATATCGCTCATGCGGCCAGTCTATCAACTCAGCCGCAATTTGGCTACTGATTTTTACAGTGTCCAAGAGAGCTATCGCTAACGAGACACTGACTACCGTTCCATTTGCATCCTGAAGTAATCGTGCATACTTCATAATTGTTATAAGAGCAGCGGATGGTTGGGGTACAAAAGGTCCACCACTGATAGCCTCCCTGAAGGCAGCTTTCATAGGTGGTCATTCTCGTATTCGAGCAGCCACTTGTCAATGCGTCATTGATAGGGCAAGTTGGATCTGAGGTAGCACAGTCACAAGTTTGATTATTCGATGAATCCTCTTGAGAGCACCACTCTGCCCAAATGCCTGATTCTCTTTCGATACAAGTGTTGGGAGAGGTGATCACATCGGCGCCACCACTGCAGCCACAGTTATAAATCGTCCCTTCAGGACAAACGTTTTCAGTCATTTTAAGACCCCTTTTTTTGAGTACAATCAAATTTATCGTTTAACACACACTTTTTCCCTTTCTCATCCCAGATGCAAAGGTCGGTGAGTTCCCCAAAAAAATGGCAATCGCCTCGGTGCATATGTTGAAACCAAGGGGTCATGCACTGGTAAACAGGCTTCACGCACCCTTCTTCTAAACGCTCTAGCATTTCATTCATGCATCCACAAATGAGCACTTCCCCTGGCTGGCATTTAGGTAGATCTTTTTTGGTCATCGTCTCTTACCTCTAGTTTTGACATTCTGAAGTGTTGTCTATGTTAAGTACGCACGAAGTGCCGTTCCAAGTGCAGCCTTGTATCGATGAACAAGTGCTTTCTGTTCCACTTGTACAAGCATCAGAAGCGATACAGAGTTGGCGCCAGTGGTATCCTTTTGTATTCATACAATCAGAGTAGTCAAGAGAGTTATTTTCTAAGCAGTATCCAGTACAGACCTCTCCATCTTTGCACTTTAATGGATCACTAGAGCAGCCTGTTCCGTAGTAATAGCAGACTCCCTTATCTTCAAGAGTTTTACCATCCCAGCGGCAATCAGAAGTGGTTACGCAGGTAAGTCCATCTTGATTTTGATGACATTCTGCACTCGTATGAGTTTTATAACAGTAACTGCTCCATTCTCCACCACTGTTGATACAGACGGTGCCATTGGTGCAGCCTGTGATATTGGTCCCATCAGGTCCCTTACAGCTACAATGAGGGGCCTCTCCTAGAGGGCAAGGATTGATAGACATATAGACTCCTTTTAGCCCTATATTATCATGGAATTTCAAATATTTTATTAACTCATTGATTTTAAGTGTTTTGTAAATTATTGAATAAAAGAGGGGAAAAGAGTTATAATAGGGGTATGGAAAGAACATTCTCTCTTTATTTCCATTTCGCACGCCTTCTCCGGGGTCTCTCCCGAGGCTAATCATTTTTTTCGTTTCAATTTTTTTAAATCATTTTTTTAGGAGTTTTTATGTCTATGGATTTTCATTTACTCCCATCTATTGGGGGATATACGCTGCAGGTCACTTTCCCATTTGGGGAAGAGGTAGGGATCTTTTTTTCTGAAGAGGAAAGTGCTCAAGAGGGGGTCGTGATTGATCTCTATTCACAAAATGGGCAGGTTAACCCTTTGAAACCTCTCAGTTTTTTTCAACATAGAGATGTGAAGCACATCAAAGAAGCGGTTTCATGCTCTAAAGCATCTGATAGTGGAACTTTTCAGTCGGGATTTGTCCTCGATCTGAAAGATGCAGAAGGCTACTATAAGGATGCGGAGGCGATTCGGCAAAGCTGAGGAATTTACCCTTCAGTTTTTTCAAGGAAAGATCGCTTATGGAGAGGCCAAATCTCCAAATAAAATCAAAAAGCTCTTCTCAAAGCTCGATTACATCCTCTTCGAAGGCTCGCTAAAAGCTGCGATTGTTGCATCAGGAGTCTTTTCACCATTACAAGTTGACTATTTACACGCCCATACAGATGCACTCTGTCAGTGTGCTGAATTCTTCATGAATGGGATGAAGTTTGGTCATCAGGCTCTCGGTCTTTCTTATAAAGATTACATCATCCCGCTCGATCCTGATAAACCTTTTGTCCCCCTTGCAAAGAGTGTCGTCCTCTATCCAGCAAGTTATGGAGAGCTCTACTCACTAGAAAGCCGTGTTGCTAACTGCTTCAAGAGTTGCTTTCTTTTGGAAGGGGGAAAGGAAGAGGAGATCACAGTTTGGGAGGTCACATGCAAGTAAAATACTTTCTCGGAGAAGCTTGTAAAAACACCTTCCTCCTCTTTGATCAGATCGGATCGACCCCTGATGATCTCTATTTTGAAGAGGCCCACCTCGCTCTTCTTCGAGAGGATCGAGATGATGCACTCATTTTAACGCTCGAAAAAAAGGAAACAACCGCTCTTTACATTAAGATGCACGTTCTTGGTAGAGATAAGAAGTTTGGAGAATTTTGTGGAAATGGGGCTAGAAGTGTTGCAGCCTACCTCTTTTCTAACTACCCTGAGTATAAAGAATTTTTCATCGTCACAAAGAGGGGGACTTTTCCTCTCTATTCACTAGGGAATGGAATCTATTCAGCCCATTTGCCCTTGGTAGAGTTTCCCCAAAGTAAGGTCAAATCTCTCTCTTATGGGGAGATTTTAGAGCCCCATCTCGCGATTCAAAAGAGCTTTTCTGATGAGGATCTTTTTTCAATGGGATCTCATCTCAATCAGCAAGAAGATCTCTTTCCAGGTGGGATCAATATCAATGCTTGGACCATCTTAAGTGAGAATATGATTGCAGTGAAAACCTATGAAAGGGGAGTGCAGGGGCTCACGAAATCTTGCGGTACGGGCTCCTCCGTCTGCGCAGCTCTCTATTTGCAAGGGAAAGGGAAGGTTTTTGTAAAAACTCCCGGTGGGATCCTCCTCATCCGTATCCAAGAACGTCATGTTGAATTAATTGGTAGGGCAAAATAAGATAGAGAAATGCAAAACCAAAGAATACTCATTTCTGGGGCAGGCGTAGCAGGTCTTACGCTTGCCTTCTGGCTCCGAAAGTATGGATTTACTCCAACGCTTATCGAAAGAAACCCCATGCTTCGAAAAGGGGGCTACAAAATTGATATTCGAGGTGTTGCGATTGAAGTGGTCAAAGAGATGGGGCTCTATGACAAAATCTTGAATGAACACACGGAGATCAGAGGGGCCACCTTTATTGATCATGAAGGGAAAGAGATTACCGAGATGCATGGGGATCTCTACGGGCTTCGGGTGGGTGAAGATGTAGAGATCATGAGAGGAGACCTTTGTCAAATCTTAGCTTCATCGGTAGAGGGGATCGAGACGATCTATGACGATGAAATTCTACATATTGGAGAGCCATGCGATGTCACATGTAAAAAAAGTAAGACCCGCTCTTTTGATCTTGTAATAGGAGCTGATGGTCTTCATTCGAGAGTGAGAAAGCTCACCTTTGGAGAAGAGAAAGATTTTATCAAACCCCTTGGTCTCTATATCTCCATTTTTTCCATCCCTAATTTCCTCGAATTAGACCGCTGGGAAATGGAATATCAAGAGGCAAAACGATTTCTGAATGTATTCAGCATAAAAGGGGAAGAAGCTGCAAAAGCAGCTTTTGTATTCCTCTCTAAAGAGGAGATGGGAAAAATCTCCAATCCTCAAGAGCTTCTTCAAGAAGAATTCTCTCATGCAGGGTGGAAGGTAGGTGAAATCCTTTCTCACATGAAAAACGCCCCTGATTTCTATTTTGATGTAGTCGCTCAAATTCACATGCCTAAATGGTCTCAAGGGAGGATTGCTCTCCTCGGTGATGCGGCCTATTCCGCTTCTCCGATGTCAGGGCAGGGGACAAGCCTTGCGCTAGTTGGAGCTTATGTCCTCGCAAAAGAGCTCTACCTGGCTCAAGGTGATTACAAAACGGCTTTTGAGAAGTATGAAAAAAATCTTCGCTCTTTTGTGAAAAAGAATCAACAGCTAGCGATTCATAGTGTACAGGCAGTGACAGGCATGGGTAAATCTTATCTACCTCGCTGGCTTTTTAAATATTGGCTCGAGTGGAGTCAGAAAAACACATTGAAGAGGATTCATAAAGCTGCAAATGCTTATCCCTTAAGGCGTAAAACCTAGTCCTTCAGGGGTAGGATATAAGCCGCATCTTAAATTTCTGGAGA
>CAZZMO010000020.1:0-22599 GCA_964655475.1 uncultured bacterium
ATAATTACATAATAAACTGAAAATCAACTGGATAATAAAAAAGGCGCCCCTAAGGCGCCTTTTAGATGAGCACAACTAAAGTCTTAAGAATTAGTTGCAAGCTTCTCTAAGAGCTTTACCTGGACGGAAAGCTGGAACTTTTTTCGCTGGAATTTTGATAGATGCGCCAGTTTGTGGATTTCTTCCTGTTCTAGCTTTTCTTTTTGTGACTTTATAGTTACCAAAACCAACAATAGAAACTTCTTTCCCTTTTTTCAAAGTCTGAGCAACTACATTGGTAAAAGCTGTTACAAATCTGCTTGAATCAGCTTTTGTGAATCCTGTTTCATCTGAAATATGCTGAACGAGTTCGTTCTTGTTCATGTGTAACCTCCATATTTGGTTATAATTGGTCTTTATGAACCTAGCTTATTCAATGTGGCAAATCTTCACAAGTTTATTTTGCAGGAAATGAGAGGAGAAATTTTTGAAAAATCTCATCAGAACGGATGTTGTCAAAAACACGATCTTTAAGAAGATCTGAAAAATCAGAAATTCCATATGCTTTTGCAGTCTTTAACCATTCAACAGCAGAGCTTGCATTTTTGATTGCAGCGCTTGCTGCTGCTGCTCTGAGCGCAATGTCAACTGATTGTAGAGCGCGGAAACAATGTGCGGCCAATTTTAGTGCGAGTGAATAATCTCCCATTTCAAATGCAGCCATGTGGAGAAGATACTTCGCTTCATCAGTGAGATGAGATTCTTCATTTTTGAGAAGATCATATGCCTCTTTTTGATGCCCTTCATCGAAGTAGATTTTCGCTAAATACTCTGTCGAGAGTGTATAGAGAAGCCCTTTACCTGTTTTTTGCCGTAGATCTTCTAATTCGAGTTTCGCTTCTGAAATTCGATTTTGGAGAATCAATCTTTCGATATCTTGAAGCTCTTCTCGATTCGTTGGGCGGTTATCCTCTTCTGTCATCTCTCTTGTATTTCTGATCCCCTCAAAACTTTGGAACGCAAAGAGTAAAAAGATCCCACCAATGAGGTAAGCGTTGATGAAGAAAAAAAGGATCGCCAACATCACAGCTACGACAAAAGAGACCATGTGTGCATAACGCCACGCTTTTACACCAGTAAACGCTTCTAAAACAACACGGACAAGTTGTCCTCCATCGAGTGGAAGAACTGGAACTAAGTTCACTAATGTCCAAAAGAGATTAATGAATCGAAGCGCTTTTAAGAAATAGAGGATGTACGGGTTTTGTATCGGGAGCATGAGTAAAAACGAAGCTCCTAAAAACAAAAGAAATCCAAAAAAGGGCCCTGCAAAAATCACGATGAACTCTTGCCAGAGTTTGAGCTTTGGGCCATCAGGGTATGTCACTCCACCAAACGCAACAATTTCAATTCTTGGCCTTTGACCAAAACATAAACTGAGGAGTGCATGACCATACTCATGAAAGAGAACAGAGATAAAAATCACTGCCACCCAAAAGAGGGTGCCAAGGAGTGTCCCTGCATTCAAATAGCCAATCACTGCGGCTGTCAAAAAGAAGAAAGGAGAAATCCTTAAGGGTATTCTCATGCAAGAAGATCCCTAATCGTTCTCCCCATATCAGCAGGAGTTTTTGCTACGCGAACACCTGCTTTTTCAAGTGCTTCGATCTTATCTTGCGCTGTCCCCTTCCCACCAGAAATAATCGCTCCTGCGTGTCCCATCCTTCTTCCTGGAGGGGCTGTCGATCCTGCAATGAATGCAGCTGTGGGTTTTTTCCCATGCTTATGTATCCATTCAGCGGCTTCCTCTTCTGCACTGCCACCAATCTCTCCGATCATCAAGATCCCTTCTGTCTCTGGATCTTTCTCAAACAGCTCTAGAACATCGATGAAGTTGGTTCCATTGCAAGGATCTCCACCGATCCCAACGCAAGTAGATTGTCCTAACCCAAGCTGTGTTGTTTGCCACACCGCCTCATAAGTGAGTGTACCTGATCTGGAAACAATTCCAATCTTCCCCCTCTTATGAATGTAGCCTGGCATGATCCCAATTTTGCACTCTCCAGGTGTGATGATCCCTGGGCAGTTCGGACCAATAAGACGGCTCGTTTTACTTTTTCTCATCACCTGTTTTACTTTCAACATGTCTAGAACAGGGATCCCTTCTGTGATACAAATAATGAGCCCTATTCCTGCAGCCTCTGCTTCTAATATTGCGGCGGCTGCAAATGGAGGTGGAACAAAGATCATCGTCGCATCTGGCTGAAGAGCATCGACCGCTTCTTGCACTGTATTGTAGATAGGAAGACCATCACCCCAGGTCTGCCCCCCTTTCTTTGGTGTGACCCCACCTACAAACTTCGATCCATACTCAAGACAACGCTCCGTGTGGTACGATCCGTGATTACCTGTAATACCTTGCGTGATGATTTTTGTCTTTGCATTAATGAGAACGGCCATACTCTACCACCTTTTTGGCTGCATCAGCCAAGTCATTAGCTGTAATAATCTTCAGCCCCGATTTTTCCAATAGGGCCTTTCCTTTATCGACATTTGTCCCCTCTAAACGAACGACGAGAGGGACTTGAATATTCGCCTCTTCTACAGCGGCAATGATCCCTTCTGCAATTGTATCACACTTCATGATACCACCGAAAATATTGACTAAGATCGCTTTAACGTTAGGATCTGAAAGGATGATTTTAAAACTCTTTGCAACTTTTTCTCTATCTGCTCCTCCCCCTACATCGAGGAAGTTTGCAGGAGAAATCCCTTTCTCTTTGCCGAAGTATTTAATGATGTCCATTGTGGCCATCGCAAGACCTGCACCGTTGACCATGCAGCCGACTGTTCCATCAAGGGCGATGTAGGCAAGGTCGAGATCATGCGCAATGACTTCAGCAGGAGGAAGCTGCGTCGGATCATACATAGCTGCCACCTCTTTTTGCCGAAAGAGTGCATTATCATCGACTGAAAATTTTGCATCCAGCGCAACGATATTCCCTTCAGGTGTTTCGACTAATGGGTTAATTTCGAGCATACTTCCATCTCGCTCGACAAATAGGAGGGCTAGCTTTTTCGCAATATCGATCCCCTCTTCTTTTGTACTCCCTTCCCATTTCATGAATGATGCGAGTCTGACAAGGTCGCTATCAGCTACATTTCCTGTTAAAGAGACGGGAAGTTTGAGAATCCTTTCAGGATGCTTTTCTGCAACCTCTTCAATGTCTACCCCTCCATCGGGAGAGACCATCATGACAATTTCTGCTTTTTTCCGATCGATCACGATCCCCATGTAGTATTCTTTGGCGATATCGGTGAGTTCTGCGATCATGACCTGGTGGGCTGTAACTCCAGCGGACCCTGTCTGGTTGTTGACGATTTTCATCCCGATCATCTTTCCCACGAGCTCTTTAATCTCTTTTCGGCTTTTGCCGATCTTGACGCCACCCGCTTTTCCTCTCCCTCCCGCATGCACCTGTACTTTCACAACCCCTTGAGAGATGCCGAGCTCATCGAGGGCTTCATCAACATCTTCTAACTGAGAGACAATGCGATAGGGGGGAACGGGAATACCATAGGCCAGAAAAAGACTTTTCGCTTGAAATTCATGAATATCCATAGTTCTTCCTTGTTCCTCTTTATATGGTTATCTGCTAGACTCTCATTAACCTTCAACAGAAAATCCTGCTCCCCATTATGTTTGATTTTTTAAAGTCTCGCTATCAAAAAATTAAGAGCATTCTTTTTGGAAAAGTCCCCAGAGAAAATCTAGAAGAACTCTTGTATGAAGCAGATCTCGGATCGACTGTGATTCAAGAACTTATGCAAACCGTTGAGGATCATCCGAAGGCAACTGATGAAGAGCTCATGATTCTTCTTCAAAAGCAGGCACTTGCAATCTTAGAAGAACCCCCCAGCATACCTGCCACCACCTTCCACAAACCCTTTATCATCCTCCTGACAGGGGTGAATGGATCGGGAAAGACCACGACCGCAGCAAAACTGGCAGCTCATTATCAAAAGCTTGGAAAAAAAGTACTCGTTGCCGCAGGCGACACCTTCCGGGCAGCTGCCACAGAACAGCTCGAAATTTGGGCCAAACGGCTCGAGTTTGAGCTCGTCAAAGGGCGCTCAGGAGCAGACCCTTCGAGTGTGATTTTTGATGCCCTCAAGAGCTCTGAAGCTAAAGGAATCGATGTCGTCATTGCCGATACCGCTGGTCGCCTCGACTCCAAAATTGACCTCATGAAAGAGCTCGACAAGATCTACCGGGTCATGAAAAAATTCGATCTAGATGCACCCCACGAGGTTCTCTTGGTTCTCGACGCTACTTTTGGACAAAATGCCAAAGAACAGGCCTTGACCTTTCACAAGTATGCCCCTTTGACAGGCTTTGTCGTATCAAAGCTCGATGGGAGCGCAAAAGGGGGAGCCCTCTTGGGTTTATACCGAGAAATGGGGATCCCGATCAAGTGGATCGGAACAGGTGAAGGGGTCGAAGATTTAGTAGAATTTAACCCCCGCCAATATGTAGAGGCTTTATTTCAATGCAGTCCGTAGAACTTCTGAAGCGCTATCTCAAAGAAAATTACCCCTCCCGCTCGATGTTATTTCTTCCCCACTTTCATGCGAAAGAGGTGGTCCAGAAGCTTGACTTACCAATAAAAAATGCCCCTGATTTAAAAATTACCCCTCCACCGAAAAAACCAGAAGCTCCTCCAAAAAAGATCATCGAGCCCAAAAAACCGATCGTTTTAGAAAAGATAGAACCTCGAGTAGCAGTCACAGAAACCCACAAAATGGCCACCATCTTGAATAAGGTCTCCCCTGACTTATTTCTCCACAAAGAGCTTCCGAGAGATGATAAGGCAAAACAGGTCAAAACCCGCTTTCTGTTGCCCAAAATCCCCATTTTCTACACCAAACAGTTGAGTGAACACCGCCCCTTTTTAGAAAATGTTGCGAAAGCATTAGATGCGTTGATGGGCTCATGCCGCCTCGTCGATATCGAATCGATCGAACAGAAAAACCAGTGGTCACACATCCTCTCCACTTCCCCCTTCTCTTTTATCATCGCCCCAGACATCGCTATATTTGGATCGTTTCACCTCATTACCCACTTCATAGAAATCCCTGCCGCAGGGGAAAAACGGCTGGGGAACATCCCCCTCTTTTTACTCCCCGATCTCTCCCTCTACACAAAAGACTACAACCTTAAACGGAGCCTTTGGCTGGAACTGAAGAAAGTATGTACGCGACTGTCATCCTCGACCAATCCATAGAAACCCCCTTAGAGTATCAAATTCCTGACCCGCTCCTCGGGCGCGTCGAGATGGGATCTCGCGTGATGGTCCCTTTAAAGGGGCGTCTCGTTCAAGGTACTGTGCTTCTCACCCACGGAGAAAAGCTCTTTGAGTCGCTCCAAGCAATCCACGAACTCTCTTCTGAGGAAAAGCTATTCACTGACGAGCTCTTCCGCTTGGCAGAATGGATCGCAAAGTATTATGGAGCTTCCCTCAGAAAAACGATCCTCTGCATGATCCCTGCAGTCATGCGAAAGAATGTCAAAACTCCCGTGCAGAAAAAAATCACCGTTGCCGTCTCATCAGGTGCCCTTAGAACTTACATAGAAGAAAATCGGCACCGATTTCCAGAGCAAACAGAAGTTCTCGACCTCTTAACGAACCATCCCGAGGGGATGGAAATTGGAGAGCTCGCTTCAGCTGCTAAAACCTCCAAATCACCCATTCAAACACTCATCAAAAAAGGGATCCTTGCTGAAACTGAGGAGGAGGTCGATCTCTTCCCCTTTGAAGAAGAGGAATTCTTCCGCTCTGAAAAGAAAGTACTGAATGGTGAGCAAGCTGCAGCTCTTTCTGAAATTGTGAAAAGCATCCATGAGGAGAGTTTCTTAGTCCATCTCCTATTTGGGGTGACAGGGAGTGGGAAAACAGAGGTTTACCTCCAAGCGATCCAAGAAGCTCGCAATCGAGGGAAAGGGGTCATCCTCCTCGTCCCTGAAATTGCCCTCACCTCACAAACCATTGAGAGGATCAAATCCCGTTTTTCTGAAAAGATCGCGATTCTCCACCACCGCCTCAGCAACCGCGAGCGCTTTGCTACATGGAATAAGATCAGGAAAGGTGAACTCCACATCGTGATTGGAGCAAGGTCTGCCGTCTTCTCTCCCTTGCCGAATCTCGGCCTCATCATCGTCGATGAGGAGCAAGAAAATTCTTATAAGCAGATGGAGGAGATGCCCTGCTACCACGCAAGAGATATTGCGATCGTTCGGGGAAAATTTTCAAATGCCACTGTGATTCTTGGCAGCGCGACCCCGTCGATTGAGAGCTTTTATAACGCAAAGAATCAGAAATATAAACTCCACTCTCTCACAGCTCGCCCACAAGGGGCGAAATCGCCAAAGATTCAGATCGTCGATATGCAGTCAGAGCGGGAAAAAGCACAAGGGTTCTCCCTCTTTTCCACTCCCCTTTTGAGCGGGATTGAAGAGCGGATTAAAAGGGGAGAGCAGGTTCTCCTTTTTTTGAACCGTCGCGGTTACTATTCTTGTCAAAAGTGTGAACACTGCGACGAAGTGATCCGCTGCAAAAATTGTGACGTCACCCTCACCTTTCATAAAGCAGATCGAGAGCTCTGCTGCCATCTCTGCGGCTACACACTCTGTCCCCCACCTACTGTTTGCCCTTCTTGTCATAAGGAAGCTGCCTTCAAATACAAAGGGCCTGGCACTGAACAAATTGAACGCTCACTCCATAAGATTTTTCCCGAAGTGCGCACCCTCCGTATGGATCGGGACACTACCAAAAAGAAAGCTAGTCACGAAGTGATTTTTAAAGAGTTTAGAGCAGGGAAAGCTGACGTATTGATCGGCACTCAAATGATTGCCAAAGGGCTCCACTTCCCCTCAGTCACATTAGTCGGTGTGATCCATGC
Source organism: uncultured bacterium (assembly GCA_964655475.1). Lineage (GTDB taxonomy): Bacteria > Chlamydiota > Chlamydiia > Chlamydiales > VGMA01 > VGMA01. The sequence goes on from CAZZMO010000020.1 coordinate 6,940, forward strand.
AGATAGTGGACTCATGATCCCTGATTTTAGAAGTCACGAAACCTGCTTCCAGATTTTGACTCAGGTCGCAGGAAGATCAGGGAGAAGCTATTTAGAAGGGGAAGTACTCTTTCAAACCTCCTTCCCTTCCCACCCTGTCATCCAGTATGCCTCGAAGGAAGATTATATCCACTTTTATGAAGAGGAACTCCTCGGAAGAGACGCGCTCCAGTTCCCCCCTTTTACACAGATGGCCAAACTCCTCGTCTCTGGAAAGAATGAAGCAAAAACAAAACTCGCTATAGAAACGCTCCACCAAGATTGTCAGGCCCTCCTTCCCTCTGGCTATCTCCTCTATCCCCCAATCCCTTGTGGCCACGCAAAAATCAATAACAAATACCGCTTTCAGTTTCTCATTAAAGGGCCAAAAGGGACACTTCTTGCGAGTAAGATCTCTCCCCTCATCTACGATAAAAAACGGCCCAAAGACATCCATATCCTCCTCGATATCGATCCACTCCACACCTTCTTTTAGACTTATCGTCTAGAAAATCAACAGATTAGAAAGTTGACGCTTTCTCTAGAGTATCATAGAGCTTCCCAAAAAGGAGCCCTGCTATATGCCTAGTCCCTCAAAATTATTTCACCGCTGTCCTGACGGGTGTGTACCTATGCTGCGCTGCTCAAATCCTGATGAACCGAGCCTTCTCTTCTGTCTAGTCCGAGGGAATCATTTTACCCTCACATGCAAATGCCCATCGAATGCAGGAAGCACTAATTCTACAACATGCGAAGAAGGAGCTGAAGTTAGCTCTTGCTATAACTCATATGGCAACCCTATTACCTCTATCCAGACCATCGAAGAATGCATAGACATTGGAGGGACTTGGAAAACTTATTGTGATCCTGATTACATCGATGATCAATGTACTTGCCCCTCCTCTACCACAGGTCTCTGCTCCAAAAGTTGTAAAGTGGTTGCAACCTGCTCCTCTTCAGGAACAACTCATTGCCTAGAATGTCTAGAAAATGTGACCACTGACCAGTGTCTTTGCCCAACAAGCAACGCTGGCCACTGCGCTTCTGGTTGTAAAACCATCGTCAAATGTTCTAACTCAGGTACGACTGTTTGTGGAGATTGTATTGCCCGAGGGGGGAAATGGAGCATCGAGTGTCAATGCCCAACGCTCCGTCAGATAGATGTCTCAGGCATGGGGATACTTGGAGTAGAGTAAGAGAGCCCTCCTACACTGGAGTAGGAGCGGGCTTTGCTTCTGTTTCTGTCTTCATCATTGGGAAGAAGAGAACGTCTCTGATCGAAGAGGCACCTGTAAGGATCATGACCATCCTGTCGAGACCAATACCGACACCCCCTGTTGGAGGCATCCCTTGTGAAATGGCCTCGAGAAAGTCCTCATCAACAGGATTTGCTTCATCGTCTCCTGCCATGAGAAGTCTCTCTTGCTCTTCAAGAAGCGCTCTCTGGATGACAGGATCATTGAGTTCTGTGTAGGCGTTAGTGATTTCCATTCCGAGGAGGAAGGACTCAAAACGCTCGACAATTCCCTCTGCTCTTTCTTTAGGATCGCGGTGATACTTACAAAGAGGTGTTGTCTCTACAGGGTGATCTGTAATGTGGTGGGGCTGGATCAGATGTGGTTCTACAAGCTCACCAAATAGCGAAGCTATGAGGATCCCTCTTTTCCCTTTCTTGATTTTATCCCGATCGAGCTCTGTTCTTTCAAAGAGGATCTTTCTGATCTCATCATCTGAAAGAGGATCTACATCAATCCCTACATATTTTTTGATGCTATCTTTCATGCTGATGCGGATCCAGGGGGTCTTGAGATCGATTTCATGTTCATTCCCCTGCCGATCTTTTCTCATGCCAATCTTTGTCGTTCCAAATAGTCCTTTAGCTGCATAGGCATACAGCTCTTCAGTGAACTTCATGACATCGTTATAATCCCAATAAGCGGCATAAGCTTCTACCATGCTGAATTCAGGATTATGAGTCGCATCGATCCCTTCGTTCCTAAATAGTCTTCCCATCTCGTAAACGCGCTGGAATCCGCCGATGATCAATTCTTTGAGAGGGATTTCGAGAGCTATCCGAAGATACATGTCTTGATGGAGTGCGTTCAAATGGGTTGTAAAAGGCCTTGCATTCGCTCCACCATATATGGAGCTCAGAACTGGAGTTTCTACCTCTAAGAATCCATGAAGAGCAAAATATTCTCTCAATAGGACAAAAATACGGCTTCTCATGCGAAATATTTCAAATACTTCAGGATTCGCAATAAGATCGAGCCAACGCTTGCGGTAACGAATTTCTTTATCTTTTAAGCCGCTATGTTTGTCAGGAAGAGGTAATAGACTTTTTGAAAGGAGTATCGCTTTTTTTGCAAAGATCGTGAGCTCCCCCTTTTGTGTGCGGAAAAATTGTCCTTCCACGCCCACAAAATCCCCTAGATCTACCCATTTTTCTAAAAATTTATGGGGAGTGATCTCCGTCCCTTCAGGAAGGCCAATCACTTCAGTCACACCGCGGTTAAATAATACCTGTATTCTCTCTTTCCCTTCTTGCAAATGAACAAAAATATTCGTACCCATGGGGCGGGAAAGAACAACGCGTCCAGCAATCTTTACAGGATTTGTAGAACTTTGTTTAGCTGTTTCAAAATCTTCTACTTCTCGATCCTGAAATGTTTTTACAATCTCTTCAACTGTTGTTGTTGGCTGATAGTGATGAGGGTAAGGCTCTACGCCAAGCTCTTTGAGCTTTTGTAGTTTAGCTAATCGATTTCGGTATTCGTCAAAAGCGAAATAATCTGGTTGTTTCTTTGTCATAAAGTACCATTTTTAATCAGTTACGATTAGATGTCAAGAACCGATCTTGAAGAACTTCAAAGGATTTGTTCCGATTGTCCCTATTCTATTTAGTTGCTATAATAGTAGCTATTCTGATCATCAAAAAAAGTTGTTTATGCAAGAAACTATAGCTTCTTCAACGAACCCGTTTTCGAAACAATTTCCTATAGATATCGATCCTTTTGCCCCTTTATTTACCCTATCTGTACCTGAAATCCAAGCGAGAAGCAATTATAGCCGCACAGATGGATATGCACCGTTTAAAGCAGCTATTTTACCTATATCTACAACTGAAATAGAAGAAATACAACAAGTCGTCAAACCTTATCTTGAAGAACAAGAATCGATCATTACGATTGAAGATCCTGATATTAAACCTGTTGAGAAACAATTTTTTCAACATCTCTACCAGTCTGTTTATCACCAAAATTGGATCCGACTAGTTGGTGATGAAACATTTGTTAATACTTGCAAAATGGCCATCATCACCCTCCTCCAGGTAGACGTAGGCCGCTCTCTACTGCTGACCGCCTACCGGAGCCATCAACTATTCATTATTCAGCAAGCAGCAACAGCTCATGTAGGAAGTAGAGATGAAGACATTTCCCTTTCAGATCTCCATATTTTCATGCCACTCCATACCATCTACTACCCCGCAATAGCAGAAGATGGGGAGACTTACATAGAAACACTCCCATTCTTTATCACCCTGGGGCATGAATTGCTCCATTGCTTACAAAAAATTTCCCTCCAAGCGAGAAGTATTACCTTTAAAGAAGGGGGAGATAATATCAAAAAACTCTTCTCAGACTGTGAAACTACAGATCCACTATTCCCAAATACACTCGAGAGGCTTACAATCTTAGGAATCGACAATCTGATCCCCTCAGAAAATGCCCTCCATTACGCCTTTGGAACCAATAGATGTTGTAGTTACTTTTCAACCGGATTTCCAGCAGCAAATTCTGAAGCCATCGTTAGACCCGATGAAAAAGTCCGAGATCATACCCGCATAGAAAGAGCCGCCTATTTTGGATTTGGAGGAGAAGTCAATAGATTGATCCGATTTGGCTATGATCCAACGGAGGCCCTTTACGGAACCCTCCACTACCCGAGTAAAAATAAAAGTCTGATCACACGCTTGAGCGAGCACCCTTCTGTCAATATTCAGAAGCAGCTTCCCTATCAAAATTCTACCGTCATTAAGTATGCAACCGATCTATTCAATCAACAAAAACTCAGCTCAGTATTGTACCATACCATTTTAGCCAATCTCTTCGTAGAACCCCCTCGGCCAATAGCGACAAGACAACCTGATCAACAAGCAACCCCCCAAATCACAGCTATACAAAGTTCTAGCAGAGATAACCCCCGAATCGTTGTTGTGGTTAAGGAATCAACAAGGGCTCCTACTGAAACTGATTTCTCTCGAGGCTGCAAAATCTTTCAAAAATGGCTTGAATCAGCATTTACAAAACCCTCCGTCTAAAATCAATTGCTTAGGCTAGACTGAAGAGTCTTATGTAATGGAAGGGGCGATTTTGTGGAGCTTTGGTCCCGTTGGGGTATCTTCTACTTCATACCCCTTAGAGCGGAGAAAAGTTCTCATCTCATCTGCAAGCTTCCAATCTTTAATCTGCCGAGCAAGGGCCCTCTTTTCGACGGCAAGAAGAATATCATCAGGGATTGTCTCCTCTTTTTGCGAGGAGGTAAACAAAACTCCGAGAACCTTATCGAGGCTGATCAGCGCCTCTTGGATCGTTTCGATATCTCCCTGCGAAAGGGCTGATTCATCAATCTTACTATTGACAAAGCGGATGAAGTCAAAAAATACAGCAAGAGCCTGCGAAATATTGAGATCATCAGATAAGGCATGCTTAAACGCATCAACCATCTCTGTAGTCAGAAGAGGAATTTTACTTCCCATTTCCCCCTTGAAAGCAGCTTTTTTACCACTTTCGAGTCGGAAGAGGAAATCATCAATCCTCTTAAGAGATTGACTTGCTGCATCGAGCCCTTGAAAAGAAAAATTAAGCTCAATTCGATAGTGGGTCTGCAAAAGGAGCCAGCGAATCACACGTCCCGAAAATCCCTTTTCCAAAAGATCTCGAAGCGTATAGAAGTTTCCTAGACTCTTCGACATCTTTCTCCCCTCTACAACGAGGTGAGCCGAATGCATCCAGTAGCGGCAGAACGTTTTCCCTGTACAAGCTTCTGATTGAGCGATTTCATTTTCATGGTGAGGGAACATATTATCGACTCCGCCACAGTGAATATCGAGCGTCTCTCCAAGGTGTTTCATCGCCATAGCAGAACATTCAATGTGCCAACCAGGACGCCCTTTACCCCAAGGACTTTCCCAAAAGACATCGCGGTCCCTCTCTGGTTCATGTTTTTTCCAGAGAACAAAATCTGAAGCGCTCTCTTTGTCATATTCATCATGCTCAACGCGGTCAGAGGCACCCTCTTTTAAATCGTCTAGACAAAAGTGGGAAAGCTTTCCATAGGTGGGGAAACTTCTGATGCGATAAAAAACATTTCCATCTGATCCAACGTAGGCATGCCCACGTTTGATGAGCCCTTCAATCAATCGGATCATGTCTGGGATGTGATCGGTTGCAGTAGGATAGACATGAGCTGGCTGAATACCAAGGACGCTTAAGTCTTGGAAAAAGGCCTCTTCAAAGGGTTTTGTGAACGCTTTGAGAGAAAGCCCTTTTTCGATCGCACCCTTAATCGTCTTGTCATCGATGTCGGTGAGATTCATCACCTGGACCACCTTCATTCCAAGAAGCTCCATCGTCCTGCGGAGGAGATCTTCAAACATGTAAGTGCGAAGATTTCCAATGTGGGCAAAATTGTATACAGTGGGCCCACAAGTGTACATCTTGACTTCAAAGGGGTCCTTCGGCTGGAAAGGAACTTTCTTCCTCTCCTTAGTGTCAAAAATCATCAACGTCATAATGGTGTTGCATACATCTGTTTGACTAATTCTGTCAACTTTCCTAAAGCGACCTTACCTGAACTCAATAGCGGAATCTCTTTCAAGAACTGCACTTCTGTGATTTTGAACAACCGAGAAAATTTTGCCTCTCTCAAAAGATCATTCACCTCTTCGACAGTAATCTTGACTTCAGTAAAGAGGATCAAGCGTGGCGTTCTCTGTCCATCTTCGGAAGACATGATCGCAAAAGGTCGATGGGTCCACTCAGAAGGGATGAGCCCTTTCTCAATCGCGCGGTTAAAGAGTTCCTCTTCCATGATGGACAAGTTGATGATCTCTCCACCCTTCTTGACAAACCTCTTGTAGCGCCCTTCGAGATGCACATAGCGATCTCGATCGATATGCCCTTTGTCTCCTGTGCGGAAAAACTTCTTCCCATTGATCATCACAAATGGATTGGCTTTTGACTCGTAATATCCTAAGAAGACTGAAGGGCCTGCAACGCAGATCTCTCCACTTTGCGTCTGCTTCAATACTTCTCCCGTCTCTGGGTCGATCACTTGAATATCGAGGTTGTCTAGGACCTTTCCTACACCTCTATGGGGTGCATTCGGAGGATTAACGGAGATGATCGGTGAGGTTTCGGTTAATCCGTATCCCTCAATAAACTGCACATCATCCCCTAAATGCTTCACCGCATCCATGAGCTGTTGACTTGCCTTTTCTGCACCTGATACGAACATTCTGATCGTTCTCAACTGTCTAAATGTCGAACACTTAAACAAGTTGTCGTAAAACGTTGGCGCTAAGACAATAACGCTAGGTTTCCATACCATACACTGATTTCCAAGAGCATGACCATCCGTTGGATCGGGCGAATAAAACGCGCGGTATCCATAAAGAAGTGGCACAAGTCCTGTTAAACAACATCCAAACACATGGAAAAATGGCAATACGCTTAGCATGATATCATCAGGGCGTAAATCGATTAAATCTAGGCCAGCTTTTTGGTTCGATAAGATGTTTTCATGAGAGATCTGCGCAGCTTTGGGTAAGCCCTCTGTTCCTGAGGTAAAGAGAATCACCGCTACGTTGTGCTCTGTAATGCGATCTGCTCCAAAGGCTTTCATGACATGCTTCGTCGACTTACCAGCCATCCAAGCCCCTTTCAATTTATCCAACTTCGAAAGTTTCGAACGGATATCTTCTATAGGAACTACGAGATCTGTCGCCTCACCTAGATCGAGGTATTGCATCTTTTGGAGGAAACGGCGTGAAGAAATAACCACTTTCAGCCCAAGGAGCTTTACCGCATGGTCCATAAAATAGGCGCCAAGAGTCCAATTCAACATGACAGGTGTCTTTCCTGCCAATTGAACGGCGAGAAAAAGCATCGCTGTAGCTGCAGATGATGGGAGCATGATTCCAATGTAGTTCCCCTCCATCTTTTGAATCTCTTTTGCGAGAACAATCACCCCTAAACGGAGCCTTTTGTAGGACAAGACGCCAGAAATCGGATCTGCGCAAGCTGTTTCCTTATTTCTCTTTTTTGCTGTGTTGAGAAACGCTTCGATGATCGTTTTCCCGTCAGGGATATGTGTGACCGGTTTTCTCTTTGTCTCGTGAGGCCATCCCTGTTTCTTTTTCGGCTCAGCAGATTTTTCTTTTTTCTGCATAGGTTCTTTGAGCTTGAGAGCCACTGCAAAAAGATCTTTTACGGTGACGAGGTCTGCTGGTATGATGAGCGGATCGATTTCATACTGATCATCGAGAAAAGTAAAGATGGCTGCTTTATCAATTGAATCGAGTCCCAAGTCGTAGACAATATCATGGCTATCTTGAATCTTTCCGACAGAAACGCCTGTCATCTCAGAAAGTTTGAAGAGAATATTCGTCCTGATATCTCTTGGAATCTGCATCCCTTCAAATAGATCTTTCTCCTCTTTATCAAAAATCGAAGTAGGTTTTTTCTTTGACCAGAAGGTTTCTCTGATGAGGTTCAAAGGTTCGTTTTCAACCCTTTCTCCACCCTCTGTTGGGTATTGGTTATACCAATTCTCTAAGTAGCGACTGAACTCCATCTTTGTCCCTTTATAGGGAAAGTCTTTCGGCGCTTTTTCAAATTCAATCGTGATCTGTCTTTTAGGTACAAAGAATAACAGGTTCTTGAAGGCCATCCAGATCCCATGAAGCGCTACAGTCCAAAAATCAGGTGTGCGTCCACATTGCGCTGTGGAAAAAGAGCTTCCCCAGAGTCCTGAAATCCTCACTAATAAAATCGATACATCATCAACATCTTGAACTAATCGGTGAACTCCAGATCTACCTCCAATCCTTTCCGCTGCCCTTCTTTTCAAAGTGCCAGAAGGATAGATCATGATCTTCCCCCCTTCTTTGAGAGCTTCTACAGCTAGCTTATGAAAGGCCTCCCCTTTCTGAACCTTCACATCGTTCACACCATCATCAAAATCAGGTACAGGGATTCCTTTCAACATCTTCATGATCCAGTGTGCCCCTGGATAGTAGTAGAAATGCTCCACAACCACTGGTCTGAGATTCAAAGGCTTACCAATTAAAGAGAGGAGTAGAAGTGGATCTGTCTCTGAAGGGTGATTCGAAAGAACCAGAAGTGGTTTTCCTTGAATATCAGGATCATAAATCACCTCTTTATTGATGATCTTGATCCGGTAACGGAACCAAAATGCAAATCTGAGAATCACAACACAAGCTGATAAAATGATAGATCTAAACATGCTGAAACCAAAATTTTAGATACCCATCATAAGAGATCAGACCAAATGTGGCAAGTTAGGTTTTAATAAATTGATTGTCAGTAACTAAAAACATTTATTGACACTTTTAACGATCTCCGGAAAAGTAACATCAAGGTCAACGACCACAAAAGAGGAAACTATGGTTCACGCAGCAAGAGGGGGAGACAACCCTCTCATTGAACATGGATGGCAAAGAGAAGGAAAGAACTACACCACAAAAAAAGGTAGGGCAGAAGTTCATTGCGTAAGTCAGGAAAAGAGAATTTACGAGACAAATGCTGCGGGACTTGAACAACTAAAAACAGAGCAGATCATCCGTGTCTTTGATGATAGCAATCCAGGTGAAGTTAGAGCCTATGTAGAGCATGCGAGGAAAACAAAAAAACGGGAGTATGAAGTCTACTACCAAAACAATCCGTTTTCCAAGTACATGGATGAGGGTGAAGTCGATAAAGCAAATAGATACGTAGTGACTATTTGGGTTAAAGATGACGATGCAACGACTGCTCCACCATCCACTGATTCATCAAGGAGAAGTAGCTTTGAAAAAAATTAAGCCTCCAGCGCCTCAAGAAGAAGATAAATCGATCTCCCTTCTACAAAGAATCCACTGCATCCGAAAGATTCTCAAATTAGCAGCGGATCAAGATAGCGCACCTACAAATACCTCCACAAAATCATCGAAGTGAAAAAGAAGCTCTCCCTCGAGGGCTTCTTTTTTGTTTGACTTGTTTGATCTGATCGTTTAAAGAATACATAAACAGTGTTCAAAATTTTGATCACAGTATGATGAAAAGACGATGCAAGGAGGCATGTCATGAAAATTGATAGTACCCATCAAGCGGCAATCAATGATCAGGTTCATAACCAAGAAGAAGGCGCTAGGATTACAGAGCAAGAAGCGATGTTGAAAGCGGCTGCACTTCGTTTAGAGAGAATGAATCCTAAAAGCGGCTATCACGTTGTACAAATGGATACTGATAGAGAAATGCAACAAACCTTTAACACATTCTATGGAGACATTCCTCAAGAAGGTGGACAGTGGTTAAATAGAGTGGCCGTTCAAGTCTGTTAAGATTGCGGCAGCTCTTTTGCAAAGACTTTGACTTTCTGGATAAGTGATCTGATGGTGGGCTTCGTCAATGTGGATCCACCGAAACGAGAGGATTTCTTCAGCCTGGATGTAAACTGTCTCTTCAAGGACTTCTCCGATGAAGTAACGAACAGTTTTCAAGGTAGGGATTCCTTCTTTCAAAAAGGTATAAGTCTCTTCTAGAATTTCCCTATGAGGGATCAGCCTGATCCGTTCGATCCCTGTTTCTTCTTTGAGCTCGCGAATAGCTGCTTGCTGAGGAGATTCGTCTTTTTCTGGATGTCCTTTAGGAAAACCCCAGTGCTCCCCTTTTTTTTGTTGAATCAGGAGAACCTGGAAAATTTTTCCGAAAGGACGAACGGGAATAACACCAAACGATTGGTCTTTATTCATCATAGGGAGCGATGATCACAGAAGAGTTATGCCCGCCAAATCCAAAAGAATTTGACATTGCTAATCGAATATTGTGATCTCTTGCTTTTCCTAACACAATATCGATCCCATCAAGCTCTGCTTCAGGATCTATCACATTGATTGTTGGATGCACTTTATTTCGCTTGATGGCCATGAGCGTAGCTACCATTTCAAGACCTGCTGCAGCTCCTAAAGCGTGGCCGATCATTGATTTGGTTCCATTGACTAGTATCCCTTTCATCGATGGGAAGACTTTTTTGAGCGCTCTGATCTCACAAAGATCCCCTACAGGCGTGGAAGTTGCATGTGCGTTGATGTAGTTGATATCCTCTTTTAACACCCCTGCATCTTGAATTGCAAGTTCCATACACTGCGCTACACCACTGCCACATGGAAGAGGCTCTGTCATATGATGAGCATCACTCGCAACGTAGCCACCTTTATACTCAGCAATGATGTTTGCGCCTCTTGCGAGAGCATGCTCTAGTGTCTCTAAAACGATGACTCCTGCCCCTTCTCCGATGACAAATCCATCACGATTCACATCCCACGGGCGTGAAGCTTTTTGACAATCATCGTTTCGGTCAGAAATCGCTTTGATCGCTGCAAAGCCTGCGAAGCACATTCTGTTCATAGAGGCTTCTACCCCCCCACAAACCATGACATCTGCATGTCCTGATCTGATGTGGTTTGCTGCAGCAATGATACTGTAATTGGCTGTTGCGCAAGCAGTTGAAATCGAATAGTTTGGGCCTTGAAATCCCATTTCGATAGAGAGAAGCGCTCCAGGCATATTCGTAATAATATAAGGAACGAAGAATGGTGTAACGCGGCGATGCCCTTTTTCGAAAAGGGTTTCTACCCCTTGAACGAAGGTTTGCATTCCCCCCATACCAGAGCCAACAATGACACCAACTCTACTCTTGTCGAGCCCTTTTTGTTCTTCTTCTGTAAGAAGACCCGCCATTTTAAGTGCGAGCTTGCCTGCTGCGACTCCATAGCTGATACAGCTATCGACCCGTCTTGCTTGCTTCTTATCTAAAAAATCTTCAGGATTGAAATCTCGAACAGGTGCTCCAAAACGGACCGGAAGGTCTTCACATGGAAATTCGTCAATGAGCTTGACTCCGCTGACACCTGCTAAAAGTTGATCATAGAATTTTTCGACGTCATGACCGAAGCAGGAAACCACACCTGCGCCGGTGATGACAATACGCTTCTTGCCTTGTTTCATCAAACAGCCACTTTAATTTTTAAATCATAAACCGTTGCAGAGGACCAGAGCTCTTCTAACTTGTAGATCTCTCTCATCCCTGGCATAAAAATGTGTATAATGATTTGTAAATAATCCAAAACAACCCAATCTCCCATGGACTGCCCTTCCACTCTTTGTGGGCGGATTCCTAAGCTTCTGAGTTCATCTTGAACGGCATTTGCGATAGCGATCACATGACGATCGACGTTTCCTTCAGCAATGAGTATGTAATCACAAATTGTTGAATAATCAGAAACATCAAGCGCGGTAATATTCGAGCCTTTCTTGTCGTAAATAACTTGTGCAATTCTGTTGATAATCTTATCCATAGGGTCCCGAGTATAACGAGTTTTGTTTAATGAAGTCCAGAACTTTTCTATCTACTAAATGGTCGCAAAATAAATTTTTTATCAATCTCTCTTTAATTTCAGTACTAGAGATCTCTCTTAGGGGAATATCTACTTTTGATTTTTCAATGATGGGAAGGATCTTTGCTTCTTTACCCCCTATTTCGCGAGGACAAATGATTAAAGGAAATTCCTGAATTAAACTCTCCCACTCTTTCCACAAAGGGAGCTGACAGGCTGCATCTTCCCCTAAAATCAGGTGCCACTCTACCTCTGGCAAAGTTTTTTTGAGCCTCCTCAGGGTGTCAATTGTATAAACGGGCCCTTTTTGAAAAATTTCCCCTTCATCGATCGACACTTTTGGCATACTAGAGAACTGAATTTTTACCATCTCCAGCCTTTCTTGATTCGTTGCGGCTATCAAGTGGAATGGCTTTAGATGGGAATAAGAGGTAGGGCAAATGGTGATCTCATCTACCACCCCCCTCTCCAAAAGGGAGGAGACGACGTGGAGATGTCCTAGGTGGGGAGGATCAAAAGTCCCTCCATAAAATCCCATTTTCTTCATATTGGGAGACTTTTATAGCATAAACCAGCGCTCTCTACGAGAAATTTTTTTTAATTTTCGGTCTGGATTCACAGCAAAGGGGTTTCCTGCGATATTGAGCAGCTCAAAATCGTCGATACTATCGCTATAGGCATAGGTATTTTCCCTCCTGATCTTGAGCGTATGGCAGAGATCTCTGAAAAGCTCTGCTTTTGCTTTACCATGGCAGATGAATCCAATCTTTTCAAATCTTCCTTCATCATCTACGGTATACTCTGTCCCCCTCCATTCATGAACCCCTAAATATTTTGCAATAGGCTGAACGATAAAATCGGGAGAGTTCGATAAAATCGCTGTATAATGCCCCATCTGCTGCGCCATTCTAAGCTTCAATATTGAGGGAACATAGAAGGTCTTAGGAAGCAACTCTTCCAAAAAGCCTGGCATATTGTCTGTAAAAAGGGCCTTAGGACGGGAGTGGAGGTAAGAATAAAACACCTGGTAGTGGAGCTCACTTAAACTTAAGTTTAAGTAACGGTGCCTTAAAAAATAGGAGCAAGAAGAGAGGAGCATCTTTAAAGAAAACGATAAATTTCTCTGCAAGTACCTGAAAAACAACATACTTGCATTTCCACGAAGTAGCGTTTTATCAAGATCAAAGACACTGAGTCGGTAATATCTGTCCATACAATGGCTTCATAACATTTCTAGAAAATAATACCAACGGAGATTTCTTCTCTAATTATTGGTCCCTTCACGATTGAGTGGACCGATAATAGGTTTTGTCGGAGAAGGAGTTGTCACAGCCTCTAGAAGAGATAACAAGAGAACATCGCTAGCACTTTTTGCTATTTTATAGTCTGGATCATAGGAAGCGACCCTTCTCAGATCCCGTTTTGTATTGGGAAAAGTCTCTTGAAGAGTGACACTCGATGAAAAAAGATCAGCCAATTCGTGGGAATAAAATTCTGGGTGAACCATTGTTCCCACCCAATTCCCTTGGTTTTTCTTGGTGGGAGAAACGCGAAGAGCGGCAATCTTATCTTCATCTCCAGCTGTGTCTGCCTTGTAAAGTAAAACAGGTTCAAAATCGACACCTTGTATTAATTCATCTGAAGGAACAAAATAGCCCCCTCCTACATTATGTCCATCTCCAACATAATACTGGGCTTCAATCCCATGAAGAGTATCTTCTCTTACAGGCAGTCTCCAGCGAATCAGTCGATGTTCAAGGGAAGTGGATGTTCGTTGAGAACCCAGGTGACTTGCAAAATAGGGAGCGACTACACTAATTTCCTTATGTGGCTGAAACAGAGGGCCTTTCGCAAGTCCATCTAAAAAATATTGATCCCTTTCCTTATAGATATTTTCCCCTGAAGACAAATCGTAGCTAGAGATCTTTGTACCAAAAAATGCCCCAGCACAAACTGCAAATTCAGACCCACCAGTATCATAGAAAAGGCGACGAACTTCTTTAAAGTCTTTAAACAGCCTTTCATAATGTCTACCCTGCCCACCAGGCAGTACGACCACAGTCTCTGGTGGATAGCATTGGGTTAATTCATAGACAAAATTTTGGGAATTGACCGATTTTACCTGAAAATTTGGAAGATGTAATTCATGAATCCGTTTGATCAACGACTGAGAGGAAGCCTGGTCAGCCTCTTCAGTCCACACTAAAAATGTGCGGTGACGTCCACCTAAAGCCTCTCTCTTGATTTCACTCAATGCTTCATTGAGCTCGCGAGGAGTGACATCTCGATCGACATCATCAAAGGCCCCACTTGAAGGATGCTTTAACCCATATAATTCTTCTGTTTTTGTTGCGGTCAGGGTATAACTTTGGGAAGAATATGAAAACTCATTCTCTTGATCCCCTTCTTCAATGTCTTCCTCGTACCAGCCGTAACAATCGCCAGAAACATTCCTAGCAAACTCAGGCTTCCCAACCTTAGAGGCATCAAACATCATGCTTTACCAATCGTATTGGACGAATACTTTTTTGAACGGTTTTTTTGCAAAAAGTGCCAAAATCATCTTTACAGCAGCGCCAGGTATAAAGGGTAAAATCCCAAATATGACCGCTTTTTTCAACCCGATGTAGCAAGCAAGCCAACCAGAACCGACGACCCACATAATGACTTGACCGACAATGAGATGGATGCAAGATTTGAAAATCTTTTGCTCAGGATTATTCTCTTCAAGCTTTCCCATGACGTAAGCAGAGATCAGAAAACTGAATAAGTAACCTGCTCTAGGGCCACAAAACCAATATGGGTTGGCAAGCCCCCCTGCCATAATAGGAAGTCCTAGAGTACATCCAATGAGATAAAATAGGACGGAGTGCATAGCAAGTCTTCCTCCCTGGGTCATACCAAGGATAAAAATCGCAAGCGTCTGCATAGTGATTGGAACAGGTTGAATCGGTATTTCCACCTGAGAATATACTGCGAGGAGAAAGCTACCTAAGATCGCTTGGAAGATATGCTTCAGTCGTTCTGAAGAAATAGCCTCGCCAGGGTCGATCCGTAAAATGTTCTCTATCATCTTTCACCCTCCGAAATAAGACCAACCATATTAAAGAATCTCTTAAAAAAAAGCAACTGATATGCAAAAATAAGAGATGGTAAATCTTCTAAATCTAGTCTCTCTAGCCTCTCTCATAATCTTGAATCATGATTTCTGCCGCCTGCTCGATCGTGCATGCACTCAAATCGAGCCATCTAAAGAGCGGCTCTCTGCGAAACCATGTAAACTGCCTTTTAGCAAAATTTCTCGATGTTTTTTTAAAGGAGCGGACAAACTCTTCCCAGTCCTCGGGGCCTCTCGCTGATTCTAAATATTCAAGGGCTTGTCTATAGCCAATCGCTCTTGCAGCAGAGGAGTTTTCATAGATCCCCTCTTTCACTAATCTCTCAACCTCTTCTATGAGTCCCTCTTGAATCATTTCATCACATCTCGCCTCGATCCTTGGATAGAGGATCGATTTTGGGTAATAGGTAAACCAGCAGCGAAAGTCATACTCTTGGGACATATCTTCCAAAGAAGGCTTCGGGATCTCACTCACTTTTTTCCCGCTCAGGGCGATGATTTCAAGGCTTCTGATGATCTTTTGCCGATCGAGCATAGTGATCGAGCTCGCATGATCAGGGTCGAGCTCTTTGAGCTTCTCGTACAGCATTTCAGGGCCAAATTTTTCATAATCTGCCTCTAATTTCCCCCTGAGGGCAGGATCTGACGGAGGACCTTTTGGAGGGCCATAAAGAATGGTATGAAGATAAAAAGCAGTTCCACCGACGATCAACGGAAGTTTCCCTTTACCCAGAATAGAGCGAAAAGCCTTCATCCCCTCTTCGTAAAAATCGACTACGTTAAAGGGCTCTTTCACAGAACGGATATCAATCATGTGGTGAGGCCCTTCTTGCCGAATGAGTGG
>CAZZMO010000021.1:0-22056 GCA_964655475.1 uncultured bacterium
TCTCCAGAAATTTAAGATGCGGCTTATATCCTACCCCTGAAGGACTAGGTTTTACTCCGTCATGGATAATTTCATAAGAAAAGAGAAATCATATCTTATTGATGATTAATAATCAAAGGTGGAACTGGGAGAGATTTCCAGCTCCTTACCTCGTTAAGTTACACTCTTTCTAAGAAGTTTATAAATGCATTCACCGATCTTTCAAAAACACCTTTATGGAGAGATTCGTTATGACTATGAGCTGAACAGTCTGGATCTTCTACCCCAGGAATGATCACCTCCATTTCTGGGAATGTCTTTGCAAATGAGTCTAAAAGAGGAAGTGCTCCACCAGAGGGTTGGAGATTCGTTTTGGGGAAATTCTCTTTTAGAGCTCCGATATAACGCTGTGTGAACGGACGAGAGAGGTCCCCTTTCCAAGCAGAACATCCATCTTCTGTTTCTATGGTAATGCGAGCCCCTTGTACATCTTGAGCTAATAGATAAGCTTTCATAAGTTCGATCATTTTATCAGGATCTTGACCTGCTGTTAATCTAACTCCAATTTGAGCTGTTGCCTGATTTTGGATCGAGTTGCCCCCATGTGGCATGCCCCATCCCCCGTTGACAATAGAGATGCTAGGCTCTTCTGCAATCCTTTCATAAATAGATAGTTCACTCGATCCTCGAAGCTCAGCTCCATCAAACAGCTTATGATCTGCTGCATATGATTCTGCTGATTGGGAACTTTCTCTGAGAAGTGCTCTTTCTACTTCATTGAGAGGGATACAATCATCCATAAATCCAGGGATCTCGCGAGGATCTTTTAAAGATGTGATGAGATCTGACAAAATGGCTGCTGGATCGGGGACTAAACATCCTACGCCGCTATGTACTGGTTTATCCATCGTCTCTACAGTTACTGTTAAATTGATGAGACCTCTTGTCGATGTAGTGAGTGTCCCTGTATCGACGTCTAAATTCCCCCCATCCATAATGATCATCGCATCTGCTTTTAGACGTTCACTATGGGCCTCCAGTAATGGAGCCATATGAGTAGAATGGAATTCCTCTTCCCCCTCGCAAATCATCTTCACGTTACAAGGAAATGCTTCATACTGCTTTAAATAGGCGCCAAGTGCTGTTACTAGACAAATGATTCCCCCCTTGTCATCTGCCGATCCCCTTCCATACAAACGTCCATCTCTTTCTTCTAGGACATAAGGATCTGATGACCACTTAGGGCGATCTACCGGCTGCAAATCATAATGGGCATAACAGAGAATAGTAGGTAACCTAGCATCTACAATCTTCTCTGCAATCACAAATGGAGCGGAACCCCCTATAGAAATTTGCTCTACTCGAAACCCAAGAGGTGTTAAAAGTCCTTCTGCAAAATTTGCTGCAGCTTGTAAGGAGGCCATGTTATAATCTTCACTGTGAGGATTACTGACAGATGGGATCGAGACAAAATCTTTCAACTTTTCAAAAGCAACAGCTAAATCCTCAGATGTTACACGGTAGCCAAAAGTTACAGACATACAACACTCCTTATATTTTTTGAGTGGGTGGATTGTAAATTTTTTGTGAATATTTATTAAAGAATAAAAATGAACAAGTGCTCTTATTTTTTGTTTCTCTTATTTTTCTCCTTAAGATTAATTGCGGGAGAAAAAACTGTATTGATCTCGGGAGCCTCACAAGGACTAGGGAAAGCGACCGCAAAAGCATTCAGTGAACATGGGTGGAATGTTTGGGCAGGTTATCGAACAACTCCTGGAGATTTAGAAAATGTCCATTGGATCTATTTAGATGTGACTGATGAGAAGATCGTCAAAGGAGTTGTTCAGCAGATACTACAAGAAGAGGGAAAGATTGATCTCCTTGTCAACAATGCAGCTTATGGCATCATTGGACTTGAAGAAATGGTCCCTGTAGAAGAAGCAAAAGCTCTCTTCGATGTGAATTTTTTTGGTGCATTGAGACTCATTCAAGAGGTCGTTCCTTTCATGCAGGAGAGACGCTCTGGTCACATCGTCAACATCAGCGGCACTTCTGGGATCAGAGCTCTGCCTGGTCTTGGAATTCATGGAGCATCAAAATTTGCGATTGAAGGTTTGAGTGAGGCACTCGCTGTCACTTTAGCTCCTTGGAATATTCATGTCGTCATCGTCGAACCTGGAACCATAAAGAATGACTTTGCTCGGCATGCCAACTTGATTTCCCCTCCTCTAGATCATCCATTTGAAAGCTATCCCAGCTCGTTAATGGATCGATTGACTTCTCTTGCAGAAAAGGGGCAAGAAGCTGATGAGATCGGAGAGATCATCGTTGAAATAGCTGAAGCAGAAACCCCCAATTTGCGCTATCAAACCTCCCCTTCTGCTACCAACTTAGCGAAAAAAAAGTTTGTCGATCCGACAGGGAACCTTCTTAGAGAGGAGCAAAGTGCTTTTTTTGAAAGCCTAATTCCCCTTTCTGTGGTAGCATGGTTGGATGGAAAATAAGCTTGTATCACTACCATTGATCGCTGACGGGGAGGATAAGAGTTCCCCTTTTAAAAACCGGATCAGGAAGAATTATCGCCACATCAGAAAGTGGGCTCAGCGGACTGGAACGAACTGCTTTCGAATCTATGATCGAGATATTAAAGAATATCCTTTAGCAATTGACTACTACGATGGCCGGTTTTGTGCCCACTACTTCACGAGCTCTCGAGAAAGTGACGAGCCAAGACAAGATCTCTACGATGCAACCAATGAAGCGATCACCTCCCTATTTCAGACGACTCCCGATGCAATTTTCTGGAGAACAAGGATCAAGAGGGAAAAAGTGGAGCAATATGAAAAGAGTGGAAGCGCTCAAGATTTCTTCACCGTCTTAGAATATGGAGTGCGCTTTAAAATCAACCTCGTCGACTATCTCGACACAGGACTTTTTCTCGACCATAGAGAAACAAGAAGGATCGTTGCTTCGATGGCAGAGGGCAAACGGGTATTGAATCTCTTTGCTTATACCTGTTCTTTCAGCGTTCATGCAGCAGCTTCAGGAGCTCAGTTCACAAAAAGCGTTGACATGTCGAACACTTACACTGATTGGGGCAGAGATAACTTTCTTCTCAATTCTCTTCCTCAAGAAAACAACCCGATCATCAGAGAGGATTGTATGAAGTTTTTAAGTGAAGAGAAGGGTGTTAAGTATGACATCATTGTCATCGATCCCCCAACCATTTCTCGCTCCAAAAAGATGGACCAGATGTTCGATGTGCAAGTCGACTACGTCTTCCTCCTTCAAAAAGCCCTAAAACTTCTCGCTCCAGGAGGGACCATCTTCTTTAGTACCAACCTCAGAAGCTTCAAGTTTGATGAAAGTTTATTCCCTGAGGCTAAGATCATCGACATATCCAAGCAGACCATTCCGATCGATTTTCACAATCAAAAGATCCACCTCTGTTGGAAAATCACTCTATGATAAAGCAGATCCTGAAAGAGCTGCACTCCCATGGTATCCCTGATCGCATTGAAAAAGATAGAGCCTACCACAAGTCTAAAAGAGAGCATTGGGGAGTGCCCGCAGTACCTTCTAATCTTTTGGCAAAGGCTCTAGCACAAGGACATTCTGAAGAAGAACTTTTTTCCATTGCTCGAGAACTTTGGGAAACAGATCTCTTTGATCCTATGATGCTCGCTGCAAGAATCCTCTCATTGAAAAAAATCAAGGCTTCTCAAAAACTTTGGGAAGAGATCCAGACTTACTTAAAAAGCGTTGATGGATGGGCACTGGAGGATACACTTGCACATGCAGCGTGGAAATGTATTCTCAATAACGAGCTTCTTTTGGATGATCTCGAACTATGGACAGATCATCCCAATTTTTGGATGAGACGGGCAGCTCTCGTCTACACGCTTCCTTTTGCAAACGAGGGAAAGTCCCCCGAACGGATGCTCAATTGGGCCGCTAAATATGCAAATGATCCTGAGTGGTTCATTCAAAAAGCGATTGGTTGGTGGCTGAGAGTTCTCGGTGAACACAATCCTGAGCGAGTGCTTATTTTCATTGAAAAACATCGAAAAGTATTGAAGTCTGTCGCTATTAAAGAAGCAACACGAAAACTCTAAATCTTATTCATTTCTTGACAATAAAAAAGGATAAGTTTTACTCTTGCCCTCATGTTATCAGGAATAGATTATAACCAAATTTTCGGTGAATCCCGCATCTTTCAAAAGGAAGAAGTAGTTCCTAAAAAAGAGGTGGTTTTAGAGCGTTCTGTTAAAGATCGAACAGAAATCATCGATGGGATTGCAAAGTGGATCATTCCCCCTTCTGAAGAAAGTCAACTTACAGTTGTAGAAACAGAAGAGAGCCTTGCTTGTAGAGAATTCGAATTAGAGACTTATTTAAAAGATTATGAATTTACTCCCAGAGGGGCAATCTCCTTCTTTGAGTCATCCCTCTTATCCTTTTCTGATTATAGAAGTACACCAGAGTTTTTTGCCAAAAGTGGAATGAGTTCTCTAGATACGAAGATTGTTTTTCTTGTGGGTGCTTCTCTTCGATATTACCAATGGACATTAGCCCGTTTTCAGGTAGAAACAAGAATCGGCCGTTCTGTAGATGAAAAAAACGAGAAAGTCCTTCAGGTGATGGAAAATACTCCATGCTTTTCTCACTTCAGAGAGGAAGCTCTTGAGCTCGATCCTTCCTTGCATGCAAGCATAAAAAAAGTGATCGAAATTTGTACATCAAAGTACACACCGATTGAATTCATCTCTCAGCAACTTGCATCTCACGACCCAGGAGATCCTCTTAGACTCCTCCGAGATCACATCATTGTCTGGCTCCAAGATCAAGGGCTCGATCCGAACACTCATCGCTACCTCCTCAGCAATCCAGCCTCCTCTTCTCCAAGTGAGCAACTGAATCAAAAAGGGGTTTGGTATTGTCTCTCCCAATTGAACCAAGAAAGCACCACTCCCCTCTTTATACCCAAGTGAACTTAAAAATAAGTGACTTAACCTTTCGTTTTGAGCTCAATCATGAGTAACTCAATTGGATCATCGGAGCGGTTGACCCCTCGATGGTATTCCCCTTCGGGATCCACTGGGCGATATATGGCCACACCTTGTGGAAATTCTACATCTACTTCTCTTCCATCCTCTTCTAGACGGGTAATCACCCCACCTTGAAGGGCAATCACAATGTGAGGGACTTCGTCCCGATGCCTTCCTATTTCTTCGTGAGGATCGACGACAACCCGTGCAATCATCAACTGATCGTTATTGACAATCACTTCATATTCAAAAGCTTGCATGGATGCAATGAACAAAAAGGGGGCTAATAACCAACGCATGAAATACTCCTATTTCTCCAGACAATGTAATCTTGTAAAATTTTTGCATGATCAAAGGCAAGATCCTCCCAGGGAATTTCCTCAAGAGGAACGACGAATGCTTTTGCAGCATCATCTCCTGCAATTGGTCTTTGATAGGCTTTTGCAATGTGGGCCACTTCGACAGAGTGGTGACGAAAATCTCTAGTGGGATCTGAATAGACATGAAACTGAATGAGATCTTCCAATAGAAGGTGGACCTCTTCCATCATCTCACGCCTTACAGCTGCTTCAACCGTTTCTCCATACTCCACTTTTCCACCAGGAATCGCTTTTCCAAAAGGGGCTTTTCCTCTTTCAATGAGGACAATCCCTTGAAAAATCCCCTCTTCATAGATTTCAATGATGGCCGTAGTGGTCAAAATGGGAGAGCGGTGAACCGCCTCTAAAAAACTCGTACAAAGTATGGCTAAGAGAATCAAGTATCTCATGATTTAGACCTCTAAATGAAAGAGTTTCATTAAAAATTCAGGGTAGCGTAGCCCCATGAACGGATGTTTCTCTCTCACCTCTTCAATCCTAATAAAATCACTTTTTGTGAAAGGGAGATCGATAGAACCAAGGTTATCTTCAAGATACTCTAATCGTTTTGTCCCTGGGATCGGAATCATGTCATCCCCTTGAGAAAAAAGCCAAGCAAGGGCAAGCTGTGCCACTGTACACTGTTTTTCCTTAGCGATTTCATTCAAAGCCTTTGCTAACTCTAAGTTGTGAGAGATGACCTCAGGTTGAAACTGAGGTAGCCTGATCCGAAAGTCAGAAACACTTGTATCGGGGCAGTTATTTGATAAGAGACCACGTCCTAATGGGCTATAGGGGACTAAACTCACTCCAAGCTTCCGGCACATCGGGATGACTGTTTCTGCAGCTTTTGCATTGGCAATTGAATATTCTGACTGTAGTGCAACGAGTTTATCTCCTAAAATCTGATGAGCCCTTTCGAGTATTTGGCTATTCACTTCAGAAAGACCAATGTAGCGCACCTTCCCTTCGTCAATCAGGTCGAGAAGAGCCCCCATCGAATCTTCCAGAGGGATTTCTGGGTTGTAGCGATGGAGATAATAAAGATCGATGACATCGACCCCAAGACGCTTTAGACTTCCATCGCAAGCTTCTTTAATGTACTCAGGGCGATTATCGATTTCAATATCTTCGCCGACATACTTAATCGCACACTTGGTTGCAAGGATGATCTTATCGCGAAATGACTTGATCGCTTTCCCGACAAGCTCTTCATTTCCCCCTCTTCCATACATATCTGCTGTATCGAAAAAAGTGATTCCACGTTCATACGCCTTTTCAATGACTTGTATAGATACTTTGTCATCTGTAAGTCCATAACATGGGGACATCCCCATGCAGCCAAGTCCTAACTGAGAAACTGTAGGCCCCGATTTTCCTAGTCTTCGATATTTCATTGAAGTTCTCTCTTCTTAAGTGAAGCCTAGTTTACAAGAACCTACAGTTAATTACTATAAAGAGCGAGTGGCAAATATCTGGATAGCAGCAGCGATATACTCAGGGAGATCACGATGAAAAAGCTCATAGGCTTTCCGCAGCTCACTATCTCGAATCAAGTGTCCATGCCCTGCATAGGATTCTTTATCAGGAGTCCAACACTGGCTAATCCACACAAAATGGCGCTTGATCACCTCTTGCACCTCCTCTGAATCGACTGGATAGTGTTTGTTTAATAGATCAGTCAATGCTTCACAAATGGCAATGCATTCTTTCTTAAATGCACTCTCATCGAGTGTTTTTCTCTTCTCTTTCGATTCAGCAATATGCTTTTTTGCTTTCTCTCCCCCTCTCCTGATCAATTCTTCTTCATATGCAGCTTGCTTTTCAGGACTAAATCCTTTGAATAATTCATGCTCTTTCATTTTCTTAATTCCTGTTAAGTGTTCGATTGTTTCATCGATGGTCTTAATCAGTTGCTTGGATTTTTCCAACCTGCTAACAATGAACTTTCTATGTGAGCGCAATGTGTGAATCTTATCAAAATCGCCACTCTTCATGATCCTCTCGATCTCTTTGAGCTCGATCCCGAGCTCTCGAAAAAACAGGATCTGCTGCAGCATCAAAAGCTCCTCTTCTCCATAATAGCGATACCCATTCGCCCCATAATACGCAGGCTTCAAAAGCCCAATTTCATCGTACCAATGGAGCGTTCGCACACTGACGCCAGAAAGTCTGGCAAGTTTTGTAACTGTATAAGCCATATACCCCTTTAATTTTAAAGGATAACCCGATGATAAGAAATGACGTAACGTGAGGGTCAATACCCTATTTTTTTTTAACGATTTCGATGTCTAGTGGATCAGTTGGATAGCCATCAGGATCGTTAAAAGGAGCTTTCTGATAGCCAAGCGAAAGGTAAAAGGGATAAGCCTCTGGAGAGGATTGGATATGGATCGATTGGTAGCCTTCTTGGAAGATCCATTTTTCAACCAGTGTGAGGAACTGCTTCCCATAGCCAGAGCGCCGATCAGGCTGATCAATAACACTTATTCGAAGGGCCATTCTATGATCAGGCCAGCGCTGTAGATGGATATAGCCCACAATTCTTTCTCTTACATAGTAGACAAAATGGATATGATCAGGATGAGTAAACGTCCAGCAAAAGGGGTCTTCCCTGTTAGAGAAAAAAGCCTCTTTTCGAAGCCTATTTACCTCTTGCCATTCATAACGGGTCCTTGCTTCAACAAGTCGAAAGCCATTGAATCCATCTTTTGCATCGATCCCTCTGATGAAGGGCTCTTTTCCATTGATATAACTAGCAATATCTTCTGGAAATTGACGTGCCAGCTCTCTTTTTAATTCATCATATGTTTTTCTATCATCTGGATGATCTCTCATCCAATCCCGAAAAAGAAGGTATCTTTCGATTTCAGGATATCCCTCTTCGTAGATGTGAAGATTAAAACCTGGTTTTTTAAAATAGCGCCTAAATGGAATACCGTATTCCCCTTTGCTTTCATAGTTAAGGGTGGGAATAGCAGAGAGATCTTTGACCACAGCAAGAATATCGATAATAGGCTTGGCAGAAAGGCCTACGACCGCTGTCGATCCGATATGATGAATTTCCATACCACTTTTGAAGAGCTCTTTTTCTCTTTCAAATATGCGGGGCCAGTTGGGATTGTAATCAACGATTTCGATGTTCATGAGAACCTTTGGACCCGTGTATGGCAATAGGGCTCTTTACCAGTTTTTTGATAGTAATCTTGGTGGTATTCTTCAGCAGGGTAAAACATCGAGGCGGCAAGGAGCTTTGTTACTACTTGGTAGCCTTGCTTCTTGAGAAGGGAGATGAGGTGTTCTATCACCTGTTTTTGTTTTTGGGAAAGGTAGAAGATGGCTGACTCATACTGAGGGCCGATATCGGGACCTTGTCTTCCCTTTTCTTCAGGATTGTGGATTTCGAAAAAGAGTTTGGCGATGGTTTCATAGGAGGTTTTCTCAGGATCGAAGAGGATTTCGATCCCCTCTTTATGTCCAGTTAACCCTGAAGAGACCTCCTCATAAGTAGGGTGAACGACTTTTCCTCCGATGTAACCCACTTTTGTTGCTATGACGCCAGGGAGTTTCTTCATCCAATATTCTACACCCCAAAAGCAGCCAGCTGCAAAGATTCCCCTTTCATATCCATCTGGAGTGTATGCCGGAACAAAAAAGAGGGATCTTGAATTGACGCAGTGGCGGACATTTTTGGGGGTGAGTTTTTCACCCTGAAACACGTGGCCCAAATGGGCATGGCAGCGGCTGCAACAGATTTCTATTCTCTCTCCATCTGGGTCGATCTTCCGAAGGACTGCCCCTTCGATTTCATCATCAAAGCTCGGCCAGCCACAACCGATGGAGAACTTATCTTGCGATAAGTAAAGGGGAAGATCACATCGTCTACAAAGAAAAACACCTACCTCCTCAAACTGGTAATAGCGTCCCGTTCCGGGGCGCTCAGTCCCCTGGTGGCAGATGATGTTTTCTTCTTCAACCGAAAGTTTATGATAGCGATGCATGCAAAGTAATGTAGCTCTTTTCCCCGATGTTGTCAAAAATCCTCCTTTGCAATTTTCTTAGAGAGGTTTACCATTATGTATTCTACAAGGAGGCCCTATGAACTGGAAAACTTCTCTTTTACTGTTAACCCTATCATATTTATCTGCTGATGAGCCGATTAGGTCTGATGGGTCAGCTCTTTTCTACTACGTCAATCAAAGTGGTGTCACCGATGATGAGGTCTTCTTGCAGATATTTGGTGTCGACCCAGCAACTGGGATTCAGTGTTTTATCGAGTATGATGAAAACGGAATTCCCTCCTATTACGATGTGAGCAAGGTCGTCGATTCCAAACAATTTTCATACCCAGTTTCTTACTTTCCTCTGAAAGAGGGGGGAAGAGAGCTCTATTTACCTATGTTAGATGGAGCGAGGATCTTTACCTCGATTCAAGAAAAACTCTCTCTTCTTGTCAGTAAAAATGCCGCGGGCGTTTGGACCATATCGAGTCCCGATCCTTTAAATCCGAATGATCCAAACCGAGATTTTCTCTGGGATAAGACAGAGTTTGCAGTCAACCGCTCTGCCATCTTCATCAACCCAACAGCTGTCGATAGTTTTGCGCTCCCTCTTCATTGTGAAGAGAGGGGAAAAGATGGGACCGTTCAATCGGGCGGTCTTCAGGAAAATAGAGAGGTCATTTTTCAGGCTCTACATGAGGCTTTTACAGAAGATTATTGGCCCCATCTCCTTTCAGAAAAACCGAGTCTTGTCTATGCACCGATGTTTGGAGCTGCAACGAACCTTATCCCGAACAATCTCTTTGTCACATCGGGATGGATCGAAGCATTTCAAACTCTTTTTTCTCAAAGTCCTCTCTTGATCGATGCAGAAGAGTCACTCCCTGTGAGCCAGGGTGGCGGAATTTGGAAAGGTCTCATCGATGTGGAAACGAATGTGATTACTTTTGAAAGAGAAGTAGATCCGAATCACCCTCCTGTTGCTGCTGTATCTATTACACTGCCGATGAATGCAAATGAACTCCTTGGAGGGAATGGGCCTTCCTGGAAAATAGATGGAGCGAACCCACTACAAAATGTCTTTGCAAGAGACATCGCCTGCGCTATTGATACCAACACATTGACCACAGAAGAGCCCCTCAATCAGAACTACTTTAAAAAAGTACGCCCGTCATTCTATCAACTAAATCCTAATCTCCCTGAAAAGCTTCAGTTCATCGACCTCTACTCCAAAATCTTACATAGCTATGGCAATCACGACGTCTACACTCTCCCCTACGATGATGAGCTTGGCCAAAGTGGAGCGGCCTCTTACGTCCCTGAAAACTATTTATCAGGCACTATTACACTAGGACCTTTAGGATGAAACATCTTGGGTCACTGATCCTTTTTTCTTTGTGGCTTCTCCCCTTAGACGCATGCACTCGCCTTTTTTGGAATGAGCATGAGGAGATCAAGTTAGTTGCTCGAACGATGGACCTTTTCATCTCTGATGAGCCAGAGATGTGGATCCAACCCAAAGGCCTGCACCGCATCAGTCAGCCTGATGAAATAGGGATGGAATGGGATTCAAAGTTTGGCAGCGTGTCGATTTCTGCCTTTGGAAATAAGAACTTCATTACTGATGGTCTTAATGAGAGTGGGCTTTCTGTCCATATGCTCGCTTTGAAAGCTACAGAATATGAAGCAAGAGATGAGAGGCCAGGCCTTGACTATGGACTCTGGCTCCAATACCTTCTCGATACGTGTACCACTGTTAAAGAGGTGCTCGATGCACATAAACATTTTCAAGTGGTCCCCTACCCGATTGATAACTTCGTTTGGCCCCTCCACCTCATCGTTGAGGATGCGCAGGGAGACTCTCTGATTTTGGAATTCATTGAAGGAAAGCTCAGAGTTTATCACGGCCCCGAGTACCGTGTTTGCACAAACGATCCCCCTTATCAGCAGCAGCTCTCTCTTCTCAAGAAAAAACATTCCTATTCCTTAACAGGGACTGACTCTATCAGCCGTTTTGTTCGCGGGCATATGAACCTAAATGATTTAGAAAAGCCCACTGATACTCTGGATGGAATTGTAAAGCTTAGAAGCGCTCTCACTCCCCTCTTTCAAAACAGCCCGACCAACTTTTTGGGGAAAGATTATCTTCTGAAGACCCTCTGGAGTGTGATCGTCGATCTCAAAGACCCCACCTACTACTTTTTTCATGAAGAGTCAGGCAAAAGCTTTTATATCGCTTTATCAGAACTCGATTTCTCTCAAGAAGGTCCTCAAGAGCTCTTTTCTGGTTTTCAAGGAAAAGAGCCCTGGTTTTCGAGTGAAACTCATCCCCTTTTCTAGAATTTCATGAAGGCTGGAAGAGCGAAAGACGCCTGATGAATTTCTGGTGTATAGTATAGGAAGTCCCCTTGGAGTGCTTGATAGCGCTTCTTCAATACATCTAGAGAAATTTCTCTGAGCTGGTGGTTATCACTTGCCCATCCGAGCGCCATGAATCCCCCGACATATGTGGGCATAGCAACGACATAGAAACCAACATCAGAAAAATGAGGACTTCTTCCTCTGATGGTGAGGCTGAGTTCCTCTTTTTGTAAGAAGGGAACGCCATTTTGATTTACAAAGATCCCTCCTGGAGAGAGGCACTTCTTACAATCACCATAAAACTCTTCTGTAAACAATACAGCGCCAGGACCTTCTGGATCTGTTGAGTCGCAGATGATGACATCAAATTGATGAGGACAATCTTTTACATACAAGGTAGCATCCTGAATGATGACTTCCCCTCTTGGATCATTAAACGCCTCTCCACAAACAGCAGGCATCCATTCTTTGGTCATTGAAACAACACTGGCGTCAATATCCACTACCACTGCTCTTTCCAGGCCAGGATAGCGAAGGGCTTCTTTCAAGACTGCACCATCTCCCCCTCCAATGATGAGTACATTTTTCACATTCCCATGAGAGAGGAAAGGTACATGAACCATCATTTCTGAATAAATCGCATGATCTTTATAAGTTGTTTGAATGACTCCATCGAGAGCGAGCACTCTTCCAAAAAGACCATTTTCAAAAATGATGAGGTCTTGCCATTCGGTCTTTTCCTCATGTAGCACCTCTTCCATTTTCATTTGTTGTCCCCACTCTGGGTAGAGAGTCTCTGAATAGATAAGCCCTGCTGCTAAAATTAACAACATAAAATCCCCCTTTTGATGATAGGATAGAGCAATCTATACCCAAGTGAATTCAAAAGCTAGAGGATTTCTATTTGTTGATTGTACCGACAATGAAACGGTAGACAAAGGAATGATCTTCCGCCTCGAGCTTCTCTTCTAGATCTTTCGATCGAATAAGATGTTGATCGAAGTACTTGGGGATTTCATAGCTAGAGAGGAATTGTCTCAGACAAAATCTAGCTCCAGGTTTTGCTGCCCTAATCATCGCTTTCAAAAGGCGCTCTCGATCTGATGGTTTAAGATAGGAGAGAACATCAGAAAGGGAAAAACAATCGATGCTCGATGGGGGGGCTTTTTCCAAACGGTGAACGACATCATCTGTGTGAATTTCCACTTTCTTGAGTTGTGGTTTGATTTGTTTCATCCCCTCTTGAGTCAAGCAGGGACCAAATCCCTCTTTTTCTACTTTCCCTTTGAGTATGAGAGAGACTAACGGGTTGTTTTTTGCTAGGGAATGTTGTAATACCCTCATGAACCTTTGATAAATATAGGTTCCAGGAGTAATTTCTGGTCCAAAAAAGCTATATAATCCTGGGTCTTTGATGATATATTTCGTGAAAATAGGAGAAAGTACAAAGTTAAAGCTCCTCAGCCACATCTTGTCATTCCAACTACTTTGCAAATAAGCCCTTTGTTCCTCTATACGGTCAAATTCGAAGAGATTTTTCAGCTCTTTACCTGTTTTTAGATAGCGAAGACAGAATGAAACGAACTTACAAACCTTTTCTGTCATCCCTTGGTAGATGATCCCTTTCTTGATCATCTTGATGTTCTTTCTAAAAAACACGACTGTATCGTGAGGAAGATAATGAGATAGCTTGATAAAGAGAAGCTTGCGATAACTACACTTTTGTAATCCCATAAAGCTGAGAAACTCATCATATTCTAAATGCTCAGTTGCTGCCATTTTCAATCGGAGAAGGTGATTTTGGATCTGATTGGCATCGACTGTCGTCAATTTTCCACACTCTTTTGATAAGAGATTCAGAGGACGATCTCCACTAGCTGTGATGCAAAAGACATGGTCCTCTTTTTGGATATTGAGCGCTTTGTGATCACTTGCCCAATCTTCATTGCCAAAACTATAGCTCAACCGAGAAAAAAAGGGAGACATGTACTACTTTTCCTGTTTAATTAAATCTTATAAGCTCTTATTATTACTTATTAATCAATAGTTCAACCTTTTTTTGATTTAATAA
Organism: uncultured bacterium; assembly: GCA_964655475.1. Classification (GTDB taxonomy): domain Bacteria; phylum Chlamydiota; class Chlamydiia; order Chlamydiales; family VGMA01; genus VGMA01. The sequence continues at coordinate 13,823 of CAZZMO010000021.1, forward strand.
ATGTTATCAAGTTTCGATCGTTCTACTATCCTTGTTGAATATACCCGAGTGAACTCAAGAATTGGGTTTTGGCGTCGCCAGAAACCGATTCTTGAGTTCATTTGGGTATAAGCATCGCCTCTCTATTAGTGAAAGAAGAATCGAGGGATCTCGTGCTTCTGATCTGCTCGAAGCGGCAGCGAGCTTTACCATTTTGATCCGAATAGGAGAGTTTTTTCATTCCAAAATAGATCAAGAGATGCCCGAAAGCCCGAATCGATTAGGTCATTTATTCATTGAGCAGCTCAACAGCTATCTGATCACAACCTCACTTAACTCTCCGAATAAACTGGTTGATTCTGTCCCCCGTTTTCAAAGTTCATTTAAACCCCCTTCTGGTATAGAAGCTGCAACCACCTTACTTCAAGAATCTTATGCGAAAGCGCTCGAGAATCGACTCTTTGAAAATCGATCTAACGTCCTGTTTGTACCTAACTTATGCCAATACGAATACCGACTGACAACTATTGAACACAATATTTTCTATAGCCAGTGCGATCAAGATTACCAAAGAACCCTCTATTACTTCTTTCTAGAGCTCCATGCAAATTGTCCCCTTCCCACACCCTTGCATCAAGAATTGACCACTCATACAGAAAAGTTCATCGAATATTTTGCTGTCTCTTCTGGTATATAAAGCCCTTTGGAAAGGAGCGGATAACCTCCCCCTTGCGTTGACGATGTGTATCAGACTAGTTCAAGAGAAAAAGGCTCCTCCCTACTATCATTCAGTGATCGAAACATTTCGCACCCTATTTATAGCTGTTCAAACTTCCGCTCCACCTCAAAAAGAGTACCAAGATTTTATTGAAAAAAGTATGATTGTCCTGCAACGTTTTTCTGCAAAATAAGGATCTTCTATGTCCGCTATAACCACTATTGATCAGCTCACTCAAATAAATGGAGGATTTACACCCCCTCCTACACTATCAGAGTGTGCAGCCGCACTTCATCAATCTACTAAAACTGTGGATCCTCTATTTCTAGTGGGCTTCTTGAGATCTTTTTTAATCCTTGAATCTCACATGTTTCCCCGCTGGACAGAACTTTGTCAAACCCATTATCCACATGAGCTTTTCTTATTATCGCGCCTTTCAGAAGAGAGCTTTGGAGGTGTTTCTGAGCCCGTCTCTGTCATCGCGTTACTAGTGCAAAAAGCCTATTCTATTATAGGAAAAACTCCCTATTCTACTGATGAGGTAGAGCTTTTTCAGGAAGCCACGAATATGATCCAATTTTTTCGCCAAACAGTCGCATATGTCCATTCGGAACAAGCGGGGTGGGGAGATCCTACGACACTTTTAACACTCAAAAACGATCTCATCCAATCTTTTAGGACCTTCATCAATAAAATGGCTGTAGCTCTACAAAAATTGGTCCTCTGAGATCACTTTCATCTCTTCTTGTCTTGGAATGAAAAGAGACTGAGTGAGAGGCACTGCTGCATCGACAGCATACTCAGAGAAATCCTCTACCCCAATGTCTCTCAGAAGATCTTCATCGAGAAAAAAATGGCCTGTACACTCTTTGCTATTTCTTTGAGTTAAAGCATATGCTGCATCTGCCATGATGGTAGGCCAGCGGCTACTTTTGTATATTTTGGAAACAAAGTGCTCTTCAATAGTTGGTGTCGCGATGGTACTCTTTGGCCAAAGAGAATTGACCGCAATCCCCATCTCTCGAAATTCTGCTGCCATTCCAAGGGTGCAAAAACTCATTGCGTGCTTTCCAATTGCAAACCCCAAATAATCCTTAAAACCTTTTGCATCAATAAAAAGTGGAGGCGAAATATTGACAATATGGGGATTTTCTCGTTTGACCAAATAGGGATGGACTATCTGAGAGAGGAAAAAAGCGGCTCGAACACTGGTCGATATCATCAAGTCAAACTCTTCAGGAGTGGTTTCCAAAGTATTGCGAAAGCAAGCAGCGCTCGTATTGTTCACTAAGATATCGATCCCTTCAAATCTTTCCACAGTTCTATAGATGGCGGCTTCCATTGCAGCTTCATTCCGAACATCCACCTCCATCACAAAGGATCCTTCTACACGCCGCTTGGCCTCTTGCATCTCTTTATCACCATCTTTTGTCAAAATGGCGACATGAGCGCCCCCTTTTGCATACCGCTCTGCGATCGCAAGGCCAATTCCTCTACTTCCCCCCGTAATGACAACGACTTTTCCTCTATACTCTGCCATAAACCTTCCCTTACCTTGCAATGTAGCGTTTAAAACTCTCTTCGTTCCATCTCTCATATGAACATGGATCTCCAGAGGAGCCCCCGTAACGAGCATCTTTTGTGAGCTCTGAGCTCGAATAGATTACGGTCTCCATCGGAGCATTGAAGAACACAGCTATAGTATAACGCTCTATATCTGAATCAAAAGGTTTATGGACTCTATGCTCTGTTGCTCTAATCCCATCGTTAGTCGCAAGTTGTCCAAACTCTCCCACTTGAAACATCATCACTTCAGGATCTGCCTCTACTTTGTAAAACTTCCCCTCTATCCTTACAAAAAGCCCCGCCTCTAATGGCTCTGGAATCCTTTTGCCTGATAGAAAATAGCAAGAGGGAGCGAGAACTGTGAGAAGTCCATGGTCATAGTGAGCGCCGCACCAGTATGGATTATCCGCCCCCGTATCTCCTTTCTTTTGATAGTAGAGCATTCTTCCGAGTTTCGGGATGTGAGAGACAGGGATGTTTCCCAAATAGACTCTCGCTAGAACCTCTTCTCCCATCTTCGCCATAATCGATCCCAACCTTTCGAAGGGAGTTTCTAAATCAAGCTCTAAAGGCCAGCGGTTTTCTCTTTGATTTGGAATCCATGCATAGTAAGAGACTTTGAGATCATCAATGAACCATTTTCCATCGGGGCGCTGGAATTTTTCCTTTCCCCTTTCATATCCTAAGAATAAATCTTTCGCCTTCGGAGCATACTCCTCTTTTACTTCTTCAGGAAGAGCTGAAAACTCTCGAGATGTCGCTAAAAGAGCCTCTGATGCCTCTATAAATCCAGGAACACCACGTATTCCCACAATCCCTTTCGTATGGAGAGCTTTTGATAATGTATCCACTGTCTCGGGGTCATTTGCCATTAACTGTTCGTAAGATAGAACATCTAAAGAAAGTATATCGACCTTCCCTTCACTCGCATGTAGGGAGCATAAAAGCGCTAACCCAGCTAGTAATGACTTCATCTTTTCCTCCTGAATAAAAGACTGTCATACTAATTTAAAGGGTGTTAAAAATCGATTCCCAATTTATTATCCCGCTTAGAGACTGTTTGCGAAGAGGAAATAAAAATGGATGAGTTTATGAAGGCCGCTATTGAAGAGGCTGAAAAAGGGCTTGCTTCTGGAGGCATTCCTATTGGTTCAGTCCTCGTCTATCAAGGAAACATCATTGGACGTGGTCATAACCAGCGGATGCAAAAGGGAAGTGCGATCCATCATGCGGAGATGAACTGCTTAGAAAATGCAGGGCGCCTATCTCCACATGTCTATCAAGGATCGACCCTCTACTCGACACTTTCACCATGCCCTATGTGTAGCGGCGCTATCCGTCTCTATAAGATTCCCAAAGTAGTGATTGGAGAAAATACCACATTCATGGGTGATGAAGAAGTATTGAAGCGCTCAGGCATTCAATTGACTCTACTCAATAACGAGCGATGTAAAGAGCTCATGAGACAATTTATAAAAGCTCATCCAGATGAGTGGAACGAGGACATTGGTGTTTGACTTCAAAACGACGTCCCCCTTCTTTGACAAGAGCTGAATGGCTGAGTGATTTAGGGGAATCATCTGGTGATAATTCTATACCTGAAATGAGATCGACCATGATTTTCATAGTACTGACTGACAAGGTGTTTTCTGAGTCATCAGATAAAAAGAATGCCTGAAACTTCTCTTCTATTTTTTCATCCCATTGACACACATTGCCGTACAAGTCGTAGAACCAGAGCCCACTAATTCCCTCATGAGGAGGGATCACGGTGTAAGATGGGTTCATTTTCTTTAGACGGGGAAGATTTTCAAACACCATCAACTCCCTATCAGCTATCAGCACTTTGAGAGCCTCTTGAAATAGTGCAGCGAATGGAGTATTGGTCAAATTCCTAACCCCAGTGAGCGATCCTTCATTCTTAAAGATCCACTTCCTTCCACTTTTCTTCTCAATAATCTCTGCACAGGGAAAAGCAGCGCGCACTTTCTCAGCAAATAGTCCAATCATCGTTTTATCGACATAGCAAGTTCTCTTCTCAAAAGTCGTAAAATAGTAATGCCCTTCTGAAGCGGGTCCAAAGATAAGTTTTCGATGTTGACGAAACTCTTCCATCGCCAAATAAAGCTTATCAGCGCTACTTCCTACAAACATATATCCCTCTCATCGATGTTTTGTATAGATCTGAACCAAAGCCCCTACTGGAATAGACCATTTTTGAGATTGCCTACCTATCAAGATCAGATTGCGAAGCGACTTAAATAGAGAATCTTGATCAGGAAATTTCACGAGCATTCCATGATCCAAATAGGCATATTCTTCTTGATTAGACCAAAAAACAAATGTATGACTTTGGAGTAACGAAGAGCTCTTTTCCCTAGTAAAAAACGTGGGGAATTCTATATAGCCTACTGTTGATGAGGACGCGCAAAATTTCTCGAGGTGATGAACCCAGCATTGTTCTATAAGAATATCGTTTCCTTGCAGTGATTGTTTTTTAAAGCCTTTAGGACGCTCACCTGCATACTTAGATAACTGGAGATAGATAGCTCGCTCTGGCTTGATCTCTTGAATCATTTCTGAAAAGCGAACGTTTGGATGATTTTTTATGCTCTCGAAAAATGCATTCCGCCATCCTGCACAGTGTCCCTCTTTCGCCTTTTCGTAATATCGATGATAGACTCCTGGATCACTGGCCTCTTGATCAGTAATGATCCCCTCTTTTCTTAGTTGGTCAAGCGCTTTATAACAAGTTTCTTTGTATAGAGAAGGGTTATCATAGAGAGGAGGAGTGTAGGTAGGATAATAGCTAGATCGAAGAGCAAACTCTTCATTTAACGTATGTTGAACTTTCGGAGCTCTGCGAAGCGCGTCAATAGCGCTAGGATAGACTCTATTATTGAGTGCGATGAAATAGTTCTCACGAAGAGTCTGATCTTCATCTATATATGTGTAGAAATGATGAACCAATTGATGTTCGCTCATTTTTTTGACGATCTTTTGAGCTTTTGTAAGATCTCCCATATTTGCCGCACGTATAAATGCGTAAGCATATTGAGACACTTGATTCTCCAGCTGCTCCTTTGCTTGCCATACTTTATTCATGAGTTTTGAAGAAACAAAGAGGTCAGAGAGAGCGTGATGTAATCTATCTCCTTTCCGGTATAACGCCTGAGCATATTGAGCATAACTCGGATCTTCTTGTAAAGCCTGGAACTCTTTTGAGAGCTTTTTGTAGCTCTTTTGAAGGGCTGTGTATATTTCTAGAAACTTTTTTGGTTTGATATATCGCTGATCTAGAAGAGATGTTACTTTTGTAGAGAGCTTGTCTAGCTCTTGAACCATAGGCAAAAGGATCTTAACACACACCTTCCGATGCTCCAATGCTTCAGCTCCCCTTACTCTACATTGTGCGATGGATGGCACATCAGCTACGGATCTTAAGTGAAGAACCTCGATCGCATTTTTATATTTTTCATATTCACTGAGAAGATTTGCTAATGCATCAATTTGGGAGGGATCGAGCTCATCTGCTGCTCCATGAAGAAGAGCCTCTCCTCTCTTTTCCATTTCTTCAAACTTAAGGGTGATTTCTTTCCGATAGACCGAGCTGAATCTCCGATCCATCACAGCCTCTTGAACTTTTCTGACAATATTCTGATCCAGAGAAGAGAGAATCTCTACCTTAGCAGATAGTACACTTTTCACTACCCGTGCAGTTTCTAAAACATGTGGCTTCCCTTCTTTTTTCTGGTTGGCAAGAGCCAAAGCGATCAGTTTCCACTCATCACAGGGTGAGGTGACACTTGTTAGAGACATAATAAAACAACATATTAATTATAAATTTCTCATTAATTTTATACGAAACAACACTTAAATCAAAATGATTAAAACCCTTCCTTTACACTTATTTAAACGCCTTATTATAAATAATTTAAAAACTACATAAAGAAGGTGTAATAATATAGGACAAATGACCCAAAAAGGAGATAGAAATGTCATCAACCAAAGTTCAACTTGTCAATAATACAAGTTTTGCCATGTTTTTAGGAGAAAACTCCTATGCAACAGGCTCAGCCCCAGCTCCATATTGTAGTGGAGAGTCTTGCACATCAGTACTTTATAACGGAGATGCACAAGAGGTAAATATCGCATCAAATACGAGCTGGCTCAATCTAACCTACACCCTCTGTATCCCAACAGATATGCAGCCAGGCCCTTGGTGTTCAGGCCCATCTCCTGGATATGCATCCATCCAGTTTCAACCAGGAAACCCGATGGTCTATATTGCAAAAGCTAATCCGAGTAGCTCATTTACTCTGACACAATCAGGCAATACTTACACCCTCACCTTCAAATCTGCAGTCAAAACGAAAAAAAAGAAGAAATTCACCTAAGCTCATAGGCTCCCCTCTTTTTTAAGGGGAGCATTTCCTTGCAAATTTTTTTTCTCTTTTGTAGATTGAAGTCATGGATTTTTCTCATCTTCATATTGTGGGGAATGTGCTCGACATCTTGGAAGGGAGAGTCGAAGCAGATCTACTTCAATCAACATCTTCGATGAACTTTCGCTTCGCTTTAGGTGGAGCCACTTTTACTGATCGCTTTGCGATTGGAGAAACTCTTATCCTTGATGGTATCCCTTTTATTTCTTGGGTAGAACATGGAAAAGTACATACAGCAGGCAAGAAAGAGGCTATGAGCCCTTTTCTCATAGGAATTCAACAAGGAAAAGGAATTCCTATCCAATGTTCTTCACCCACTTCATTAGAATCGTTTTACGGAGAGCTCTCTGAAAAGTATCCTATGGGAGTGGCCGTTGAAGGGGCCCTCAAAATGTCTCTATTTAAGGGAGTCTATTTACAAAAAGCTCCCATCTATGAAGAAAATATCAACACCCATTCTGATCTCTATTGGTCTTCCATTCATGAAATTCCTGATGCCATTATCCGCCTCTTCGGCGTCATCATCCCACAAAAAGGGATGGAGTCGATCCTTGCCTCTGAACTCTCGCGCGCTTTTTACCAAAATCCAAACGACAAGGGAATAGCCCCTTTTAAAAGTCACACTCATGCAGCTCTTTTGACCTCTCAAGGAACGATTTCTATGGTTTACCACATGTTAACCCCATCTCTTATTGAAAAAGGGACCTTCAACCTCTTTCCCCTAAAGTATCATGAATGAAGCGAGAAGATTACTGACCGTACTGCGAAAGGGAGACTATGCCCATGCAGGTGGTCAAGAATCTGTCCATATGATGATAAAAAAGGCTCTCTCTCTTGCACCAGAGATCCTCAAAGGTCCTTGTCTAGACGTAGGGAGTGGATTTGGAGGGAGCGCTTATGATCTCCACCAGTATGGGTTTTCTTCGATTCATGGAGTCGATATCGACAAAGCAGCTGTCGATTATGCAAAAAATAGGTATCCTGGAATCTCCTTTACTGCAATGAATGCCTCAAAACTCGAAACTCTCTTTGAACAAGATACATTTTCATTCATCTACATGCTGAATGTCCTATACGCCATTAAGGAGCAGCATGCTCTTTTACAAGTTCTCTACCGAGTCGCTAAAAAAGGGGCCCTTCTCGCACTCTTTGATTACCAAAGGACAAAACCCATCTTTGATTTAGACGATCTCGCAGGACAAGCGATGTTTCCCCTATTTCTTCCAACTCTCAAGCCGGCTCTTGAAGAAATGGGGTGGGAGATCGTCGACTCAACCGATCTCTCTCAAGAATACCTCATCTGGTACAAAAGCTTCCTAGACAAGCTTCGATCAAAAAGGGGAGAACTATCTCAAGAATTCAAAGAAGAGGACATCTCAAAAGTAGAAGAGATGTTTAATGGAATCTATGTTGGACTTGAGAAAAAGGATCTCAAAGGGATTCTCCTATTTTGTAGGAAGTATTAGAATTTGTGACTGCTCCCTCGCCTAAAGGCGAAGGCTTCTAGGGATTACTCCCAGGCCATC
>CAZZMO010000022.1:0-20728 GCA_964655475.1 uncultured bacterium
CGCAAAACGGCTCTATCTTTGCAACCCAATACGACTTTTTCAACACAGCCCGAACTTGGCTAGTTTAGCTGATGCTACGTGGCAAGCTGAGTCTCACAATAAAAGTAAATCAATCTTTTCAAATAAGAAAGTCGTTGTGTGGGACAAAGGGCAATTCAATGCGACTGAAAAGTACATGCAATCTTCAGGATCAAATACCTTTGTAGTTGATAAGCCATCTGGTGGAAAGACGGCCATTTTGCATCTCTGGAAGAAAGAAGACTTAAAATCTCTTTCTCCAAAGCAGCTGGCTGTAATTTACACCAGAATGGATTTATCAGAAGAGCAGTATGATCAAGTCTTTGAAGCAATGCAAGAAACCTCAGAATGGCGCAAAATAGAAGAACGTTGGGGCGATCTCAGAAGCGGCGAAAGCCTCATCTTTGACACCAACTCTGGACATTTCAAAGTGACCTCCCACGACGCCACCAAAGATGAAATTGTCATCTCTACCGGCTCTAATTGGGATTAAATAGAAAAGGATATACCCAGGTGCACTCAAAAATTGGTTTCTGACGATGCTAAAAACCAATTTTTGAGTGCACTTAGGTATAGCTCTTGGTTTTAAATTAGCAGGATTGGATCTTGGTAAGTGCTATTTCTTGAATTACGATTATAGTAATAGGACTTTTCTACAAAATACTCCCGGGGAAAGTGGGGCGGTAGATGAGGTGGGCCTTTGAGTTCTTGTTCTTTTTTATTCTCTGCATCTAGTCTGCCGATTTCTTCTCCTACACATGTTAGACCACCAGCAATTAGGATGCCCCCAGCAACATGTGCTCCAGGATGGGGGATTAGGTAACAAAGAGCTCCTGCCAGTAATTGACAACCTCCCCAAATAAGCTTCCAGCTCTCTTTATGTTTACTTCCGATTTTTTTTAATCCTGCTAGGGAAAAACCAGTTTCTTTTTGATCTAATACTTGTAAAAATTCATTCCAATTTTCGTCAGGTAATGAAATTCCATAACAGATAAGGCTTTCTTTTAATTTAATAAATATCATTGATAGTCGGGGGATTTCAAGCCCTTGATGAGATAGTTGATCTTTAATATTCAGCAAAAAGTCAATCATTTCATCTGGAGACGTCTCCTCTGTGTAATTTTGGAAATACTGAAATAATTGGTCATGTTCAGTAAACATATCTGAATGAGCTTCTGAAGAGGCAGTTACTGACAGAAAAAACGCCAGAATATACTGAAAGCGTATAATAAGGCAGCGATGAAAATAAAACATGAAAATTTACGTCCCTTTTTATATTCACTAGGAAGATAAAATAAATTCATCATCACCGCAAAAGCAAATCCTGCAAGAGCTGCTAGATGTACAAGCCCATTTAATAGAAACATGAGAAATTCTCTTAATGAATCATTCATATAGGATTCTTCTTTTTCAGGGAATTTAGCAAATGAAATTCAACAATGTCAAGTTGAAACTTCAGATTTAATAGATGTACTAACTCAAAAATCTATTGAAACTTCTATTTGAAGTCACGCAGATATACAATTTTGAAAGGGCAAAGAATACCCCTCTTCTTGATGAGAAGAGGGGTGTTTTTTGAGAGATTAATCTTCGATACAATGGAAGGATGCACGCCCTTGGTAGTTGACCAAGAAGATGTGCTTTTTCTGATCTTGAGGATGCTTGAGCGCCTCGTTGAGATCTTCGTAGGAGCGAATCTTTTGTCCGTTTACGACAAGAATCACCATACCGCGGCGAAGGCCTGCTTTTGCAGCTTTCGAATTCGCAGTGACTCCTGTGATGATCATTCCTGTTTCATCGATGCGCATCCCTTGTTGGTAAGCAGTTTCTGGATTCAAGAGTTCTACTTGAAGTCCGAATCTGGCTACAGAAAGGTCACCTTTTCCTTGTGGTGTCGACTGAGAGGCTAGAACGATCGTGAAGGTCTTTTTCTTTGATCCTCTGATCACTTCGATCACAATAGTATCTCCAGCTGCTTTATTTCCTACCATCGCAATGACGGCCTCTGGAGAGTTTACAGGCTTATTGTCGATAGATACAATGACATCACCTGGTTGTAGCCCTGCTTTTTCCCCTGGAGAGTCTTTTGTAACATCAGAGATCACGACACCAGTGGTTTTGCTTGGCAATTTAAATGCTTGTGCAAGATCAGGGTTTAATTCTTGAAGCTGAACGCCGATGAAACCACGATCGACAACACCTTTTTCGCGGATCTGATCGAATACCATTTTCATCATATTGCTCGGGATAGCAAATCCAAGACCGATGCTTCCTCCCCCTTGAGAGAAAATCGCTGTGTTCATTCCGATTACTTCACAACGGAGATTGAGGAGCGGCCCGCCAGAGTTACCTGGATTGATTGCTGCATCCACTTGAATGAAGTCGTCGAGCTGAGAGAGTTGTAATTTATTGCGGTGCGTTGCACTCACAGTTCCTGTAGTGACTGTGTTTCTAAGACCGAACGGACTTCCGATAGCGACAACCCATTGACCTAAGCGGGTATCGTCAGAATTGCCAAAGGTGAGGTAGGGAACTTTTTCCCCTTGTGTGTCAATTTTTAGAACTGCAATGTCAGACTTTTGGTCAAAACCAATGAGTTCTGCTGCAATATTGACCCCTTCTCCTTCTCGAGAAATATAGATGGTCTGTGCTTGTTGCACTACGTGGTAGTTCGTCAAGATGTAGCCATCTTCTGAGACAAAAAATCCAGATCCCACAGAGCCCTGAGGGCGTTTTTGTGGAGGAGGTGCTCCAAAGAATCTTTCAAATAGTTCATCTTGAAACTGATCGTAAGGGTTGACGCCGCGCTGCTTTTGATTAGCGCTGCTACCTGCTTCTCCATAGATGTGAACAACTGCTGGACTACAATACTCCGCCACTCTAATGAAGGGGGGAGAGAATGTGTCCTCAGATTTGATGCAAGGATCACAAGGTGGTGGGTCAGCAAATGCCATTGAGGCAATACTCATGCAGGCTAGAATAAAAGATCTCTTCATCATCATTATCTCCAGAAACGCTTTTTTATGGTCATTATACCTTAGATAGATTCTATTGGCAAGGGTGAGAGGGAATGTTTTTCAAAGAGTTTGTTTTCTTTTTCTACAAGGGATTCACTTGCAAAACTTGTCCAAATCGCTCCATCTAATTTAGGAAGAAGGGACTCTTGCACCGCTTGCATGATCTCTTGTTTAGTCGCTCTAAGAATTTGTTCCCTATATTTTTGCCGCATTGAAACATCAAGGCCACTTTTTTCAAGAGCATAGGTCCAAGAAGCTCTCATCCCCGGTGAAATAGGGCTATCTACCTCTTGGAAGAAGCTCAGTTTTGCCTCTTCTAAATCCTCTTCACTAAATCTGCCTCGTGCAATCGTCTCCAATGAACGTTTGAACGATTGATAGGTGGAAAAGATATGGGGATCGCGCACGGAGTAGAAATGGAATAGGCCTGTTGCAGCTGAATGTTCAGCACCGCAGCCATATGCCCCTTGCTCTTCTCTAAGCTCTTTATGAAGAACAATATTCTCAAACAAAATCGCCGCAAGATTTAAAGGGGCTGAACTTGGGTGAGAATAGGGGACTGACTCAAAAGCTAGTGCATTACTTGCAACAGGGATAGGCATTGTTTTAGCCGCTGTGTAAACAGGTGGGGGTGAGGGGAAGTCGATCCAAGGGCAGTATGGGGTCGTTGAAAACTTATTCATCCCAAACCAGCGGTTCTGTTCGATGATCTTATACGATTTTTCATCGCAAGAGAGTACTAACGTTGGGCTATTGAGGTGGAATACAATCCTCCGGATCCCCTCTAGCCGTTCAATAATCAGATCGATTGTCTTGTCGATATTCGAAGCTAGTGAGCGGATGAAGATGAAATAGGGCAGTCCATGCCATTCATTCAGAACGTAAGAGAAGGGGGTGAGTGCTGATTTAGAGCGAGAAACCGCATAGGAGACGGCTCCTCGATTTACCTTCTGCTCTAGTTCAGTATATTCTTGCATGATCAATTCTTTGATCCGCTCCCGGTCAGAAAAATCGGCAGAAAGAATCACATCTTTCATGTGATGAAACATGGAGGGGAGCTTTCTCTCTAAAGCCTTTGCATGAATCGTTAATGTGGGTTGACAAGTCATGTTGTCTTTAGCTTGGATATTGAGTCCAATGGATGAGTAGATCCCTCCTAAATTCCCTTGTATCGCATCGAGTGTCGTGAGGTAATCTTTGCCACCTACTCCAACCTGCGTTAGACAGGAGGAAAAGAGATGGAGATACTGCAGATGCTCTTCATCAATCTGGGGGATATCAAACGAAAGGGCGGCATAGACGATTTTATTCGTATTGCAGGGGTGGTAGTAAATTGTGAGCTGATCGACATAACTTCTTTCGAGAGGATAGTGCTGCACATTCTGAGGGATGTCTTTAATCGATAGTTTTGGAAGGCAATCGATATTGTCCTGTTTTTGACTTTGGTAAAGGGCAAATTCCTTCATCTCTTCGACAAGGGATTCTCTCTCTCTTTTTGTGAGGCGATTGGAAATGGTCGCTAAAATTTCGTCGATCTCTTGCTCTTCTTTGCTATGAACCTTTGGGTCTGGTTCCATGACGTGGCGGATGTAGTGAGTATTTGAGAGGAAAAACTTCTCAATGAGCTCAGGGAAATAATCGGGATCAATGAAGAGCTTGGCCATCTTTTCAAAGAGAGCATGGATCTGCAGGTTGGGGACAACGCTCCCCCCTTGCTGCTTGGAAAGAACCGTTCGATAAAACAGCTCTAAACCGTAAGGATTCTGTTCCCCATCAATTTCGAGTCTTGCAAATTCCATCTGGTGCATCGATGCTTCAATCAGTTTGGTATCAATTTTTTCTCTCGCAATCTCTTTGAGACGTTTGAAGAGGACTTTCTCGAGCTCATTGGCATTGTCGAGATTGCAACCATGGCACAAGATGAAATAAGGGATCTCTCTCATTTCTGTGTCGAGCACCGCATCTGCTTGTGTACAAAGACCTGAAGCAAGTAGGCTATTTTTAAGAAGTGAGGCATCAGTATCCATGAGGATGGAATCGAGAAGAGAAAGGGCAATAAGAGTTTCTAAGTCAGAAATATCTGTCGTAAGCCATCCGAAGACGACGAAGCTCTTCTTGCTGAGATCTTTTTCTTGAGAGGGGTAGTAAGAAACAGTCCTTCTTGGTTCTAAGAACCTTTCAATTTTTTCTACAGGGGGAATCGGAGGGAGCTTTTGAGCACCTCTAAGTACCTTTTCGTAGATGAAATCGAGATGTTTTTTTAAGGGGATCGAGCCGTTGAAGAAAAAGGTCGCTCGGCTAGGGGAATAGTACTGCTTGTGGTAGTCGAGAAGCTCTTGGTAGCTCAGTGTGATGATTTCTACAGGGTCTCCCCCAGCATTGTAGCCATGGGGATGGTTGGGGAACATATTCTTCAAAACATCGCGCCAAAGGCGAGACTCTGTTCTCGAAAGGGCTCCTCTCATTTCGTTAAATACGATCCCTTTTACACTCAAAGGGGAAAAGAGATTTTGTGGGTGGAGAAGCTCTAGGCGATACCCTTCTTGAGCAAAGCTCTCTTTCTGAAGTAGGGGAAAAAATACAGCATCGATGTAAACATCGAGAAGGTTATAAAAGTCCTTTTCATTGGTCGTCGCTGCAGGATAGGCGGTAAAATTGTTCCCCGTTAAGGCGTTCATAAAAGTCGTCAATGAGCGGCGGTTCATCGAAAAGAAAGGATCTTTGACAGGATAGGTCCTAGAGCCACAAAGGACGGTGTGCTCTAAAATATGAGCGACACCCTTATTGTGTTTTGGATAGGTCTTAAAACAGAGAGAGAAAAGGTTTTCCGTTTCATTACTTGCGATATGGATGATTTGAGCGCCAGAGGGTCTATGGGTAATTTCATATACCAATAACTCCACTTCTTCAACTGGAGTGACCTCATCTATCACAAATCCACAGTATTCTTCATTCTTTCGAAATTCTTGGCTTTGCATAGGCGCGCCTGGTAAAGGATCTCTCAACCTCATTATGGAAAACCTCTGGGATTTTTTCCACAATATTTAGAAAGTCTTAACAGATTTTCTAAACAGATTCGAAGGGGCTCTCTGAGAGAGCCCCTTATCTACTACCAAGTGAGAGCGCCAGAAGATTGGTACTCGGTCACACGTGTTTCGAAGAAATTCTTTTCCTTGTTGAGGTCGATGACTTCGCTCATCCAAGGGAAAGGGTTTTTCGCATTTGGATATTGAGGCTTGAGGCCAATTCTTTCCAAACGGCGGTTAGCAATATATTGCACATAATCTTCGAACATAGGGGAGGTGAGTCCCAAAATTCCATTCGGAAGACAGCTTTGGGCATACTTATATTCCAAAGCGACCGCTTCATCGATGAGGCGGATCACATGCTGTTGGAACTCTGGAGACCAAAGGGCAGGGTTTTCCTCTTTAATCGAATTGATGAGGTCAATTCCGAAGTTGAGGTGAACCGTTTCATCTCGGAGGATGTATTGGAACTGTTCTCCAATCCCTGTCATCTTGTTTTGTCTATGGAGAGACAAAATCATTGCAAATCCGCTATAGAAGAAGATCCCTTCCATGATGAGGTAATAACCAATCAGGTTCTCTAGGAACTTTTGAGCTCCCTCGTGAGTCGCTGTTGTGAAGCCCTCTTTGAGAACATCAGCTGTAAGCTGCATCTCAAACTCATCTTTTTCTTTGATGACATCAATTTCGTTATACATGTTGAACACTTCCCCTTGATCGAGAGAAAGAGATTCCACGATGTAGTGAAACGTATGGGTGTGAAGCGCCTCTTCAAACGATTGGCGAAGGAGGTATTGTCTCGCTTCAGGGTTCGTCACATGCTTGAAAATCGCAAGGACGATGTTATTTCCTACAAGGCTTTCAGCGGTAGAGAAAAACCCGAGGTTTCTCATGATCACCAATCTTTCCCCTTCAGAAAGTTCGTTCGATTTCCAAAGCTCAATATCTTTTGCCATAGGGACTTCTGATGGCATCCAATGGTTGGCGCAGCCATTCAAATAGTGTTCCCACGCCCAGTGATACTTAATCGGCATCAGCTGGTTCACATCAATCTTCGTGCAGTTGATCAGTTTTTTATCATCTGCAGAAATTCTTTTTGCATCTTTCATTCTTTCACCCTTTATTGACAACTTTCACAACCTTCTTCTAGCGAGCAGGCCTTCTTTGGTGGAGCTTCTTCTCTATCTACTGAGATGCGAGCAGAAGCCGACGTGCTTTTCATCCAGCGAGGTTGGAGTCCTCTTTTGTTAATATCTGTCGTGGATTTCTCGATCTGCGTAGCAGCTAGACATCGCAAATAGTAGCAGGTTTTCACCCCTTTTCTCCACGCGTTCATGTACATCTCATGAATCTTCTTTCCGCTTGGTTCAGCCAAGTAAAGGTTGAGGGACTGTCCCATATCAATCCATTTTTGACGTCTAGAAGCACACTCGATGAGCCAATCTGGCTCCATTTCGAATGCAGTCAGGAAGAGATTCTTGACTTCATCAGGAATGCGGTCAATTTCCAAGATCGATCCATCGTAGTACTTGAGATCATCGAGCATATGCTCATCCCATAGGCCGAACTCTTTTAACTTTTCGATCAAGTAGCTGTTAGGAACAGTGAACTCTCCTGAGAGGTTCGACTTGACGTAGAGGTTTTTATAAGTAGGCTCAATCGATGGGATCACACCAATGATGTTTGCAATCGTCGCTGTTGGAGCGATCGCCATTGTGTGAGAGTTTCTCATCCCATGTTGCTTCACATGTTCACGAACCTTGTTCCAGTTCATTTTATGTGAGCGGTCCATATAAATCGTATCGCCACGCTCTTTTTCGAGGAGGTCGATGGTGTCGATCGGCAAATAGCCACGCTCCCACTTCGATCCTTTGTAGGTTTCGTAAGTGCCTCTTTCTTTAGCAAGCTCTGAAGAGGCGAGGATCGCGTAGTAGGAGATCATTTCCATACTTTCATCAGAAAACTGCACCGCTTCAGGGGATGCATAGCTGATGTTCAACTTGTAGAGAACATCTTGGAAACCCATGATCCCAAGACCAATCGGTCTATGGCGGAGGTTAGAATTTCTCGTCTCCTCAATCGGGTAGAAGTTAATATCGATCACGTTGTCGAGCATCCGGATCGCAGTGCGGATTGTCTTAGCGAGCCTCTCTTCATCCATCCCTTTGTCGGTGATGTGTTTGATGAGGTTGATCGAACCTAAGTTACAGACCGCTGTTTCCTCTTTAGAGGTGTTGAGAAGAATCTCAGTACAGAGGTTGGAGCTATGGATCACACCTACGTGGTCTTGAGCGCCGCGGACGTTACTTGGGTCTTTAAAGGTGATCCAAGGATGGCCCGTTTCAAAGAGCATGCTGAGCATCTTTCTCCAAAGAGTGAGTGCGTCGACCGTCTTGTAGTTCTTGATCTTTCCATTTGCTGCGAGCTTCTCATATTCAGCATAGCGCTTTTCAAACGCTTGGCCGTAAAGATCGTGAAGATCAGGTGTATCGATCGGGCTAAAGAGAGTCCAAGGTTCATTGGCCTGTACACGCTTCATGAATAAGTCTGGAATCCAGTTCGCAGTATTCATGTCATGAGTACGTCTTCTTTCATCACCTGTATTTTTGCGAAGCTCTAAGAAGTCTTCGATGTCGAGGTGCCATGTTTCTAGATAGGCACACATCGCCCCTTTTCTTTTTCCCCCTTGGTTGACCGCAACGGCTGTGTCGTTCGCCACTTTGAGGAAAGGGATGACCCCTTGGCTCTTTCCATTCGTCCCTTTGATGAGAGATCCTGTTGCACGGACGTTTGTCCAGTCGTTGCCGATGCCACCTGCCCACTTGGATAGCTGAGCATCATCAGCTACAATCTTGAAGATGTGGTGGAGGTCATCCATCACAGTAGAGAGGTAGCAAGAGCTTAATTGGGAATGTATAGTTCCTGAATTAAACAAGGTAGGGGTCGCTGAAGTAAAATAATGCTCTGAAAGGAGATTATAGAACTCAATTGCCCGCTTGGTTTTCTCTTTTTCCTCTAATGCAAGACCCATCGCGACGCGCATCCAGAAAATCTGTGGTGTTTCTAAACGGCGCCCTTCTTCATGGATGAAGTAGCGATCGTAGAGAGTCTGTAGGCCGAGGTATTGGAAAAGATCATCTCTTTTGAGATCCATTGCCTGTGCCAAAGCTACGAGATCGAAATCTAGGAGCTGAGGGGAGAGGCGTTTGTAGGAGATCCCCATTTTGATGTATTTAGGGAAGTACTGTTGATGCGTCTTTTCTAATTTAGCATCCATAGCAGAGACTTCCATCGTTTCTCTGTAGACCTTATCGAGAAGGATTCTTGCTGTAATGAATGAATAGAGAGGATCTTTCTCCACCATGGATCTCGCCGCCATGATCATCGCTGTGTCGACTTCTTTTTCTTTAATCCCGTTGTAGAAGTTGCTGACAGTGAGCGCGACGAGGTGAGAGACGTCGATTTGGTCTTTGTATTCTCGAGAAGCATGCTCGATCTTTTTGCGGATCTCTCTTTCTGAGATCGTCAGTTCTGCCCCATTTTCTTCGATCACAATGAAGGTTTGATCTTTATGAGGTTTGATCTCTTTTGGTAGTTTCACTTCCTCTTTTCCAACGCGGTAGAGGATGAATGCCTTGGCTTCCATAAAGCTACGAGCTGCCATGAGCTCTTCTTCAATCATATTCTCGATATCAGAGATGTGGAGCATTTTTTGATCGTTATGTTGCTTTACAGCTCGCTCAACAATGATTTGTGTCAATAAATTGACAGATGTAACTACTTCTTCAGGAAGGACATCAGATTCGATTTGTCTTGCAAGTCTAAACGCTCTAGCAATGCTTGAAGCAATCTTCATAGGGTTGAAGCGGACAAGAGTACTACCATCGTGGCGGTAGATTCTCAAGTTTTCAGGGCTGAGGTCTCTTTTTTCTTTATGCTGGTCGCGGTAGATGATGTAATCTCTTGCTACATCGTGGAACCCATTTTTCATGAGCGTCACTTCGACGAGGTCTTGGATCCCTTCTACTGTCAAGGTGACCCCTTTTTCCCCAAGCTCTTTTGATTGGAGTACGACGCTATCTGTTAAGCGCTGGATCGTTTGGACCATAGCAGTCGATAGAGGTTCTGGTTTCGGTGCTTTCTTTGTATCGCGAAAAGCGGCTTCAATCGCCTTTTCAATTCTTTCCCGATTAAAAGGGACGATACGACCATTTCTTTTCACCACACAAAGAAGATCGGTGTGGAGGGAGGCATTTTCTGATTTTAGGACTGTTTCGGTGACATCGGCGAGTATTTCGGTGTGGTCTAATGTCTTAACTTTCTTCATGGTTCCCCATTGTTAAAGGCTTTGATAATACTACATATGGTATCGTTAACATAACTAGAACACTATATATTGTGTGTTAGGGAATTTGTCTACAAAAAAAAATCGTTTTCATCAAAGCCCCTTTATCAGCAGACTTTTCGATGAAAAAAAATCCCATCGACGTTTTTTCGTATTAACCTAACTTGCATTTTGACACCGTTACGTATATGATGCATTACATGAGACGGATGTATATTTTGCCAAACGGGGTGACCGCGTTTGCCTTGACCTGCGGATTGTTCGTGTTATTCCACTCCAGCATGACAGGAGTTCTGAAGTATGACATGTTGCGACAATCTTTGCTAATTGTTTTACTCGCTGCCTTTCTCGATGTTGTAGATGGGGCAATCGCTAGAGCTGTCAAGGCTGAGAGCGAATTTGGGGTGATGTTCGATTCGATCGCCGACGTCGTCTCTTTTGGAGTTGTCCCTTCGGTCCTCTTTTTGAAGGCAATCGATGTAGGCGTGACAGGGCCTTATGCCCTTCTTTCCCTTGCAGCTGCCATGTTGTATACTCTTTGTGGGGCTCTTAGACTCGTCCGCTTTCAGGTCCGGTCAGGGATGGCCAAAGGAAATAAAGAAGAAGAGCTCAATATGAAAAAGAGCTTCGAGGGGCTACCGATCCCGGCCGCCGCTCTAGCTGCTATTTCACCCGCTCTCTTTTTGAATACCCCTCTTTTTGAAAGCTGGGTCACGATTACTGAGTCGATGAAGTGTTTGATTTTATCACCGATCATGATGTTTGTGGCTTATCTGATGATCAGCCGCTGGAGATTTGCAAGTCTCAAGACCTTCCGGATCCAGGTTCCTTCCTTCTATCTCATCTTTTTGACTGTAGTAGGGGCAATTGCCCTTTTATATGGAATCTTGCACTACCTTTCGATCCTGGTGATCGTCCTTTTTTGGGGATACATCATCGTAGGGTTAATCCTATCGATTGCTAGAAAGATTGCAGGTAGGAAGTCTAAAAAGCTTCTCGATTTTGAGCCTGACGATACAGACGTTGATCCCTAGAGCTTCGATAAGGAAGAAGTTTTCATCCTGAGATCTCTTTCAAAGTAGGCGGCGAGAGCCAGCGCTTGGAGAGTCAGCGGGTCTACATCAATTGGGTTATCGTCGATAGAAAACCCTAAAATATAGCTCATTTCTAATAGATAGCGGTAAAAAGCTTTACTTTCACTCGATACCACGGGCCCATGCTTTCCGTAGGTATTGAAAAAAGAGCGGGTGAGGATTTTTTGTTCCTCTTCATCAAACTCATAGAAGTTCGATAGCGCTTCAAAGAGGAGAGAGAATTGGGCGAGATCATAGGCGATAGGGCCCCCTTCGATCGATGCAAAGCAGGTGTCTAGGTCAATGAAGGTGACCGTTTTCGTTTCTGGGTCATAAAAAATGTTCCCAGGGTTGAGATCCCCATGGATTAAACCCCGAGGGCTTGTATCTTCCATAGAGGAGAGATAGTGGAGCACGGGCTCTGATAGCGCATCATTCGAGTACTTTTCAAAGCGCTGTACGATCCTCTTTTTTTGCTCTTCGTAGGTGATATTGAGAGTTGCCTTGAGCTCTTGGTTATGAAGTTCAGCAAGGCCTATCGCTGTTTTTTCTACCGCATCTTGAAGCTCTCTTAAAAGATCTGCCCTTTGCTCTGAGCCTGCTGTCGTCGTCGAGATTTTTTGTAGGTAGCCGTTTAAGGTCATCCCTTTTGCAAGGTCCATAGCGATGATCTCATACTGCTCTGTGCCAAATGTCAATACCGTTGTTCCCCTCAATTTTGGGGTGTGAAAATGTTTGAAGGGGATTTTTTCTAGGTAGCGCATCGCGATCAATTCTTTCGAGGGGGATGCTCCCTCTTTCGCCTTCAAAACCAGAAGTCTCTCTTTTTCTAAATTAGTGATGTAATAGATCTCATCTTCAGAGCCCGATTCTGCTAAGTCTCCAAAATATTCCCTTTTCCATACGAGAAGGTCCTCAGGATTTTTTTTGAGAATCCCAGCGGCAAATGAGAGTAGGGCTGTCCGTTTTTCCTCTTCAGCCACCTCGATGGTATGGATCCCTTTGGCAGGGGGGATGAGAGAAAATAAAGAATATTTTTTCATTCCCATACTAATAGGAACAGAAAAAATATGCATAAATAAGAAAAGATTTAAGACAATTGTCTTAATTACAATTACAAACATGTAATAATTATGGTTAATTACAATTTATTAATCAATGTATTTTGTTTCACAAAAATGGAGTTTTACCCCTATAATGGCTCCATGATCTACCTATTCATTTTTTCAGTATTGCTCATCGCCCTTCTGGCCTTCCTCTGGTCTAAACTGAAGCTTCAGGAAGCAAAAATTCAATTTTTAGAGCAGCTTAAAGAAACTTTTAGCACAGTCTCTTTTGACACCATGCAAAAGAGCCATCAGGCCTTTTTAGAGCTTGCCAATCAAAATTTTGAAAAGCTCCATGCCCAATCTCAAGGGGTCATGGAAAAAAAAGAGATGGCTATCAATCAGCTCGTCGCTCCTGTCAAGGAATCGCTCCTCAAACTCGATGATGGTTTAAAGAAGCTTGAAAAAGAGAGAAGAGGGGAGCAGGAGATTCTCAAAGAGCAGATGAGAGCGATGGCGGCTGCAGAAAAAGAGCTCAGGAGCGAAACCGCTAATCTCGTGACTGCTCTCAGAAAACCCGATGTTCGAGGTATGTGGGGAGAGATCCAACTGAGACGGGTCATCGAGATGGCCGGTATGTTGAGCTATTGCGATTTTTTCGAGCAGCAGGTATTTAGTGGAGAAGAGGGGAGGGTTCGTCCCGATGTCATTGTAAAACTCCCTGGAGATCGGAGCATCATCATTGATGCCAAGGTTCCCTTTGACGCTTTTTTGGATGCCAATCAAGCTGTCGATGAAAAGGTGCGTGCTGAACGTTTACAAGCTCATGCAAGACAACTCAAGACTCACATCATGCAACTCGGCAAGAAAAGCTACTGGAATCTTTTTGATCAGATGCCTGAATTTGTCGTTCTTTTCCTTCCTGCGGAGATCTTCTTTAGTACAGCGCTACAGTATGACCCTTCTCTCATCGAGGTGGGAGCTGATGAAGGGGTTGTGATTGCAACGCCTACCACACTGATCGGCCTTTTACGAGCGATAGCCTATGGCTGGAAACAAGATCAGTTCTCAAAAAATGCGCTCGAAATCAGTCTCCTCGGTCGTGAGCTTTATAAAAGAGTGCACGATATGAATAAGCACTTCTCCAGTATGGGAAAAAGCCTTTCAAATGCTGTCGAGGCTTACAATAAGGGGATTGGTACGCTAGAGAAGAGAGTTCTTGTCAGCGCTAGAAAATTCAAAGAATTCGGGGCTGCACCTGATGCGATTGAACTTGAGACACCAGAGTTCATTGATACAACGGCAAGAGAGTTAGAATGAGTGAGGAGTATCTCGATTTAGTCAATGATCAAGATCAGGTTATTGGAAGAAAGCTCCGTTCTGAAATCTACCAAGAAAATATACGCAATTTTAGAGTGGTGAATGCTTTTTTGCGCAATTCTGAAGGGAAACTCTGGATCCCAAAGCGCTCTTTAGAGAAACCCCTCTACCCTGGAGCTCTTGATATGAGCATGGGAGGGCATGTAAGTAGCGGAGAAAGTTATGATGAAGCCTTCAAAAGAGAAATCCAAGAAGAGCTCAATCTCGATGTGAGATATTTCGAATGGAGTCTACTCGGTCATCTTCATCCAAAAATTCACAACGTCTCTGTTTTCATGAAGGTCTACCAAATCAAGACAGAACAAACTCCCAATTACAACCCTTCAGAGTTCATCGAAGCGAACTGGCTCACACCAGATGATCTCCTTGCACAAATTGAGAGAGGGGTGTTTGCTAAAAGCGACCTTCCCATTCTCGTGCGCCATTTTTATGCTTCTTAGGTATTTTGGAAGTTAGCGATCCAATGAGAGGGGACCCCTGCTTTTTCTCTGTGTGCAGGGATGAATTGGTGCCCTTTAGCTCGTTTAGGATTTAGGTAAGGGTAGAGACTTTCGCAGTACTCTCGCCAGTCGGCAGAATCATTTTTCGTTTGAAGTTTTTGGAACCAACCCATGCCAAAGCTGACATGTTTGATTTCGTCATGAAGGATTCGGTTCATAAGTGCTTCTGAATCAAGGTCCCCAACTTTTCTAAATGCGGCTGCATAGTAAGGGGCGAAGTCAAGATTGGCCATCTCAAAGGTAAGGCTCATCATGCTGACGTAGCGGATGGGGGAGGTGATGAAAGGTGTGTGGCGCCAAAAGTGTTTATAGACAGGGAAGTCTCCAAATTTTACGCCAATCTTTTCGAGCCGTTTCATGTAGAGTCTGACATGCTCTTGCTCTTCTTTGAGGGTGAAGATGAGCCCTTTTCGAAAATTTGGTGGAGCTTCTGGGAACGCTAATATGGCAAATGCCATGATCTCGACAGCTAAGAGTTCATGTCCGCAGAAACGGTGGAGGCACACTGCTGTTTTTTCTAGATCGGCAAGTTCATGAAGAGGGGGAAGTTTCCCCTCTTTTCTTGCGTGCTTTTCAAACTGTAGCTCGGTACTTCTCGAAGGCTCTTTCCAGAAGAGAGGGGTTCCTGGATTGAGGTCTGTTAAAAAAGGAGGATCGAGGAGTTTATCCTCGATCCTTTCGCTTTCCAAAATATGGAGGGCAAATTCCCTAAAATCCATCGACGTCTAAAACAAAGTAAGCAGGGAAGGCAAAGTTGTTATTCGGACGTGTTGCAACATAGAGTGTCACATACTTTCCAACATATTTATCCAAATCTACTTTTGTAGAGTAGAGATAAGCACGTGGGAGGTCTCGGTCACGAATGACGTAGTTACCTGGCTTGTTCTTGATAGGCGCTGTGTAAGACTCTACTGTACCAGAAATGCGAACTGCTTTAGCTCTTTGTTCTTGGTAGTAGTCTTCTAAAGATCTTGCAGGGTGTTGAGATGACCAAGATAAGAAGATGGTCTCCTCTGCTGCAATCCACATTTTCATTTTGTCAGAAACAGGAGGCACGATATCTACAGGGATATCAAGAGCTGGGTTTGCTTCTTTTGCCATACTGAGCTGACGGCTTAACTTGTTTGCTTTTGCTTCTAAGAAAGAGAGTTTCTTTTGAAGATAGATCTCTTGAAGTTCGAGCAGGTGATTCTTCGCTTGTTCTACATACTCAGGAAAATCGGTGTAATCTTGGATCACTGTGTGGTAGTTCGCTGTCAAACGGTCGAAATCAATCTCATCAAACGACTTAGAAAGCTCTGTTTGAGTGATCATGTTTGCTGATTCCATGAGTTGAACCACGGAATTTTTCTTTTTATCGCGAACATTCTTGATCTCAGGCCCGCCTACTTTTTCGATGAACTCTTTAGCGATATAGAAACGGGTGTTTTTAGGTGGAGCGATCTCAAGCCACTTTGAATTTTGCTCGCTGATCGATCCGTTCACTTTGTCACCTGTATTGAGGTGGCCAATCACAGGAGCGTTGAGCTCTGGCTGAAGGCGCACATTCACACGGTTTCCTTCTACGACGTTATCGAGAACAAAGCTTCTGAAGACATACGCTTTCATATCAGCTGGAGCTTCAATCCCCCAGAAATCGTTTTTCTCTTCGAGAACGACAACCCAATCATCTTTTGCGAATTCTCTTACAATCGCGCTGTCGACATCTGGTTGAAGACGCATTCTGACGCCATTGCCAACAATTCTTCCAGTGAAAGATTGAAATTTGTTCGAAGCTTTCTCCACCTTTTCAACCTTCTCTGCTTTTTCAACAGGAGCGTGATTGACAGGAGGGTTTACTGGTACTGGCCTAGGAGCTAAGTTTTGTCGAATCGGCATACTGTTCGACAATTCAGGTTCTAATGTTTGCACTGCGCTTAGTCTGATCGTGTCTAGTCGCTCATTAGCAACTAGGGCCCCACTGCAGCAAATACTAAGCAGAACAATAGCTTTTCGCATGGATAAATCCCCTCATTCATAGATAATGTTCCTCATTCTATGAATTTGTCCGTTTTTCAGCAAGCACCAGTTGGAAAAACTAAGAACTTAAGAGGACTGCGCGGATGTGTTCGCAGTTGCTTTGACCACATGTGCAGCCAATCGGATTTCCAAGAAACACTTGATAGTGTTCGCTTTTATCCAGAGGATGGATTACCTCGAATAATTTTTCTCCCGATTGCTTGATTTCCCAATCGCGAAAACGGAGGTCTTCATCAGTGACCACTTCCTCTACTTCAGGAGTGGGTGGAGTTGGATGGAGAGATTTTGCAATTTGACAGTGAGGGCAATTGCAATGGGGCTCTCCCTTAGGAGCGTGAAATCCCCCTAAATCAATCCCCAAAGCTTTCGCAATGGTAGACATTTTAGAGGTAATTTCAATAGGCAGATTAGGAGCATTTGCCTGAGCAGGATTGTGTTCCATGATAGCCTGCACATCAGGTAGTCCGTCGATATTGAGAGGAGAAAAATTTAAGCGCACTCTCGGTATAGCTGTAGAAATGGAGTCTGTACTATTGGCATGGCAGGAGAAGATGTGTTCAATAGTTACATCATTTAACCCAGGGATTTTCACCTCGGCTCCATTGGTGAGGCCTACGGTTAAGAATCTTTTTCCCTGGATCTCTTCTACCTTGAGGAAGTCTACCGAGCGCCAGCTCGTCGAGATGTAGGGTGGTATACTGAGTATTTTAACATCTATTTTCATGTCTTCAGTATACAAGAAATGAATTTATGGTGTCAATAAAATTAGCACTCTAACACATAGATTGCTGAAAAATTAAGAAAAAGACTTATTTTCAACCACTTATGAATTTATGTGGAAAGATTTTTTCAAGAAAAAGGAAATGCCTATTGTAATCTCAAATGATTTTTAGCATAAGGGGAAATATACCGGGGCAAAATAGAAAACCTGCAATCGGTAGATAATCTGAACCGGGAGGTTGGATGGCTAGAAAAACCTATATAGTGGATACAAATGTCATTTTGCACGATGCAGAATCCTTAAAAACATTTGGATCCCATGATGTAGTGATTCCTGGATGCGTTATAGAAGAGTTGGACGGGATGAAAAGGTTCAATGATCAAATCGGACGCAACGCAAGACAGGCGATGAGATTTGTCGATAATATTGGAGCTTCGGGAGATTTACAACGAGGTGTTGGTCTCGATGGGGGTTCTAATCTGCGCGTCGCTTTAGAGGCGCCACAAATAAAGTCAAGATCCTTCCCCCTCACATCTGATAAGGCGCGTTATAAATTTTTCTGTACTGTTTACGATCTGAAAGAAAAAGGAGAAGATGTGGTTGTTGTTTCGAAAGATTCTGTCACGAGAATTATTGCAGAAACATTAGGTATACCAACGAAAAACTACGCGACGACAAAAGAGTTTTTCTCAAGCCTCTACAAAGGGGTTCGTCATCTGGAAATGCCAAAAAAAGTGATCGACCAGTTCTACAAAGATGGATTTTTGGAGCTACCTAAAGAAGAAGGGTTCTACCCGAATGAATTTTGCGTTCTCAAAAGTCCTGAAAATTCCTCAGCAATCTGCCGAGTCGATAGTAAAAAGGGGAAGCTTGTTCCTCTTGGGAATGTGAATCGGGACCTTTGGGGCATTAAACCAAAAAATATTGAGCAAAAGTGCGCTATAGATCTTCTTCTAGATGACAATGTAAAGCTTGTTACCTTTGTCGGACAGGCAGGAACGGGAAAGACACTTCTTGCTCTAGCTGCAGGACTTCGAAAGGTGTTTGATGAAGGGGTCTACTCTCGCATCATCATCACAAGATCGATTGTTCCAATCGGGAAAGACATCGGATTTCTCCCTGGAACAAAAGAGGAGAAGCTGCAAGCTTGGCTTGGCGCGTTCTACGATAACCTAGAATACATCTGTGGTACTTCTAAAGATAAGGATCTTGGAAGTGAAACGCAGCGTTGGATTTTAGATAGTAATAAGCTGCAAGTCGAAGCGATTACCTACATGAGAGGGCGCTCGATCGCGAACAGTTTTATCATCATCGACGAAGCGCAGAACCTCACTCCTCACGAGATTAAAACGCTCATTTCTCGCGTGGGGCCGAATACAAAAGTTCTCGTTCTTGGTGATCCAACACAGATCGACAATGCATATCTCGATTCCGATTCAAATGGACTGATTCATTTGATCGCAAAGATGAAAAGGTATGATATTTTTGGCAGTGTATTCTTCAAGCAAACAGAGAGATCTGAGCTTGCTGCTCTAGCTTCTGAAGTACTTTGAAAGAAGTTTTAAGCAGATATCTTCAAGTGACATCTCCTTTTCTAGTGAGGAAAGGAGATGTTTAGCAAGAGGTCGAACTTCTTCGCTCTGTAGAGTCTGAACAAAGTTTTCTGTCTGCTTCAATCGGATGTCTTCGACCGATGGGATCGGAAGAAGAGGGTGCTTTTTTGGATCTTTTCTGAGAAGCTTCTTGATGAGATGAGCTTCTTTTGGGGTCATTAAAGTGACCGCAGTTCCTTTTTTTCCAGCTCTTCCAGTGCGGCCGATACGGTGAGTATAGCTCTCTAGAGAGAATGGGAGCTCGAAGTTGAATACGTGAGAAATATCTACCACGTTGATCCCTCTTCCAGCAACGTCCGTTGCGATCAAGACAGCCTGTCCGTTTTTCTTGAAGGCGTCGATCACACTGAGGCGCTCTTTTTGGGCCATGTCTCCATGAAGTCTCATCACCCCTGGGTGATTGATCTCTTGAGAAAGCTCATCGACCTGCTTCTTTGTGTTACAGAAGATAAGAGCCTTGGAAGGGTTGTAAAATTTCATGAGTCTCGAAAGAGCTTGAACGCGCTGCTTGTGGTTTACGAGGTGGTAAACTTGTTCAATATCTTCTTGAGGAGCTGTCTGTGTTGAAACGACAGGATCTTTTAAAAATTGGTCTGCAAGCTCTCTGATCGGTGCAGGCATCGTCGCTGAGAAGAGGAGAGTTTGTCGATTCTTCGGGAGGAATGAGAAGATCGCTTGGATGTCTTCCAAAAATCCCATGTTGAGCATTTCGTCTGCTTCGTCGAGAACAGCAATAGTTGGTGCAAAGTGGGTGATCGACTTTGAGCGGAAGAGGTCAAGGAGTCTTCCTGGTGTCCCTACAATGGCTCTTGTATCTTTTCTAAGACGCTTGAGCTGGAGGGAAACAGATTCTCCACCGTAAACTGCAACAGCACCGATTTGATTTCCTCTGCCGAAATTAGTAAACTCTTCGGCAACCTGGAGAGCGAGCTCTCTTGTCGGTGTAACAATTAAAATTTTCTTCGTAGGATCTTCAATAAGTAGTTGGAGTGCAGGCAGTGAAAAGGCGGCAGTTTTGCCAGATCCTGTTTTTGCCTTAGCGATGACATCCCTTCCTTCGATGATGGCTGGGATCACACTCTCTTGGATAGGAGTTGGTGTCGTAAAGCCAATCTTTTGGATGGTCTTGAGGATCGAGGGATGAAGATTTAGTTGATCAAATGTTTGCATTCGGGAACCATTCTGCTATATTGTATCGATTAACGCAAGGATATTATGTACGATTTAATCGTTGTGGGGGGTGGGGCTGCCGGTTTTTTCGCTGCTTTAAGTGCCAAAAAGTCAATGCCAGAGCTGCGTGTAGCGATTTATGAAAAAACTGGAGTTCTCCTTTCAAAAGTAAGGATTTCTGGTGGCGGAAGGTGCAATGTAACCCACCATCTTTTCGATCCACTACCCCTTTCAAAAAATTATCCCCGCGGTTCTCAAGAATTGATTAGTCTTTTTCACCGATTTAGCCCCGCAGATACAGTCGAATGGTTCGAATCAAGAGGGGTAACGCTTAAAGCAGAAGCTGATGGGAGGATGTTCCCCATAACAGACTCCTCAGAGACGATTATTCATGCCCTCCTTGAAGAGGCCAAGCTATTAGGGGTGGAAATCCATCTGAGACAAAAAATTCTTTCTTTAGATGACCTTCCCGCTAAAAAAATCATTCTTGCAACAGGAAGCAGTCCCGAAGGGCATGAGATGGCGCGATCTGTTGGACATACAATCGTTCCCCCCGTCCCATCTCTTTTCACCTTTAATATACCGAATCACCCCTTAAAGGAGCTCAGCGGCGTAGCAATCTCCGATGCCAAGGTCAGTGTGGAAGGATTTCCCCTCTTCCAAAGAGGCCCTCTCCTCATCACCCACTTTGGATTCAGCGGCCCTGTAGTCCTCAAGCTCTCTGCCTGGGGAGCTAGGTTTTTACACGAATCTGGTTACCTTGCAAAAGTTGTGATCGACTGGTACCCAAAAGAAAAGAC
>CAZZMO010000023.1:0-20157 GCA_964655475.1 uncultured bacterium
ATAACAATTTTTTTATTTTATAAATACAATTTGATTCTGATGATACATATTATTTTTCCCATCAGAGTAGTTGTAAAATATAACAGCTTTAACTTATAATTATAGCCGATTAATTTCTCAAGAAGAAGAGATTGAATACACAATTCATGTAAAACCACTGGGAGCTCCTTGAGCTTCCAACCCAAAGAGGAGATATTTTAATATGTTTAAAGGCGCAATAGAGACTAGAGGAGATTCCACCCTCCTACAGCAAACGGCTACAGCTAATCGTGAAGAGCACGGGCCTTCACTTAAGCGCAAAAGTTTATTTGATGAGCCATCAACTACAAAAGCTGCTGCTGCTGCATCAACTAAAGTTGACGTGTCACTACAAACTGGCGAAAAGGGAGAAGTAGAGTCAGCAGTTAAAGCTCAAACAATGCCTTTTGCCGATGCTTTTAGGCTATTTGCACAGTACGAAGAGATGCAAGGAATAGTAAATGGTAATCTTGCTCCTGGTGAAGAAATGCCTACGAAGCCAGTTATTGTTTTGAGCAAACAGCACCTAGAGTCTCATGCTAGCGTTCAGTCTTTTGCACAAAACGTCGAAGTTGCTCTTCGATATATGTACGTCATTGGACCAGTAATCAGAACGATTCTTGCTGTTATTGAAGTCATCGCTTCTGTTTTCGCATCGACGATTATGGCTCTTCAAGCCTGCTTCATCACAGCTGAAAACGATTCACTAGAAGCAAAAGTCACAGCAGACATCAAGAGAGATGAGATGTTTGCTAACGCTCAGTACACTCTCACTTACGCATTCCACGGACTTGCTAACGCAGTTCGCGCAATCTTCGAGGCGACGATCATCGGACACATCGTCCTTAACGTCTCTTACGATCGCGAATACAGAGTCGAGTACGATCTCGCTGACAGAAACCGTGGCGACATCTACCACACACGCATCTTTAGCAGTAACGTTAAAGAGACAACAGGCAAACCAAGAGATGCAGGATCTTCACATGGTGAAACTCGTTACTTGCAAGCGGAAGTTGAATATACTGGCGTACTAGCTTCACGAAATGAAGATTTTCAAGCGCAAGAGCTATTTGATGGTTATTTAGAGGCGGCTAAAGCTACATTTGTGGTGTCTCATCTTAAAACAGCAGCAGCTAAAGAGCTTAGCGAACATGCTAAAGACTTCAGAAGCGCTGAAGAGCTAGTCAAGCAAGCCGTTGCTTTCACCAAGAGGTACGAAGCAGCTAACAAGGCAATTGATGAGCAAATCAAAAAGCTCACTGGTGAAAATACAGGTGATGCAAGAGCTAAGTTAGAAGAGCAAAGACCAAAGTTAACTGCAAAAGAAGAAGAAATGGTATTACTAGCTAGACAGCACTTAAATGCTAAAAAGAGAGAAGAAGCAGCTAAAACTGAAGGCTCTTACAAAAAAGCCGTTGAGACTCTTTACGGTGAACGTGTTGTTCAATCATACAATGCATTCAAAATGCCTCGTAGGGATGAAGAAGAAGTAGAAGGCGTTGAGTTTAGTCAAGAAGCTATGCTCAGGGAACTAACGAGACAGCAGCAGTTTCATTCAGAGCAACAACGAACTCATTTAGGGTTTGACCACCATCGAGAAAAAGAGCGCTACGCTACTCAGGGTCGTCATAATGATTATTATGTTTCTTCAGCGCCTTCTTCATATTCAAGTAGAATGCGCCAGCAGCAGGGAACTAGTGCGGCGTCTTTATATGATCAAGAAAACTAATATCTAAGAGAGCCTAGCTCTTTTAGTTAGTGTTTGAAAATTGCATGGCTCTAGGATTTTTCTAGGGCCATGTTTATTTATTGGAGTAAAATGGATGAATTCGCTAGAGTGACCTCTATATAGAGGTTTTTTATGTGGCGAAAATCTATCTGCCTGCTCTCACTCCTTTCCCTTCCCCTTTCTTTGATGGCTAGGAAGGTGATTGAACCTGAACTGGTAGAAGAGGTGGGAGATCCTTGGTTTACGGGCCCCCTTTTAACACCTTCTTCTCATACGATCCCGCCGGGGCATTTTAACATCGAGCCTTATCTTTTTTATAACAACATCTTCGGTGCATACAGCAACAATTGGAAATACCACTCTGCGAGCACGACCGTTTCTAATCTCAACTTTCAGAGTTATATCCAGATGGGATTACTCAAGAGGCTTGACCTCACAATTGTTCCTCAGTGTTTCTACAACCTCAATGGAGAGCAAAACCCCTGGGCTTTTGGAGATCTCGGGATGTCTATTGGAATCCAATTAACGGAAGGGAACCCAAAAAAAGGGATTCCAGCGATCAAGCTCACTTTGGGAGAGAACTTTCCTCTTGGGCAGTTTGAATTTCTCGACGACGATTCTGGGGGGACAGATGCAGTTGGAGGAGGCTCTTATGGCACTACGTTCCGCCTTGTGGCAGGTCAGCTCTACCACATCAATAAAGCGAACTACCTCTCCCTTCGAGGTGCATTTGGAACCACAGTCTTTACTTCGGTCAAGGTACATGGAGCGAATGCTTATGGTGGAGATGCAACCACAAGTGGACGCCTCTATCCAGGGCAGCAGTTTGCACTCATGGGGGGTGGAGAGTTTAGCGTAACGCAAAACTTCGTCCTCGCATTAGATGTTGTAAACGTATGGACCCTCACGACTACTTTCGATGGAATAACGACAGTTCCTGTAGGGAATAGAGAAAGCACTTATCAGCTAAGTTTTGCCCCAGCTGTTGAATGGAACTTCAATGCGAATGTGGGGGTGATTGGTGGCGTTTGGTTTACTGCTACAGGCTATAACTCTGCCGCATTCCTAAACGGTGTGTTAGCCGTTAATTGGTACATCTGAGATAGCGTCTTGCATCCAATCTACGATGAGGTTATCCATCCAGCGAAACTCTTTGAAGATGTTTTTCCCCATGTAACCGAGGTGACCTCCAAACTCTGTTTTGTATACCTCTACGTTCGGAGGGAGCATAATGTTGTCGAGGGAGGATGGAGATATGAGTGGATCATCTTTTGCAAATAACACCTTTGTAGGAATGGTAATATCAGAGACAAAATTTCGAGCGCTGCACATCTGATAGTAATCATGAGCTGAATAGAACTTGGCTCTCGGCGCTGTGTATAGCTCATCAAAATCGATCACATTCATTATCTTAGGAAATTTAGGCATTTCCAAATCTTTGTAGCGGCTATGTAAATAGGCTACGTTGTTCAATAAGACCTTAAGAAAATAATTCGAATAAAAGCGGTTCTCTGGCTTTAGGAAACGGCGCACCGATGCCAATAAATTTGCAGGAGGGCTAATCGCCACAACGTTTTGAAGAAGCTTAGGCGCTTCATACTTAAGCTCCCCAGCGAGCTTTAAAGCAACGTTTGCACCAAGGGAGACCCCTATCAAACTCACCTTGGTGCTAGGAAAAAGGTTTTTTAAGTGGCGAAGGACCACCTCCACATCAGGGCTACACCCCCCGTGATAAATCCCCTTCGCAAGTCCCCTTCCGCTGCCACAACCCCGAAAATTCATACGAACGACTTGAAAACCCATGTGGAAAAATCTTTTACCCATTCTCTTCAAGTATTTTGAGTTATGGGATCCACAAAGACCATGGAGCATTAATATCGTACGCCCATCATCTTGCCAATCAATCGGTCTGGAAATTTCTAAAGCGATCTGGTCGCGGTCAGGAAGTGTAACCAAGTGAGTCTTAGAGTGTAAGTGCGTCTCAAATCCAAATGAAGAACCAACAACCGTTTGGAAGAACGAGTTCTTAATTAAGGGATTAAAACGAAGAAAATTTTCCATAATTCCAATTAATATCAAATATGTTATTTATACCAATATAAACTATTGGAGAATTAATGAAAATTAACACAAATCATTCATTCCCAAGATGCTTTTTCCCTTCTCAAGAACGTAAAGCAGCGATTGGATATAACCAACAGGTGCAGATTGCTTCGAACAACAAAACCATTCTCGAAATCGTCCAGCAGTCTCTTTCTGAAATAGGTCACCTCTTTCAACACTCTGATGGATCGATCCAGCTAGAAGTAGATGACTCTTACTTTGATGATCTCCTCCCCCTCATCGATGAAAACATCCTCTGTCCCGCTTTTGAGCTTTGCAAATCTTCAATTCTTTTATTCTCAGCTCAAGAGGTTTTAGAGCATAAGATCGATTTTCAAACCATCGCCCGTACCTGCAATTTCAGAGTGGAGGGGTGTTTTGGAATCGAGCCACTCGAGCGAGAAGATATTGCGAAAGTATGGGTTTTACTCATCCAATCAGAGGAAATGGAAGCTATTCGCAAAGCGAAAGGACTTTCTGCTTTGGTTCACAACCAACCTTTTTACCTTCTCATGGGGATGGAAAAATATTATTACTCGCTAGAAGACCTATGGCCTTCATTTTAGAGGGAAGGTGTAGGAAAGGGTAATTCCTTCAACACCAGGGTTTCTATCACCAAGATGACAGTTGGAAATGTGGTAGTATTGAAGCCCTATTCTTTTCCCCGTAGAGAGTGCGTAACCAAGAGCGATGCTGGAGCGAAACTCGACAGGAAAGCCAAGATGAATCCCCTTTCCTGGGAAATAGAGCCCTGGAGAGAATGAGGGGGTCAATACCCAACGGGTCACACCAAAAAAAATATCCCAAGCGATCCCCGTGTAGAGAAAAGTACTCGCCTGGTTGGTGATCATCCCCCCAAAAAGAATATCCCCCTCTAAGAAGTGCCAGGGAGTTCGATACTCTAGCTGAAGATCGTATGCATGATCATTTCTCGTTGTATTGTATGCGCCAAGGCCGAGAGAAAATAGGTGAGGTTTTACTTCATGTTGATAGGAAGAAATCGCTTCTCTTTTTTCTATTAACTGCTCTCCTTGTTCAGCTGGAGAACTGATATACATAGCAATAGCGATAATAGTCTTCATTTTATCTTTATTTTAATTCAAACATTCCTATACGATTCTATTATAACCTAGGAGTGCAAAAATGAGCTACTTGAGATTGTTTCGAACCCTGTTTTTATTCATGATTGTCGGAAATATTTATGCGGCCTCTTACCTTCCAGGGCAAGAACCTTACCGCTTAGTCTACGGAATGGACCCAGCAGGTGCTACCGTTGAGCTTGATGATAGAGCCGTCTGGAGAGTTGAAGGTGAAGATAGCCGCTACAATGTGAGATATTGGCTTCCACAAGATCCTATTGTGATCTACCCTGTGATGTGCACTTGCTTCACTGGAACACGTTTTTTCATGTACAACCAAAGAACTAAAACGAGTGCAAACGCAGAAATTTCTCTTGGGCCTGTGATTGGTGGACCTTGCAATAACCGCATCATCTACATCGATTACATGTATGGTGAAGTGCGCTTGCAAGATGGTCAAGGGGGCGTTTCCGTATGGATCGCAGAACCGAATGACCTTTATGTGATCCAAAACTGGCGCTTATACCAGTCAGTAATTTTAGGATCTAATAATACCTGGCCAGCCAACTGGGCTTCTCGTTGTCACCACATCCTCATCAATGTGGAAAACAACTCCTACATCCGCGGTGAACTCTACTAATATACTAAATCTAAGACAGCTCGAAAGCTGTCTTAGATTTTTGATAAAAAAACTAACTAAAGAAAAGGTGTGTATGCATACATCGAGCCTAAATCCAGCACTTGGAACCCCATTTACCCCCCCACCAATACCTGATGATCCCTGTTGTTTAGATGATGAGGGTATGAAAGTTCTTATTTCTGTTGTCGTAGGGGTAGCTCTTGCTATTCTGGCGACTGTTCTTGCCTTTTCCTTAACCAACATCTTTGTTGCCATCATTGTCACAGGCATTGCCTGGGCAGGTGCTGTTGGGAATGGTTTAGCTTCATTTATATGCTGCTGTAACACAGGAATACCACCTTTAAACAATCAAAATAGAGGGATCAATTGGATCAATCCAGGAAATCAACTCCCTCCTTTTGGTGGCCATCAAATACATCAATCAAGAGGAACTGGAGCCCCACTCTTACCTATACCACAACAAACCTACCAACCTGGTGTTGGAGCTTTTGGAACTAGAGCAGGTGTTGGCAGCAATACAAGCTATATCAGTAGTAGTGTGGCATATTCGAGAAATAGCGGTACTGGAGCGCCACTTCACGGCCAACAACAATACTTTCCTCCAATACCTTTCCAAGGGGGAATAAATCCAGGAATGACTGGAGATCGCGCTCAAGTGGGTAGAGATAGAAACCGTTGGTAAAAAAAGGAAATTTTCTATGAGTACAAGAAATGTTGGACCAGATGGAAGGGCTATTGTTGGAGGAGACAATCCGCCTATTCAGCAAAATCCTAACCAAGTAACAGGAGCTCCCATCATCGGACCTCGCCCTCAAGGATTTGGAGCTCCTCGAGGCCCACTTCCAGTCAGCGCCATCTCAGTGAATACTGGACAAGGGGGCGGAAATGGTGGACAAGGAACTGTTTTGCACGTGGCTCAAGGGGTAATTCCGCCAAGTGGAATTCACCATAGTCAGCCACGCCCTCCTATCAATATGGGGAGAAGTGTTCAGACCCAAACGAATCCACATATGTCAGCAACAGGCGCTCCTCAGCAAGTAGGCCCACCACCTAGAGGGAATCTACCTAGAGGAGATGGAAATCGCTCACATGTGGGTTCACAAACACACAAATAGAAGAGGCTAGAAATTTTCTCTTTTTGTTTCCTTTCCTTCGTAGTGGAAGGAAATTTTATCTCCCGAGAGTTCTACACACTGTAGCGTTTTGCAATCGGGTAGATAGAGACTAATACTGATCTCTTTTGCAGTGAAAGGATGAGCGGCTAAGTAAGGTTGAATATCAGGCCGCTCGTTCAGGAAGTTTAGAAAGGAATTGGAAAGTCCTATGAGTAGTTTTTTTGCACCCTCTTCTGTCAAAGACTCCTTCACTTCATAATCGAGAAATAGAGCATTGATCTCTTTATTAAAGATCCCACTTTGATGTAGTGGCTCTACAGAATATTCCTTGCAATAGGATTGATTGAACAGCTCCATCGCTTCATCTGCTGCTTTGACATAGGCGGGCTTTTTGGCAAATACAGAGAAAATACAAGCAAGGTACAGGATCATGGCACTACAAACCTTTCATGTTTGATATTCTTTAAGACCTTCTGGGAAGGATCATATGCAGAATAATAAACTTCCCCTTTTAAGAGGGTAACATGGGAGGGGTTTCTTTCCAAATGATCTGTAGTGGGCTGAATGAAGGAAATGCTCACTTCGAGATCACTGACCGTAATAGGAAAGTGGGCAAATTTATGAGCCATTTCCCGATCTTCATTGATACGGGCCACAAACTCGTTGACGAGTTGATGGATCATAAGACGAGCTTCTCCAATCGAAACGCTCCCTTCATAGGCGTAATCAAAAGAGATCTTCGAGAGAGAAGGAGCTCTTATATCAGATTGAGCAAGAAAATCGAGACCATACTTCTTTTTCATCTCAGTATGGTAACTATAGGTTAACTGTTTGAGCTCTCTCGTTGGTCGATCACTCGGGGTGCATCCTAAGAGCAAAAGAAGGATCAGAACTTTTTGTAATTCCATAACTTGACCACAGGTTGTTCATGTTCAAACGATAAGATCGAAATCGATCCTGAGGCCAAAGAGAGGTGCTTGCCAAATGAAACAGGAAATCCTAGAAATCTCGCTGCAAGCGCTCTACTGATATGGCCACTGGAAAAAATAGCCACATCACCGCGACAATCGGATGCCTTATTTAAAAAGCGATCGACCCTCTTTGTGATTTGCGCTGCACTTTCCCCATGAGGAGGATCTTTAGAAAAGATCGTCCATCCTGGATCAACCGTGTGAATTTCACGAGAGGTCCTCCCCTCATAATCTCCATAATTCCATTCGATGATATCGGGGTCAACTTCAGGGGAAAAACCTGCAATACGTGCAGTCTCTTGAGCTCTTTTCGAAGGGCTTGTCCAAATCTTGTTAAAGGAGCTGTTCTTTAATTGTTCGCCAACGGCTCTCGCCTCTTCTCTTCCTTTTGGGGTCAGCTCAAGATCTGTAAAACTCGTATGCTGCCCCGTCAAAGTCCAGGCTGTTTCACCGTGACGAACAATTGTAATTGATTTGAGTACCATCCCCTTCTTATAGAAGATTCAGGTCATTCTCGCAACTCAATTATCGAGAGTCTAGTCTAAAAGCTCTCGACAGATGTCTGTCATCTGAACATCGAGATGTTTTAGCCGCTCGAAAAGTGGCTGCGTCATCCCTTTTTGTTTAGCACCTTCTTGATGGATCAAGATGATCTTTGTGAAGTAATTCAAAAGGTGGCGCACTAAATGGTCGCTATCAACTTTTGATACTTTTGGATGTTTTGCGATGTACATGCGATCTCCAACAAGAATCTCTTCAATGTCATGTTCAATGATCTCATGCTTTCTAGGGCGTCCTCTCTCTTTTTTGATGAGAGCTACTGCTTCTACTTCTTTTCTAGGACGTCCTCTTTTCTTATTATCCATATTATTCCCCGTTATTATTAATAGTAAGATTGTTTTACTATAACAACGGGGAATTATCTTGTAAACATTTTTTAAATGTTAATAACTCCGACGGCATTTAATAATATAAATGCAATAACCACGGGAGCTAAATATTTGATCGAAAACTTCAGATAGTTTCTCACCCAGGAGAACCTCTCAAACCAAGGGCCAATACCCTCCTTCAAATGGTCAAAAGCTCCTTTCACACCCCATCGCCATGCGAGGAGGAGGACTGCAGAAAGTCCACCTAATGGGATCAAGATATTGATACAGAGGAAGGAAATCGCATCGAAAAAGTTTGCCTCAAAGATGGTAAAGCTTTTCAACGGTCCAAAAGCTAAGGCACTTGGAGCTCCAAGTAAAAAGGCTCCTATTGCCACAAAGAGGGAAGCCTTATGCCTTTTCCACCCCAAGGAATCGATGAGGGAGGCGATCGCTGGCTCCATTGCAGAAATTTGAGAAGTGAGCCCTGCTAAGAAGATGAGAAGGAAGAAGAAAATCGCAAGGAAGTACCCCCCTGCCATATCGGAAAAGATGATGGGAAGGGTTTGGAACATGAGGTTGGTGCCTGATGTGGGCTCCACCCCTGCTGAGAAAACCACTGTAAAGATCGCAATTCCAGCGAGTAACGACACAACTGTAACAGATAGAGCAATGGGTAGGCAAATACTCGGAATGTCTGCCTTTTTATTGAGATAACTCCCATAGGTCACCATCGTCCCCTGCCCGAGACTCAGACCAAAAAAGGCCTGCCCAAGAGCTGTCACAATAGTCCCAGGGGTCATTATCTTCCAGTCTGGGGTAAAGAGGAACATAAGTCCTTTTTTTGCCCCAGGCATAGAGAGCCCTTTGAGAACGAGAGCGAACAAAATTACGAAAAGAAGGGGCATCATCAACTTGTTACCAAACTCAATCCCCTTTTGGACACCAAAATACAGGATAAAAGCAGAGAGGGTCATGAAGCAAAAATGGCACCCCAAAGACCAGGAAGGGGAACTGCTGAGGCTTGTGAAGTAGTTAGCAGTCTCCTCAGCCACCTTAAAGTGTGTCAAATTCCCAGCAACTGCTTCAACTAAGTAGCCAAGGGTCCAGCCGCAAATGACGCTGTAAAATGAGCTGACGATAAAGCCTGTCAAAATGGTCATGATGCCGAGACTGCGCCACCCCTTTTTCTTGCCAATCTCCTCGTAAGCGCCAGCGGGGCTCAGTTGAGTCTTTCTCCCGATGACAATCTCTGAAATCAGCACGGGTAAGCTGACAAAAAAGAGGAAGATACAAAAGAGGAGAACAAAAGCGGCTCCCCCATTCTGTCCTACTACATAGGGGAAGCGCCAGATGCTTCCAAGTCCTATTGCCGATCCCGTTGCGGCCCAAATAAAGCCTATCTTACTCTTCCAATGTTCTCGATGTTTCATGAAGCCCTTTTCTCTATGATCCTTCCATCATATCCCCTGCCCGAAATTTTTGCTAGCAGAGCATAGATTTAGAGTGGCAGATATTTTTTTTGCTGCTATAATCGAGCGCATGCCTGAGAAAAATAAAGAAGCGCCCAGAGTACTTAACGTCTTTTTGCTCACAATGATCAGTATCGCTACGATATTGAGCGTTCGCAACTGGCCCGTTACAGCTGAGTATGGTTTCTCATCGATTTTCTTTTTAATCTTAGCGATGATCCTCTTCTTTGTCCCTGTCTCATTAGTAGCAGCGGAACTTGCCACAGGGTGGCCTGAGAAAGGGGGGATTTTTGCATGGGTCAAAGAAGCTTTTGGCCATAAGATGGGCTTCTTAGCTGTCTGGCTCCTTTGGGTTGAGAATGTTGTTTGGTACCCGACGATCCTCTCCTTTGTAGCAGGCTCGATCGCCTTTGCCTTTAGCCCAAGCCTTGCAAATCACAAGCTCTATACCTATTTTGTGATCATTTTCTCTTTTGTCCTCTCTACACTGATCAACCTTCGGGGGATGAAAGTATCGGGCTGGATCAGCTCGATTGGGGTTATTTTTGGAACTTTTCTCCCTGGTCTTTTAATCATCGGCCTCGGATTCACCTGGTTTATTTCAGGTAAGCCATTACAGATCTCTCTTTCTTGGGATGCCTTTTTTCCAAGCCTTGACCATGTTGCTGAAATTGCCTTTTTAGCGGGGGTCTTACTCGGTTTTGCTGGGATGGAAATGCCGGCGGTGCATGCGAAAGATGTAAAAAATCCGCAGAAAGATTACCCAAAAGCGATCTTTTTCAGCGCATCGATTATTGTAATCCTTTCGATTTTAGGCACTCTTGCAATTGCTATGGTCATAC
This sequence comes from uncultured bacterium, assembly GCA_964655475.1. Lineage (GTDB taxonomy): Bacteria > Chlamydiota > Chlamydiia > Chlamydiales > VGMA01 > VGMA01. The sequence continues at coordinate 10,839 of CAZZMO010000023.1, forward strand.
CTAAGGAGAAGATCAATCTCATTTCAGGTAGCATTGAAGCGATCGCGTACTTTTTGAACAACTATAAGCTCGGTTGGCTCGTGCCGTTTGTTGCGGTATTGATTTCACTCGGCGCTTTTGGCGGCGTGAGCACATGGACTGCAGGGCCTTGTAAAGGACTTTTGGCGGCGGCTGAAAATGGGGACCTCCCTCCTGTTTGCCACTATGCGAACCCACAGGGGATGCCGACTGTCATGATGGCAGCGCAAGGGGTAATTGTAGCCCTCCTCTCGACTGTGTTTCTATTCATGCCTGATGTGAACAGCTCGTTTTGGATCCTTGCTGTATTGGCCTCACAGGTCTACCTAGTAATGTATATCATCATGTTTGCAACAGCGATTGTTTTGAGATATAAGAAGCCAAACCACCCACGCCCTTATAAGATACCTGGTGGACTTTTTGGCATTTGGCTCGTCGCTGGAGTAGGTCTTATCTCCTCTCTTGCTGTGTTTGTGATTGGATTTCTTCCACCTCCATCGTTGAATACAGGAAGCCTTTTCTTTTTCGAGAGCTTCTTAGGAATTGGAATTGTGGTGATTTGCGCTGTGCCATTCCTCATCTTAAAATGCAAAAAGCCGAGCTGGAACCTCTCTTATGCTGACTACAAGAGAAGCCAGAAGCCGAGCGTCAAGTAGATTGTAATCGTTAAAACGTCTGCCAACATGAGCACAATGGGTCCCGAAGCGATTTTAGGATCGAGCCTCCATCTATGAATCAAGACAGGGATTAAGATCCCGATCAGAGCTGTAATGGTCACTGAAATCATGATTGAAATCGCGATGATGGCAGCAGGGGCCAATCCATCTCCCCAAAGAAGTGAAACGGAACCTACGATCAATCCTGAGGAAGTAGCTAAGAGCAAAAAGAGTTTGAGCTCTTGAAAGAGATTCTTAACCCACTGATGCCAAAGGTTTAAGTGTTTTCCAATATCGACGATACTTTGTGTCATTGCCTGCATCGAAATGGACTCAGAAAGAGCGAGGACGAGTGGTGTAAACATCGCAAGGAGAAGTACTTTTGCATAGACATCTTCATAGATATTCGAGATGGCTGCGCAGAGGAATCCCCCTACCATATTGCAAAAAATCCAAGGCATCCTAGCGAGGTAGTTTTTCCATGGGGAAGGTTTCATCCCCCCCTCTTCTAAGAGTAAAAAACCTAGTGTTTGGAAAATCTGCCACCGTTTTTTAGAAGAATCAATGTCCACCGCTTCTTCGAAATAGTCCCTGATATCGATGATACCGAGAAGTCTACTTTGATCATCAATCACAGGGATCGCCAATAGATGGTGATTTTCCATGAGAGCCAAAGCGTTATGAAGACTGTCTTCTTCATGAACTGTAATGACTCTCGATTCCATGATGTCGCGGATAGGGCTGTGAGGATTTTTTAAAAGAAGATCACGAACGCGGACAACACCGAGCAAAACATCTTCTGCATCAACAACATATATATAAGAAAGATGCTCGTCCACTTGTCTTCGGCGCAGTAAAGTGATGGCTCTACCGATCGTGAGATCTACAAGTATCTTGGTTTTAATCTCCCGAAGACAATCTCTTGCGGGACGCTGCATTTTTTTTTGTGTCATAACCGCTGTATACTATATGATGGATATATGCAGAAAGAAAACTCTTCTTGGGATCCATATAGTAAGTGGTACGACGCAATTGTAGGAGAAAAGGGGCACTTTTTTCACCGCGAGGTGATCCTCCCTGCTCTGAAAAAACTCTTCCAGTTTGACGATACCCCGTCCCCTTCTTTAATCGATTTAGGGTGTGGTCAAGGGTTCTTGGCTGGTGAGATCCCAGATAAGGTCCGCTATGTTGGTGTCGATATTGGTAAAGATCTATTATCCATTGCAAGTCAACATCATAAGAGGGCAGAATTCTACGAAAGGGATCTAGCCAAGCCTCTTGACATCCCTGAAAAACCATTCACACATGGGATCTTTCTCCTCTCCCTACAAAACATTCCCGATCTGAAGACTGCGATCGAGAGTGGAAGCCGCTATCTTGCTCCAGGGGGGCGTCTCTTCCTCGTATTGAACCACCCTTGCTTCCGTATCCCCCGCCAATCGAGTATCGAGATCGATGAAAAAAATCAGCTCCAGTATAGAAGGATCAATTTGTATCACACTTCCCTTTCGATTCCGATTCAAATGCATCCTGGCAAACAGTCGACTGCTTTGAGTTACTCGTTTCACCATCCACTAGAAGATTACTTCAGAGCATTAAAAAGTGGATCTTTAGTTGTGGAAGAATTGGAAGAACTTTATTCTACGAAGTTAAGTACTGGCAAACATGCCAAAATGGAAAATCGGGCACGAAACGAGTTTCCCTACTTTATGATCATTGTAGCAAAAAAAAGCTAAGAGGCTGATATGTGTGGGATCTTTGGCTACGTAACGAACCAAGAAAAACAAAATAAAGATGTAGTTCAAGAGTGTCTCAAAGGTTTGTCAGCTCTTGAATATCGGGGCTACGATTCTGCAGGGCTTGCTGGGATTCAAGGTGGAGAGCTCTGCTTTTACAAGCGAGTAGGTAAAGTACAAAATCTCAAAGAGCTCATGATGTCGAACGATATCTCCCTCGATATCGGGATCGCTCATACGAGATGGGCTACTCACGGTGGTTTGACAGAAAACAATGCTCACCCCCACACCGATTCCTCTGAAACTCTCGCCATGGTACATAATGGCATCATCGAAAACTATCAAGAACTCAAACAAGAGCTTCAAAAAGAGAACATCACGTTTTATTCAGAAACAGATACTGAAGTAGTCTCTCAACTCCTTGCTCACCACTATAAAGACCAGAAGTTTGTCAATTCAATCGTACACACACTAGCAAAGTTAGATGGCTCTTTTGCAATCGCTTGCATTCATAAAGACTTCCCTAATACCATCTTTGCTGCAGCTAGAGACTGTCCACTCATTGTTGCAAGATGCAAGAAAACCAGCGATGTATTCATTTCCTCTGATGCTAACGCTCTTTCTAGAAAGACGATGGAACTCTTTTTTCTCCACGATGGAGAAATTGCTGAAGTCTCTCCCAATTCGATCCTCCTCTACGACAAGCATGGGAAGATGATTGAAAAGATTGGAGAGTCGATCGGTCTTTCGTTTCAAGAAGCTTCTAAGGATGGCTTCGAACACTTTATGCTCAAAGAGATCTTCGATCAACCCCTCTCTCTCAATCGAGTAACTGATGAAAGAGTAGATACAAAGCGCTCTCGAGTCCTCTTTAAAGAGTGTGAACCCCACGCTTCTTGGCTGAAAAATATCGAGCACATCCGCATTATTGCCTGTGGCACATCGTACCATGCAGGGCTCCTCCTCACCTCTATTTTTGAAGAAATGACCGATATCGAAACTTCTGCAGAGATCGCCTCAGAATTTCGCTACAAGAATCCGATCTTAAGAGAAAACACTCTAGTCATTGCAGTCAGTCAATCGGGTGAAACTGCAGACACGCTTGCAGCTCTCAGGCTTGCAAAAATGAAAGGGGCAAAAACTGCAGGATTCGGGAATACTCAACATAGCTCACTTTCCAGAGAAGCTGACCTCTTCATCGACCTCAGGGCGGGACCTGAAATTTCTGTCTGCTCTACTAAAGCCTTCACTTCCCAGATTGCAACCCTCCTCCTATTTGTCTTGTTCATGAAACAACAAAAACGGGGAATAGACTCTGTTCGAGATCTTGCCTTTTTAAGAGAACTCTCTTCCATCTCTGGTGTTGTTACAGATGTACTCCAACAAAAAGATGTGATCAAAGCTTACGCAGAAGAGTACGCTCATTTTGAAAACTTCTTTTTCTTAGGGCGCCATTTGATGTACCCCACTTCTATGGAAGCGGCCTTGAAGCTCAAAGAAATTAGTTATATCAACGCAACTGCCTATCCTGCGGGAGAGCTCAAACATGGACCGATCGCATTGATTGATTCAAACCTTCCCACGATCGCTTTCTTGGGGAATGAAAAAACCCTTACCAAAACCTTGAGTAATCTCACTGAAATTCATGCGAGAGGGGGGAAAATCTTAGCCTTTGCCCCGCGTCATTGTAAGAAAATTTTGACTATTACCAGTGATGTCATCTGGCTTTTCGATGCCTTATCTGATCCTTTTGCCCCCATCCCCTACTCTGTAGCGGGACAGCTTTTAGCCTATTATATAGCTAAAAAACGGGGAAGAGAGATCGATCAGCCCCGAAACCTCGCAAAATCGGTAACTGTGGAGTAGCGTTTTTCTCTCAAGAAAACATTGCTTCTTTGATTCAGGCTCCCCATTTGGTATACTCCTAGCCAAATTAGAGTCAAATTATGTCTACCCTAGTCATTTCAGAGTCATGGTCGAGCTGTTATCTCTTCCCGAAAGAGGCTGATTTTCCTATCGGGAAAGAGGTAAGGGTCAGCATGCTCAAGGCAGCTGATTTTGGAGAAATGAACAACTTCTTCGATAGCTATATCCTCTCCACTGCATTTGCAATTGAATCGCTTGCCCTATCTCTATTCATGACAGTGGGCTATATAGGGAAAGGGATTTATGACTTCTTTGTCATCTTAATCGATCAGGGTTTCTTTGAAAGCTGCAACTCCCTTGGGAGAAACCTCCTCTCCAGCTTACAAAGCTTAGCCCTTTCTATCATTGGGGTTATCTCTGTTGCTCTGGGAATCTTCTATCCAAAGACCTACTCATTCCTTGCCCCTACTGAAGAAATGATCATTCAACCGATCGAGCTCCAAGACAAAAGCTCACAAACAACTCATCACGAGATTTCTCACATTAGTAGTAAACCTCAAGTCGCTCCACCAAGTAACGCTTTATCTATCAATACTCAAGACATTCCTGCAGATCGTGAAAGCTTTCAAGGGATGAGCTCTCCACCCATACATTCTCAAGGATCGGAATTTTTCGTTCCTGAGGTAACAACTACTGCACATAAAACATCGATAGAGAGTCATAGAGTGGTATCTGAGGTTCTTATTCAAGATGTAAGAGCTACTGCAGAAAACGTAGTTGAATCTGAACTCGCCTCTATTAACGACCCACTTCAGCGCTCTTTAGTGCTAGAAAATTCAATAGTGGTTGAATCTGAGATTCTTATTCAAGATGTAAGAGCTACTGCAGAAAACGTAGTTGAATCTGAACTCGCCTCTATTAACGACCCACTTCAGCGCTCTTTAGTGCTAGAAAATTCAATAGTGGTTGAATCTGAGATTCTTATTCAAGATGTAAGAGCTACTGCACAAAATGTAGCTGAAAATGTAATAGCGCTATTCGATCAACTCGCGATTACCTCTCTTAGTGATCAGATCCATAGACAGCGCATCGTAAAAGAAAAGGTAATAGCAGCTGCTCGCGAAGTCACAGAAACGGCCCTGAGAACAATTATCGAGTCTGAACTTCCCTCTATCTGTGATCAGCTATCGATAGAGAGGCAGAGAGCGGGATCTCAGATTCTTATTCAAGATATAAGAGCTACTGCAGAAAACGTAGTTGAATCTGAACTCGCCTCTATTAACGACCCACTTCAGCGCTCTTTAGTGCTAGAAAATTCAATAGCATCAGCTGATGAATTACTTCTTAGCTTAAGTGAGAGAAATATCGAAATCCTAGGGGGCTCTACTAGCGCCCTTGATGACCCTATGGGTAGTCAATTTTCGGAAGATGTTTTTGATATGTTGAGCAGTGGTGATTTTGGAACCATGTCAGTGATGAGTGAAATAGATGTGGAATGGTTTTCTCCTCTGGAGCTCACCGAAGAGCTTCTAAGGCCTATCACTCCTTTGAGCCCAGGAGCTCGGCACGAGATTTTCTCATGGATGAGGGCTTTTGCAAATCTTTTTGAAGAAGCAAGAGTTCAAGGGACATTGGAAAAAATCTTTGCGATAAGAACTCCTTTGGAAGACCGCGCCTCTCTTCTTTTTCAAGATTCATCACTCATCTCTTTTTTGAATGAGTTGAACGAAATAGTTCTGAAAAAGAGTGGGAAAGAGAAAATCTTCATCCAAAGTATTGCAACTGATCTACTCCTTTTTGCATCGTTTGTTCCGAGCCGTATTAAAGGGGGACAATATGAAGCGATAGATCCTTTTTCGATCAAAAATGTGGGGACATTTTTAAGCCATCTAATAGAGGGGAGAGATCTCGGCTCTACACCTTTTTTCAATGCCTACTTTGAAAATACTAAAACGGCCCCTCAGAAATACCTCTTCCTCTCACTCCTCCACCTCCGATTTGATATTCAACAAAAAGTATTAGAGGATCCCCTTTTTGAAACTCTATTACAGCACCCCGATCTCGAAGAAATCATGCTCTCCACGAGTGGCCATCTGATTCAAACTTCCCTTTATTCATGTGTGGGTGCGGCGTATAATATTCAGATCCTCCAAAAAACACCGAATATCGTCGCTCTGATCTACTTCATTGAGTATGTAACCGCTCGATCGAGTAAAAAACTCTTCCATATGACGACTGAAGAGAAGAGTGAAGTCGCTTTTGAAAACTATCACCTTACAAAAGAAGCTCATGCTCTAGAGATCATAGCAAAAGTGGAAGTTGGGTTAGAGGAAATGAGAAACACCCTTGAAAAAGCGCTCTCTGGAGCCCCGTTCTCTACTGCCCCTTTTCACGAGCTCACTAAAAAATGGAACGATCTCAACCAACTTGCTATGTCTGTATTAGATCCAAAGTATCCTATTTGGTTCGCCTCTCTTCGGATCCATGGCCACTACCGTACCAGCTACACATTAAACGTGCTTGGTCATTTATTAAGTCCTTGGGGTCCAGGCTTTCATGAGAGAAGATCGAACGGACAGTATAGAAGAGATCTATTAGATAGAATACCCGTTGTCGATGGTGTAGATGGCTCGAGCTTTGATTACGATCTGACAAAGTATGGATCTAAAGAAGCAAAACTTGAGGAACTCCAGCTCCGCTTTAATCAACTCTTACAGAAAGGACCTACCATCCTTCTCTTTCAAATCGCTGAAAACACAAAGCATGCAAATATCATCAGAGCCTTCTATTTTGGAAAAGAGCCCCGCTTCATATTGTTCGATCCGATGAAACCAACCCCTTTCATCATGACGTTTGAAGAGATGCTTAATTTTTGTGATACCCATAAAATGTTCTAGCGACTCTTCTCCCTTCTAGGTATAATCCGGAATATGGGACCACTACAAAAAAAAATCTTGAAAGGGATCCTTTACACCTTTCTCACTACGTTTATTTCAACTCTGATCACTCTCATCTTTTTGCCAAACATCTTATCGACAAAAGTGGGAACCAAGATGGTAGCCCGTTTTCTTACCTCTCAAGTAGGAAAGGTTTCGATCGATTCCCTCTCCTTAAGTTGGTTTGGAACGCAAGAGATCAATGGTTGGAAAAACTCAACTGATGAGTTCATCATCTCGATTCCCCATATGAGTTTGGAGGGTCTTTTTTCAAAACCCCACTTAACCATCGACGATCCTGTGATGGAGCTTCATTATAAGGTTGGAGATCAGCCTGCTGAGTCCCACGCGGGAGTTCCTGCAGTTCCCATCTCCAACTCACTTACGATCAACAATGGAACGTTCATCGTGATCCCTCAGGACCGCTCAAAACCAGTAGCGAGACTCGAACACATAGACTTAGACCTCACCCCTTCAACCGTTACCCTCACCGGAAAAGCAAAAGAGGGGGATATGGAGGTGAAGGCAAACTATACTAAAAAGGAACTGATTGACATCGAAGGGAAGTTCAAGAATTGCCCCACTAAGTTCCTCGAAATTTTTCCCTATACTGAACACTTCCCATCGCTCGCTCTTGGTGATCGTTTTACAAGCACCTTTTTCTACAAGGAAGGGAAATGTCAATTTTTCCTCCACTCTGACCTTTCTGATATGATCATGAATGGGAAAATTGAAGAAGGGGTATTTTACTTAACAAGACCTCTTGAGGTGAGCTGCGTAGTCACGCCCCCTTTGAGTCAGGCGATTTTTGAGCTTTTATCATTTAGGCCTGTAGAGGTTAAATCTCCTATTAGACTCTGGATCAGTCAAGAAGGAGCCTCTTGCCCTATCAAGAACTTCTCCATCGATAAGATTGAAATCAAAAATGGCTATTTCATGATGGGACAGACCCAGCTTTTAAATGCCAAAGTTTTATCCAAACTCCTTGGCATTCTTAAACTCAAGAAGCGGCCCGACACCGATGTCCCTGTCTGGTTCCAAGACTCCCTTTTTCATATGTCCAAAGGGATCCTCTCTATTGAAAGAACGGAATTCTTAGTCGATAATAACTATGAGCTTACTACCTGGGGAAATGTCGACCTATTAAAAGATGGGGGCTATCTCGATATGTATGTGGGTCTCACGGCACAAGCTCTCTCAAAAGCCTTTAACGTAAAGTCTCTACCTCCAAACTTTGTTGTTGCGGTAGGGATGAAAGGCCCTTTTGATGACATTGAAATTGATAAAAATAGTGTCGCTAAACAGATGGCGGTAGTCCTTGGACGTGAACAACACCCATTAGGTCAGCTCGTCCCTCCAGATGCCGCTTCTGATGGGGTCAAAATCCCCCCACCAAGAAAACCCTTTCCTTGGACAACACCCTAAAAAAAAAGACCTGTAGATTTTCACCTACAGGTACTGCTTATAGATTATGCGAGTGTGATGTCTGGGCAAAGATAGACATCTTGAATCGCGTGAAGAAGGGCAACGCCCTCTCTCATCGAACGTTGGAAGGCTTTTCTACCAGAGATAAGCCCCATACCACCCGCTCTTTTATTGATGACAGCAGTGCGAACAGCTTCTGCAAGATCTCCCTCACCAGAAGATGCGCCACCAGAGTTGATGAGACCAGCTCTTCCCATATAACAGTTCATTACCTGATAACGTGTTAAGTCGATCGGATGGTCGCTGCAGAGCTCTGAATACATTCTCGGATCAGACTTTGCAAATTTTAAAGCGGTAAACCCTCCATTATTTTCTGGAAGCTTCTGCTTAATGATATCTGCTTGGATGGTAACCCCTAAGTGATTCGCCTGACCTGTAAGGTCTGCCGCCACGTGATAATCTTGCTCTTTGGTTTTGAATCCATTATTTCTGAGGTAACACCAAAGAACGGTCGCCATTCCAAGCTCATGAGCAAGTTGGAATGCATGGCTGATTTCAATGATCTGCCGATCAGATTCTGGAGAGCCGAAGTAGATGGTAGCACCGATGGCTACAGCTCCCATATCATAAGCTTGTCTAACTGAAGCGAATAACACTTGGTCATATTTGTTTGGATAGGTCA
>CAZZMO010000024.1:0-18880 GCA_964655475.1 uncultured bacterium
GATCTGGAGCAATAACGCCACATTGATAGGCGATGGCGAGCTCAAAAAGGGCGGCAATTTGCCCAATGATAGGAAATAGCTCCAAGATAGCGATTCCAACGTGAAGGGCACGATCGAGCCAGGAAGTACTCAAATTAGAGGCTTCACGACAATGACCTGCAAAAATGCCCCAGGAAAGCGCAGTGCAAATACTATAGTCTTTACTATGTAAAAAATGACTCATTAAAACAATATATGTTAATTAGAAGGTTGTAATTATATAATAAATAATAGTTTATTACAACTAGCAAATCTCAACAAATTCTAGAGAGAACTTCTGAGGGCCAGCTACCCCATTCTCAGTCCCAAGATACTGAACATGAACCTCTAACACACTAGCACTCGTAATAATGAGGTACCCGCCCTCTATCTTAGAAATCGATTGAATCGATTCTCCTGAATGGAGTCTATCACTTAACTCATTGGAGCTTAATATAGTTTGGATCTCTTTAATGTCTTGAGCCAGAGGAGGAAGGGCTAAAAGATAAAGTGAGATCTTGAACAGGAATAATATACTCATCGCAACCGTTTTTTGCCTAAAAGTTTACAGACTCTTATCGATACAATCAACAAATAAAATTTATTTTATTTAATAACAAGGAGCTATTTCTCTATCAAAACTATTAATAATGATTTGACTAGCAAGAGGAATTACGTAATTCCCGTTAGGATCCCTTGGAAAGCAACGCGGGTAAATAATGTTCCATGAGTCCAATGCCTGCTCTAGCTTCTTTTTTTATCGCAATAGAGACTAATTCAGTAATCATAATCACGCTATTTTCATCGAAATGGGTAGTATATTTTGTTAAAAAATGATACTTAGCTAAAAACTGTTTTACACTAACAAAATCATGTCCCAGAATGATCCTTAGAAGAATTATTAGATTCTTTGGATCAGAAATAAACCCATTTTCTAAAAGTGGTACCACAATCGGTATTACAAATGCTGGGTTTGCCCCCAGTGCAAGTTCCAAAACCTCTTTTTTACTTTTTTCATCCTTAATTTGATAAAGATCAATTGCTGAGAAAAGCGCTAGTGGATTATGTGTAGCAAGGCACTTGGCAATGTCGGTGAGTTTTTCTTGATCATCTATTTGTAAAGTTGAAATGAGGGGAGCGATCTTGTAGAGGATCCAATAAGGGCCACCATATGAGCGCGCGCAAATGATCTGTATTAAATGAGTACATACATCAATAGATCCCTCATCAAGGGCGCTACAGTATTGGAAATATGCAAATATCACATCTAGGTTGTATTTTGGCCTTGTAAAACACACTTCTCCAATTTTTATTAACACCGAAAGATCTTTTATCCCATATTGTCTTATATGTTTTGCCACACCAGATGGAGCATATTTAATCACGGACATTGCGAGATGAATTATCTCTACTTCAGACTCGATTCCAAAAATTTCGATAATTGAGGAAATGTCTTTCTTTGCTAACGTAGCAGATATCGACAGCTCATATCCTATATCACGAGATAATCCCACACTTTTACAATAGGCAACATACACTACCAATTCTTCTACATTATAGATTCCACTAAGTAGTATATTCCACACCTCTAATAGTGCATTAGAATCTTTAATATCATAGCTTGCAATATTTTGGAGCAGACTAGAAGGGTGACGAGCTGCTTCGAGTTTTGCAAGTTTGATGCGGTTTGCTTCATTTTGAATCCCTAACACCTGAAATTCATGAGAAATATCCATCCCCTTTTCTATCATCAAGAGAGCTAATTCAAAGCAGAGGTCTATAGAAGGACTTTCAACACTTTTACAATACTCGATATAGCCGAGAACATTCTTTACACAGTAGTTTTTACTGACAAGGATCTTTCCGATCTCCAGAAGCGCTTCTGGTTTTTTAATGTCATAGTTTGCGATATGATTGATTATAGGCCCTGAATGCTTTTCAGCTCCTAACTTGGCAAGTCTGATTCTCCTCTCTTCACTTTCAATTCCAAAAATTTGGATCACTGAAGAGATCTCCTTTTGACTCTCTACAGCAAATAATGCCAATTCAAATGAGATCTCTTCAGAAGAGGCTAGAACCTGCTGACAATATTCTATGTATTGTCTCATTTTTTCGATTGGGTATACTTTACTCATGAGAATCTTTCCGATCTCTAGAAGCGCCTCAGGATCTTGGATATCAAATTCAGGAAATTTGTCTAAAATATTATTATATGACACCTCTTCCATAAGCTTGACAAGTCTAACCCGATCCTCTTCAGAAAGAACCTTCTCTTTTCGAATGGCTGGAATGATATTGTGTCGATTTTGAGCTAAGATGGTGAGTAGTTCTAAATAGAGCTCTGTTTGGTCTATATCTGCACTGCTGAAGCTCGCTTGACAATGTCCTAAAAAACTATCCATATAAGTCACATCATACACATAGACAGCAAGCCTTTTAGCAATTTCTACTAATGCATTTGCATCGTTGATTCCAGATTCGTGAATATACTGACTCACTCCATAGTGAGCCATTGGAGTGATTTTTAAGACGAGTTCAATTCGAGCGCTTTCAGGAAGGCTCTGATACTCCTCCATCTTAACAAGAGTGAAAAACTGTTTGATCCCTATTACTTCTAGAATCTCTAATCGACTCTCTTCATCTATATCCGTGTAATTTTTTAATGTACGACTTAATTCATAAGGCTCTCTATGAGCAAACTCTTTAAGTAGAGCCACCAGAATCTTTTGATTTGTAATAGCATGCTCTTCAATAAAGGCCTTTAGCCAAGAGCTAATACCCCTATCAGGCATCTTGGAGAGCATCTCTTCAGTCAAGGGATCATCAGATTGAGGGGTATCATCTAAAAAAACCACCTCATCATTTGAATCCGTTTCTTCAGTAGTGCCTTCAGAAGAGCTCTCTTCTAGTACCTTTCTCTCTAAAATGAGAGGAACTGGAACTCTCTTTTCCAGAACGGGCATTCTTTCTGCAGAGGCTCTTTTTACTTTTGCTTTAGCTCTCTCTTGAGACCTTTTTCTCTCTTCAGAGTGACCTTCTTTTGATTGTTGTCTTTCTTCTATTTTAGGTTCTAGTTGCTGAATCTCTCTTTGGGAGAGATCTGGAGCAATAACGCCACATTGATAGGCGATGGCGAGCTCAAAAAGGGCGGCGATTTGCCCAATGATAGGAAATAGCTCCAAAATGGCAATTCCGATATGAAGAGCGCGATCAAGCCAGGAAGCGCTCGTATTCGAGACTTCTCGGCAATGACCTGCAAAAACACCCCAGGAAAGAGCAGTGCAAATACTATAGTCTTTAACGTGTAAAAAACAGCCCATTCGAACAATATATTTTTATTAGCGAATCCCAACGAATTATAGAGAAATTTACCTAAAAGTTTACAGAATCTTATCGATACAATCAATGAATAAAGTTTTTTTGACAAAAATTAAAAGTGCTTCTATGGTCCCATTTTATGACAAAAAAATCGATCCTGGGATTATTTCTATTCCTTTCTGCATGCCAGAATGCCGCTGTTGATCCTTGGAGATACACCTCTACTGAGCAGAGTAAAAGCTACGCCCCCCCAGTTAAAGAGATGAGAAAAATTGCAGAGGTTCTATTACAGGAATCTCGAGACTTTCCAAAGCAAGGACAGACTGCCTCCTTGGCTGATCTCTTCGACATTGGCCTCAGGAACTCCCCACACCTCGCCGAGGTGTGGCAAGAGGCAAGGGAAGCTGCTGCTGCCTACGGAGAATCCTTAGCAGATTACTACCCCAATTTCTCCTTTGAAGCCTATCTCTTATCCCAAAGAATCGGATATGTCTTTGGTCCAAATGATGTCTTTCAAAGCAGTACCGCAACCGCATATGGACCATTGATTTTGTTCAACTATACCATTTGGGACTCAGGACTTCGAGATGCGCAAAGTGAGACGAGTCTTCAAGCTCTCAACTATGCCAACTGGACTCATAGTCAGTCCATTCAAATGCTCCTCCAGGAGATCGCCTCTTCCTTTTACAACCACCTCTATTCAAAAGCACTTCTAGAAGCTTATGAGCAAGACCTCGTCGATGCAGATCAAAACTACCTAGCTGCAAATGAAAACTTCCAATTTGGGATCAAAGATATTACTGATGTCCTTCAAGCGAAGACCAAGTTCCTCGAAAAAGAGATTAGAGTGACAGATCAGCTTGCCATCGTAGACAATTCATTCATCCACCTATTAAAAGTGACAGGGATCCCGACAGGTGCGATTTTTCAGCTTCCCCCCTTCCCCGACTCTGCCCCTTTCCAAGCCCTCGATGTATCGATGGATCAACTCATCCAGATCGCGAAAGAGCACCGACCTGAATATTTGGCTGCAAAAGCGGACGTCCTCTCGAAAGAAGCAAATGTAAAAGCGCAGAAAGCAGAGGTCTATCCAGAGATTGAGGTCTCTGGAAATGGAGGACAAACTTGGTATACAACGGGAGCTACTGATAACGGAACCTACACAGTCCAATTGAACTTAACCTTTCCTATCTTTGCAGGGTTTCAATACCAAAACCAGATCAAACAAGCAGAGGCTGCCCTAAAAGGGAGCGTTTCTAATCTACGCGTTTCTGAGCTCAACCTCACCTCTGATGTAAGAACGGGGTACAATAATTTCGATGCCGCAAAAAAGCAGCTCAAGATGACGAAAGAATACCTAGAAGCAGCAGAAAAAGAATATGCCGCCGTCTTTGCCCGCTATCGACAAGGGACAATTGATATCCTCGATCTCTTTTCTGCAGAAGCTTCCCTTTCTGATGCGAGAGCGAGAAATGTACAAGCCAAAAGAGACCTATTTGTCTCAATCGTGAATTTAACTTTTGCCACAGGAACATTATGCAAAAACTAACTCCACTTCTTCTATTCCTCGCCGCCTGTTCTCAAAAGGCTCCAGAAGCACCTCCAGCCCCTCGCGTCAAAATAGCGACGGTCACCGAAGCAACGATTCCTATTAAAATTGATGCTGTAGGTCATTTTGTTGCCTACAACTCAGCAGAGATCAAGGCGCAGGTTGAAGGAAGACTCCTTACTGTCCATTTCCAAGAGGGATCGATCGTCCAAGAAGGGGATCTTCTCTTTACTATTGACCCAAGAACCTATGAAGCTGATTTAGAAAAAGCGATTGCAGATCTCGAAATGAGCCGGCTCAATTTCAAATATGCAACGGAAAAAGTGGGGATGTATGAAGGACTGATCCCTGACCAATACGTCTCCCCTCTCAATTTCTTAGGATACATGACAGAAAGTGGTAGTTACGAAGCTGAGGTCATGAAGAATGAAGCTGCTGTCAGAAAAGCAGAGATCAACCTCGACTTCTGCTTTATTAAAGCCCCCTTTACTGGAGTGACGAGCAAGCGTTTAATTGATATTGGCAATCTCATTGTCAATAACGGCTCTCCCCTCTTAACGATCAAACAAATCGACCCCATCTTTGTCGACTTTTCTATCCCTGAAAGAGACTTTCTCAGACTGATGAGAGAGCAGAAGAAAAATGATAGAGAACTCCTCATCACCTTCCCAGACCGTCCAAATGATCCATTCACTGGAAGGCTTGTCTTGATTGAAAATGAGATCGATCAAAAAACGGGGATGATCCCGCTTCGAGGTGAACTACAAAATTGCGATAGCCTCTTTTGGCCAGGACAATTTGTCAGAGTACAGCTGATTTTACATGAAGAAAAAAACGCACTCATCGTGCCAGAAGAAGCTGTGAATATTGGGCAAAAAGGATATTACATTTTTGTTCTCGATAGTAGCGGTCTTCCTGAATACCGCCCTATCGAAATTGGTGAGACTTTAGGAAATCTCGTACAAATTAAAAATGGTGTAAAATTGGGTGATAAAGTCATCACAGCAGGTCAGCTAAATGTCCGCCCGAAACACCCTATTAATATCGTGGAGAGCCAATGAACATCTCCCTCCCATTCATCAAACGCCCTGTAATGACGACCCTCGTCATGGTGACGCTCATCGTTTTTGGTGTAGCTGCCTATTTTAAACTCCCTGTAGCAAGCATCCCCGCAATCAGCTATCCAACGATTCAAGTCACCGTTAGTTATCCAGGCGCAAGCCCTGATGAAATGGCAAAACTGATCTCCTCTCCTCTAGAAAGGCAGTTCATGTTGACACAAGGGATTAAGCTTGTAAGCTCTTCAAATACTTACGAATCGACAAGCATTATTTTGGTCTTTCACCTCGATATCGATATCAATGTAGCCGCTCAAGAGGTGCAAGAAGCGATTCAAAAAGCAACAGCTCAACTCCCTCAAGATCTTCCCCAAAGTCCTCTCTACACAAAAGTAAACCCTTCAGATACACCCATTCTTTATCTCGTTCTCCACTCCCCAACGATCCCCTCTTGGGATTTATACGAATATGGGTTCAATTTCTTAGGGCAACAGCTTGGAACCGTTGAAGGAGTTGCCAATATTCAGATGTATGGCTATCCATACGCCGTCCGTGTTGAGATCGATCCACAAGCTTGCGCTGCAAAAAACATCGCACTGACTGATGTCGCAACCGCCATTCAAAATGACAACCCGATCAAGCCAACAGGAAAGTTCTACGGACCCAACAAGAGTATCCCTACGATTGTAGATGGTCAGCTCATGAGAGCCAAAGAATACAACAAGCTCATCATTAAGTACATCGACGGTGAGCCTGTCCGCCTTGAAGATCTCGGCCATGCCTACGACAGCCTTCAAAATAACAAACAGGTCTTCTCCTGGCTCACAACAGAATATCCAGAAGGAGAAGAAGCTGCCGTTTTAGCAATTTATAGATCGGCCGGTTATAACACAGTAGAAGTATGCCAAAACATCAATAAACTCATCACCAAACTCCTCCCCCAGATTCCTCAAGGGATTCAGCTCGATGTGCCATTCGCACTCGATAAGTGGATCATCCAGGCGGTGGATGATGTAAAAGCCACCCTTCTTGTTGCCTTTCTACTCGTGATTCTCGTCGTCTATCTCTATCTCGGAAAGATGAAGAACAGCTTGATCCCCCTGATCACTCTTCCCATCACTGTGACTGGAACCTTTATTTTCATGTACATCGCAGGCTACAGCATCGATATCCTCTCCCTTTCTGCGATTACGCTGGCGATCGGATTTTTGATTGATGATGCGATTGTGGTCTTGGAAAACATCGTCCGCTATGTTCAAAAAGAGGGTTTTGATCCTTACGAAGGCTCAATTCGTGGCGCAAAACAAATCATCATTACTGTAATTTCTATTTCCCTTTGCCTCGGTGCTGTGTTCATTCCGATGCTCTTTATGAAGGGAGTCATCGGTCAGATTTTCCACGAATTTGCAGCGGTGATCCTGATTGCTATCCTTTTTTCAGGTTTCATTTCTCTCTCTTTAACCCCGATGCTCTGTAGCCGGTTTGTCCCCGCTTACGGCAAAGAAAAAGAGAGCCGAGTGGAAAAAATATCAATCTCACTCAATCAAAAAATGTTGAACGTCTACCTCTATTTCTTGAGATGGGCTCTCAAACACAAATTCTGGGTTTGCATTGCAAGCTTAATCAGCGTTGCCCTCTCAGCCGTTTTACTCGTCATCTTGCCAAGGGAATTTCTCCCCCCTGATGATCTTGGAGCCATCCAAGCTTTCGCCCAAACCCCTGAAGGAACCTCTCCCGAAAAAATGGAGTGGTACATGAGTCAAATCACCAATGTCTGCATGAACCACCCCTCTGTCAAAACAATTGCCAAACTACAAAGTACCCCCACCGATAACCAATCAGTCTTCTTCATCAACCTCGTCGATCGGGACGAGAGAAAAGATGTCTGGGAATGCATTAGAGAACTCAATGAAGAGGTTCAAGCTAAAGTTGTTGGAGTCAACTTTGCGATGAAAGCCTACCCTTTGATTAACCTGCAAGTAGGAGACTCTCAATCAGGCAAAGCAAACTATCAATACATGCTCCAAAGCTTTAATGATGACTCTCTTTACAAAGGGGCCACCGAGTTTCTAGCAAAACTCAAAGAACTCCCTCAACTAGTTAACGTAAATTCGAATTTCCAACCAAACGCACCCGCTCTATATGTCAAGCTATTAAGAGATCAGGCCCACTCATACAACAACCTGAATGCGACAGATATTGAAAAAGCCTTCAGCATGGCCTATGGAGAGACCTACATCTCTAAGATCAATGCTTCAGAAGATATGTACTATGTTATTTTCGAGGCAAAAAAACCTTTTGATCGCGATCCCTCAGCACTTGGAACTCTTTATGCAGGAGATGTTGCAGTCAATTCCGTTATTGATACAGAAATTGTGACAAGACCTGAAACAGTGAACCACATCAACGCCCTTCCTTCAGTGACGATCGTATTCGACAACGCCCCAGGAGTTCCACTCAGCGAAGCGGTCGCTGCCGTAAAGCAACTAGCAGCTGAAGTGTTACCAGACGATGTGATGGGGATGATCGCTGGAAATACTGAAGAATTTGAACAATCATCAGCGCAGTTCATCGCCCTCGTCTTTGTCGCCATTTTCGTGATCTACATCATCTTAGGGATTCTCTATGAAAACTTCCTCCACCCACTCACAGCCCTCTCTGTCATCCCTGTTGCTATCCTTGGAGGGCTCATCACTCTCCTTATTTTTGGCAAAATCCTCTCCATCTATGCCCTCATCGGGATCATCATGCTCCTTGGAATTGTGATGAAGAACGGGATTCTTGTGATCGATTTTGCCCTAGAAGAGATTAGACATGGCCTTAGCATCGAAGAAGCTGCCTATAAAGCCTGCGAAACCAGATTTCGCCCCATCATCATGACCACTCTCGCTGCCATGATGGGCTCTGTCCCCATCGCCCTCGGCATCGGTGGAACAGTCGCCGAAGGGAGATCGCCACTTGGCCTGGCCGTCGTTGGGGGGCTTCTCTTTTCCCAAGCAGTTACCCTCTTCGTGATCCCCTGCGTCTTTTGCTACATCACCCGTTTGGATGAAATCATCACCCAGAGAAAAAAAGGTTAGGGATTCTCTTCTGCTTTGTTTCTACGGCTTCTGCGGGCTTTTTGCTTTTTTACTTTAGCTGCAAGGAGCTGCCTCTCTGTTTGAATGTGGAGCACCTCTTCTTTATACTTTTCAAGGAGGAGTCTTCTAGCAAGAAAGCGATTGGTTTCACGCTCTCTCTCTTCCCCACATTTGATTTCAATCCCTGAAGGTAGGTGTTTTAGGTAGACGGTAGAGGAAGTTTTATTCATTTTTTGTCCCCCTTTGCCACTCCCCCGGATGAATTTTTCTTCGATGTCTACTTCTCTAAGTCCATGCTTTTCAAACTCTTCTCTTAATGCCTGGACTTTTTTTTCTTGAATAGCCATACAAATAATTATGCTTTTAGATCTACTTATCGTCCTTTTCCTCTTTTTTATCGAAGCCTTTTTATCGATTGATAATGCGGCAGTTATCGCCGTATTAGCAAGAAAAGTCCCCAAAGAGCAGCAGGGGAAGGCCATTTGGATTGGGATTTCTACCGGATTTATCTTAAGAGGTCTTGTGGTCTGGTTTGCTGCATTCTTTCTGCAGTTTGCCTGGGTTGTCCTCATAGGGGGCGCTTACCTTGTTTACATTACCATCCACCACTTCCTCAAAAAAAAAGCCCACAGTATCGACTATAAGCCACATGGCTTTTGGAAAACCGTTTTCCTGATCGAAGGAGCTGATATCGTCTTCGCCATCGATTCAATTCTGACCGCCTTTGCCGTTTTACTCCTTTTTTACCCCCCTTCTATGGCCATGGAAAAAATTTGGATCGTTTATGTTGCAGGCGTTCTAGGAATGGTCACCATGAGATTCTTCTCCAAAATGATGATTAACCTCCTCGAGAAAAAGCCCATCTTTGAGCATATAGCCTACGGTCTCGTTGGCCTAGTCGGAGCTAAACTCATCATAGGCTATTTTTTCTAATTAATTGAATAAAAACAGCATAATATGATATAATTCCCCAAAACAAAGAGGTATTATGTCATTAAATCCAATCAATTTTTATACAGCAACCAGTCTATCTCCTGAAGAACTTCGACTGCACGGGATCGATGAACGCCTAGCGACCTCCTCCTTACCCTGCTACAGTGACTCCATATTTTCTGTAACATACACACCAGAATACAGAATACATAGAGATGCTGAAACTGCACTAAGACCTGGATCATATCTCGTTACCAGAGTAGAAAAAAGTGAAATAAACTTTCCTCTCAACACTGTTGTCGTCAAATCTTATATGGTCGTTGCCGCCATGCTCATTGACGGAACAGGCCGCTCTCATAGAAGAGAACTCGCAAACTACAGATTCGAACTCCAACCATCCAGCGACTACAAATCTTATCACATCGTCAAACGACTTGCCGCACACCCTCGCGACTAACCAAAAAACGATCTAGACGATGGAGGCCGTTTTGCCTTATCTTCGGGTAAGAAGGGCTAACACCCTTCAGTCCACTGCGTGGACGCAAAACAGCCCAGAAGCCAATATCTTTCCCATCTTTTGATGGGAAGGTTAAAATATTTTTTATACCTTATATATTGCAATATTTAACTTACGTTAAAGCAGCTGAGTCGCTATACTGGGCGGTATGGGAAGGAAAGTTGAAGGGGAATTGGTCTCCAATAGGGTCGCCTATCATAACTACGAAGTGATCGAGACGATTGAAGCGGGTATTGTATTGACCGGAACGGAGATCAAGTCGCTTCGGGACTCCCATGGTAGTTTACAAGACAATTATGTCGACATTCTTGAGGGGGAAGCGTATCTCAAGCAGGCTTCTATTCTCCCTTACAACATGGGTAATATTCACAACCATGAAGAGAGAAGGAATCGCAAGCTCCTTCTCCACAAATATGAAATCATGAAGCTCAAAAAGATGGCCCAGATCAAGGGATACACCTTGATTG
The DNA here is from genome assembly GCA_964655475.1 of uncultured bacterium. Classification (GTDB taxonomy): domain Bacteria; phylum Chlamydiota; class Chlamydiia; order Chlamydiales; family VGMA01; genus VGMA01. The sequence goes on from CAZZMO010000024.1 coordinate 10,941, forward strand.
CCCTTTCCCTTTATCTCAAGAAAGGGATTGTGAAGGTCAAAGTGGGGGTTTGCATCGGAAAAAAACTTCACGACAAACGAGCTGCCATCAAGAAGAAAGAAGCGAAAAGGGATATCGAAAGAGCCCTTGACAGATGATCCGATTCTTATTTAAACTAGAGCTTTACAAAGGGTTTCCATGAAAGCAATCATTCAAAGATTAGAACTTGTCAATCTCATTGGTCGTCTTCAAAGCATCGTTCCTTCTAAGCCAATCATCCCCGTCCTTTCGAATATTTTGCTCGAGGTCGCAAATGGAGAGATTGTTCTCAGCGCAACTGATCTAACTGTGAGCATGAGAACCACATCCCCTGCCAAGGTCCTTGAAGAAGGCACGGTTACCCTCCCTGCAAAGAGATTTTTCCAGTTGATCAGAGAAATGACCGTTCCTGAAATCACCCTAGAATCAAAGACCGATGGCGTTACCATGATCACAGCGGGAACATCCCACTTCCGCCTCCATGGGATGGATAAGAGTGAGTTTCCTACATTCCCAGACCTCTCCGATGCTGAAGGATTCGAAATCGACAGCAAAAGATTGAAAGACCTTTTCATGAAGACCTCTTTTGCCTGTGCAAGAGACGATAGCAGACAGGTATTGGGCGGCGTCTACTTTGAAATTGAAAATGAAAAAGTGACCCTCGTCGGTACCGATGGAAAGAGGCTCGCTAAAACTTATGATGAGATCGATTTCCACACAGCAGAAAAAATCAGCATGATCGTTCCCCTAAAAGCGATCGAAGAGATGACAAGACTTTTAGATGTCGATGAAAAAGTGCACCTTCGCATGATGCATGACAAGATCGCTCTAGAGCTCAACTCCACAACCATGATCTCCAAGCTCCTCGTTGGCCAGTTCCCAGACTTCCAAAGGGTCATCCCGAACAAAGCAGCCATGCAGAGCATTTCAATCCACCGCGAAGAACTCATTTCTCTCTTAAAACAAGTGGCCCTCTTTACATCAGAAATCAGCCACTCTGTCAGACTAGTGTTTGACAAGGGAGAGCTCAAGCTACAAGCAGCGAATAGCGATATTGGAGAGGGGCGAGTCAATATGCCGGTCGACTATTCTAATGATAAATTGGAGATTGCTTTCAATCCCCACTACTTTATCGATATTTTGCGCCACAGCACAGATGAAGCAGTCAATTTTGGTGTGATTGATTCTTTCAATCCAGGATCGATTACCGATTCTTCCAATTCGCAGTTCATCTTGATGCCTATGCGTTTAAGTGCAGACTAAATGGCTTTATTTAAGTCTCTTAAACTTTGCAATTTCAGAAATTACCAAAGAGTCGAAGTGCTCTTTGGTAATCAAATTAATAGCATTGAAGGAAATAATGGGCATGGGAAGACCAATCTACTTGAGGCCCTTTTCCTCTTGAGTGTCGGACGATCGTTCCGGACCCACCACATGAAAGAGCTCATCCGTCAAGGATCTGATCACTTTTCTGTAGAGGCTCTCTTCGAAAGTGAAGGGATCGAACAAACATTAAAGATCCACTTTGCTGATGGTGAAAAGAAGATCTTTCATAACGACACCCCCTGTAATGCACTGCTAGGTCTCATCCCCCATACGATCCACTCCCCTTTAGATATTGAGATGATCATCGGCGCTCCATCGATCAGACGCCGCTTTATGAACCTCCACATCGCTCAAGTAAATCCCCGCTACGCGTTTCATCTCACCCGCTATGCAAAAGCTCTTGCTCATCGAAACGCCCTACTCAAAGCAAAAAAACTCGATACGCTGGAGATCTGGGAAGCTGAGATGGAAACATCAGCCCTCTTTTTAGTCGATGCGAGAAGAACCCTCTTATCTGAGCTTTCATCCCGAATGACCCCTTATTATAAAAGGCTCGTTCCACAAGATGAAGAACTAGAGCTGCAATACCACCCATCTCTTAGTGAAGGGTTTCGAGAGCACTGGAAAAAGTCTAGACCTCGAGAGATGGAGATGAAAACGACCCTTTATGGGCCCCACAGGGATGACTTCACCATATTGCGCAGTAACCAAAATGCAAAAACCTATGCAAGTGAAGGGCAAAAGCGCTCCCTTCTTGCCGCGCTGAAACTTGCAGAATTTTCTCTGTTAAAAGAAAGATCCCAAACAACGCCGATCATGAGCATCGACGACTTTGGGATCCATTTAGATGAGAATCGAAATCACCTTTTTAGGAAAGAACTTGCCCACATGGGGCAAGTCTTTGTAACCACACCTACTGCGCTTGACGTTTCAGGACATCATATTCGACTTTCACATGGGGCACTTCTAGAGTGTCAACATGTTTCATGAACGCTTCAGCAACAGGAAGCTCTCTTTGACTTGGGATCGGTGTTGCTCCACTCTTCTTGTGGTTTCTTCTTTTGTAGAGATCGATGATTGAAAGAGCGAGTTTCTTCCCTAGCTGAACCCCTTCTTGGTCAAAAGAATTGATCTGCCAGATCGCACCAGCAAAAGCTGTCTTATGTTCATAATAAGCAAGAATTTGACCTAATATGTTTGGTGTTAATTGCTTACCAAATAAAATGCGACTTGGGCGGTTTCCAGCGAACTGACGGTTTCTATTGTCATCATTTTTCCCAGTCGCCAAAGCGATCGCCTGAGCAAAGAGGTTGGCATTGAGCTTTTCTCTTTGAGTCGTATCCATGATCTCTCGATCGAAATTTGCCTGAGAATCTCTAAAACCGATGAACTCCACAGGAACAACGTCCGTTCCCTGATGGAGACACTGGAAGAAAGAGTGTTGTGAATCGGTTCCAGGTTCTCCAAAAATCGTTTGCGAAGTGCCGTAGTTAATGAGCTCCCCTTGCTGCGATACGTGCTTACCATTTGATTCCATAATCAACTGCTGTAAATGTGCAGGGAATCGGCTCATACCGTGAGCGTAAGGGATGATCGCTAAATTGGGTCTATTCAAGAAATTGCGGTTCCACACATCGAGTAAAGCTGACATCAACGCGATGTTTTTCCAAGGGTTGGGTTCAAGCACATGCTGATCCATCTCATTCATCCCTTGCAAAAACTGCCAGACGACATCAAAACCTAAAGTGAGGCCAAGAGGTACTACCCCAACCATGGAAGAAACGGAGTAACGACCACCAACAAAGTCCCACATATAGAAAGACTCGAGGTAGTGTTCTGGGTTGTCTAGTGGGCTCCCTTGACCTGTCACACAGACAAAGTGTTCTTTTGCATTGACCCCTTCAGCCTTAAAGTACTGACGGAGACACTCTTCGTTCGAAACAATCTCTAATGTAGAGCCAGACTTAGAAACCACAACTACCAAAGTTCTCTTGAGATCGACATCTTTAATGACAGAAGCCATGTTATCTGGGTCGACATTCGAAATGAAATGGAGGCGGGTCTTCGTCTTTTGGTAAGGTTTGAGAGCGTTATAGACAGCTTGCGTTCCAAGATAAGATCCCCCGATCCCTAACACGATTACATCGCTATACTTACCTTCCCACTTCTTGTTAAAGTTGCGGAATTTTTCCATCTCACGCCACGCCGCATCAGAAGCTTCTCTCGCTTCTCTAGTGAGATTCTTGTCGTTAAAGAAAGCTCTCATAGCGGTATGACCTGCAGCACGGTTTTCGCTTGCATACCCTTGAATATAGTTGACCATCTCCATACTTTGGATTTTGGCCATCTTTTTGGCAGCATTCGACTCTTCTGCAAGATCGCAAAGAGAGCTAATAATTTCTTCGTTAACCCGCTCAGTAGCAAATAATAGTCTTAAATTACACCCCGTCACAACCATTTGATCGACTCTTTTTGCATTGAGGTAATCAGCTTGAGTCAGGTCTGGGGCTTTTTTCGCTAACTCTTGTAGTTTCTTGGTAGATATGAAATTTTGAAAGTTCATCGAGGACTCCTTTTACCATGGTTATTCCAAAAAATCAGAGAAAATAGCAATATTTTTTAAGTTTCTTGATTGTAATCCAAGCTTTTCTTATACTTAACGCCATGTTTCGGGGTATAGCGCAGTTTGGCTAGCGCGGCTGCTTTGGGAGCAGTAGGTCGGGGGTTCAAATCCCTCTACCCCGAATCTCTCTTCATCATGAAGTCCAACGCCTTCATCATAATAATAAGCCTTACCACCAGCCGCATTGAAACCTTGAAGCATCCTCTCCCCTTCTCTCGTTAAGCACTTTGAGCTAAATAGGATATATTCCAGCCCGTGCCACATATCACTCACCATAGCCTCAGGCAATACCCGAAATGTCTCTGTTTTAACAAGAAGTGCTTTAAGCATCTCATCCAATAGCTCATAGTCGATGAGGTGCTCTTGAGGTAAAATCACCCCCCAAAGGCATTCCCCCTCAAAAGATAGGGGGCAGTTTTCAACCCGAACCTGTAAATGGAGGAACCTCTCTTTGGAGAACAGGGTAGCAATTTCAGAAAGCCTGTAAGGATGGGATAGGTAAAAAGAGACGTAAAGGGGAATGGTTTCAGGAACAATCGAGCCCAATCTATGGAGAAATTCAATAAAAATGCTCATTGAAAAGAGCTCCCTTTCAAAAGGACGGTCTTCCCTTCCATCGAGCCATTCTTGGTACATCATGAAGAGCTCTTCACTCGTACCTAGTATATGGGAAAGATCACTTCCCCCATGATAAAGGGAAATCCCTTGAATCTCCTCTTTTCTCACCTCTAGCACTTGGGCAGAAAGCTCCTTCATCGCCATTTGATAACTAGAAAGGCGGAGAGGGTTCGAAAATAGCGAACCTGTCAGGTCAAAATCAAAATCTATTTCTAATAAGGTGAGCTTTTCTTCCTTTAACAGGGGTGAAAAATCGAGAGAAGCGTTGAGAGAAAGGTCTATTTTCATGTTCTTTGATACCGTATGTAGTGGATATCTCTCCCTTTTTCTACCCAAAGGCGGTGGAAATAGGAGCTTCCATAACCTTCATGATTGACCTCCTGGGGAGAAAACAGGGGGTGCTCTGATAAAACATCAATAACTTGATTCCGGTAAGGGACATCATCTGTGACAAGAGTAAAAATGCCACTCTGCTTCATGCAATGAGCCAGCGTGTCCATAAATGGAGTTTGAATTAATCTATGCTTAGCATGGCGATCTTTAGGCCAAGGGTCGGGGAAATTGACGAAAATTTGATCAACACTCCCCTCTTTGAGGTAAAACTGTGCATAAGTTTCAGCTTCCCCCGCCACGATCAAGAGATTTTTGAGCCCTTTTTGCTCTTTTTTCACCCATATTTTTCTGATGCGGTCAAATTTTTTCTCCACGGCTACCCATTGGATATCGGGATATTCGAGGGCTTTATTGATGATCCATTCACCATTGCCGCTACAAAATTCGACAAAAATAGGTCGATCTTGAGCTAAAAGCTCCTCTTTCCACTCTTCGTGAAGAGAATAATGGCGCGGGATGAATAAAACTTGGTTGTGAAAAATAGGCTTCCTTTCTGCAAAGGAGTAAGGATAACGAAGATCTTGCTGTCTCATAGAAAATACTGTTTTTTTTCCATACAGTATATTTCTTGACGAAAAAGCACTCAAGAGAGAAAATTTCCCCCATGCCCAGGTGGTGAAATGGCAGACACGCCAGACTTAGGATCTGGTGCCGCAAGGCGTGGGGGTTCAAGTCCCTTCCTGGGCAATCTTTTTCGCGACATCATCCGCGAGAATCTTTCCGAAATGTTGTTGTTGAACCGTAACCATCTTGTGATCGACATGAGAGACAACATCATCAAGAAAGCCATAGCGAAGACCTGTGAAAGGGATCTTTCTCTCCAGACAAATCTCCTCGATCTGCTCCAAATGATCTTTCTTGTCATTCACAAATAGGATCTTTTTTGGCTGAAATCCAACACTCTCTAAAAGTTGGAATAGCCCTTTTCCTTTGTGGGAAGCTGCAGTAAAATAGACCCCATCTCGATAAAGCGTTCCCCAAGGATTGAGAATATAGACATCCTGAGCAGATGGCGCCGTTTTTTCCAGATGGACCCCAAGAGTTTTCAGCTGATCTAGAGATCTTTCCACCATACCAAGCCCTCTTGTCGTGAGCCCCATTACATGGCGATTTTGCGCCTGAAGCTTCGCAATTTGTTCTTTGATATAAGATTCCACAAGCTTTACTTCAGAGAGTCTCTGCACAGATTCCCATTCAAAGAGAGTTTTTTTGATTGCTTCCTCTTTAGAAAGGCCACTTTTTTTGTAAGATTCATATCGGTGTTGAAACCAATGATCGTTTCCAAAAGTCTGCACAAGGTGGATCAGCGTGTGATCAAGATCATAAATCACTAATTGATCATGATCTAGATAATTTTCAAGTTCTTTGATTTCCCGAATTTCATGAATTTCTGCTCGAGCGCAAGAAATGGCAAAAATAGTATAAATCCAATATTTCATAACACCTCTCCTTGTAGTCATAATCTCTACGACAGTCTCTAACAAGGAGAGGTTTATCCGCCACTTTTATTTCTTTTTGTACTGATGGACGTAGGCAAAGGTGTTATAAATCAACTTTGCTGCAGTAAAATCAGAAGCTCTAAGATAACGATTGGGACAGAGCTCTACCACATCAAATCCTACGACATTGTGATGTTTTGCCACTGCCTTAATAAGCGTTGTGACAAAGGCCCAAGAAAGGCCACCTGGCTCTGGAGTCGATACGGCAGGAATCTCTGCAGGATCAAACGCATCCAAATCGATGGAGATGTATACATCTGGATCGAGCTCATGAGTAATCTCATCAATCCAATCATTCCAATCTTTAGGCTGCTTCATGATATCTCCAGCGTAAAAAACCTTTTCTGGCTTTAAGAAGGCTTGCTCTTCTTGTGATGTGGAGCGGACACCTACAGATACCACATTGTCACACTTTTCACCCACTCTTCTCATCACTGAAGCATGGCTATACTTACTCCCTTGATACTCATCACGATAGTCAGTATGAGCGTCGATATGAAGAACCGAAACATCAGGATATTCAGCCAATACCGCGTTAACAGCTCCGAGTGAAATGGTATGATTACCCCCGATGACGCAAGGGAGCTTCCCATTTTTTAAGCTTCTTGCCACATGCCTTTGCACCTGCTCGAGCATTTTTTCAGGCTCAGACTTGATCACAGCTGGCATTGTGTGGAAGCCTTTTTTCGATAAAACAAGCCCAGTTTCGATGTCGAAATCTTCCAAAGCATTCGATGCGTGTAAGATCGCTCTTGGGCCCCGATCTGTCCCTTTTAACCATGAGGAGGTCGCATCAAAAGGGACAGGGATGAGGGTGTTTTCTGCTTCCTCAAACGCATGTTGAATTCCGAGAAATGGAACATCACATTCTGTAGAGACCGCTTCCTCGATTAAAGAATTGGTAAAACACATTGCGACAAGAACACTCGCGTACCTTTTCTCAGCAACCACCGTTTCTACGAGAGTATTCAGATTGAAATAATCGTATCTTGCTGCATAAGCAGACTGGTAGAGCTCCATGAACATCTGTTTGAGTTCATGTTTCGCTTCTTCCTCACCAAGGTGTCCGTTGTAGTCACAAATGAGACCACCAATTTCTTCACCTGTTTGTCGATCTTTGAGATTAGCATAAATAAGACCCGCTGTAGCCCTTTCACCTTGTTTTGCGTGTGATACGGCATGAATTGTTTCCATAACCGATCCGAGAGGAAATGCATCTCTTCCTGGATGACGAATTTCTTTAGCCCCGACCGGTAGAGCTGGCTTGTAGAACATCAAATTGTAACGATCGATACCAGCTGCCTGCATAGCGAGCCCATGGCTCCCTGCATGGATCGTGATATCACTTTGACCGACACCCTTAGTAATAAAAAACTCATGCGGAATACGATTATTTATTTTTTTCATAATTATTTATTATTTTTTGTTAGTGATAATTATGAAATTATTATTAACAGTTTTGT
>CAZZMO010000025.1:0-16665 GCA_964655475.1 uncultured bacterium
AATATTATAGTTTTTATTATTTAAGTAGATGATACTATGTCAATTGATACAATTATATCCCCCTTAATAGATGGGGACTTCCTTTTGAAGGTGGATAACCTCATGGGGAAGGGGTCAAAATATGTGGCAGATAACACCCCTATCTCCCCTACCGATGAGAATTTTGCAAGAATTGAGCCTCCCAGCCCATCAAAACTTGAAAGGCTCTCCAGATGGGCACATAGGAAGATGCGCTCCCTTGCTGAGGCTCACACAGCCCAAAAAGTCGGAGATTTCATTCAAAACCCCGTTTTTAAGATCAACTGGAGCTATTTTTCACCCAATGAGCAGCTCGACCGGATCTATCGCCTCGAAAAGTCGATCCTTAATCTACAAGTGAACACTGAGAAAAAACTCAAAGCGTTAGAGGGGAAGCGAATTGCCGTTGAACAGATGAACCCCTTTAAGCGCTTTTTTTATAGTAAACCCTCTTCAAAGGAAATTGCCGCATATCGAGGTGCATCAGAAACTCTATCTAAGGCCCTCAAAACATTGAGAGAGCTAGGAGAGAGTGCTAGACTACAAAAAACCATCGAAACTCCTGTCATGGTTGTTCCTCTTTCAGCTCAAGAAAGAGATATTCATATCCTATTTCAAGCAGATCCTTCTTTTAAAAGGCACATGGATTTTGCAGACTACCTTGGTACGAAGAAAATCTCTACGACCCCTTTTCTCGCCATGGTGCGTCAACTAGAAGCTCAACCCTACGGGAAAGACCTCATTGCACCCTTGAGAGAGCAGCTCTACAACCTTTCTGACATTGGCGCATCAGATGAGGATTTTTTAGGGATACTTGATCAAGAGGAGATTAAAAAATTTAACTTCGCCTGCATGAGCTATCTTGAAAATCGCTTTGGACGCCACCTCGTTCATACAGTAGTGGATCAAAAGGAAATGGCTTCCTTTTTGGCAGGAACCTTCACCATCACAGAGGGGCTCACCTATTCAGTCATTACAGGTCTCATCTTCCATAGGCTCGTTATGTCCTTGGAAAAAATGAAAAAGAAAATACAAGCAGAGGCAGCTGAAAAAAGAGCCGCTCCTCTTGTAAAGCAGCAAGAAGAGGTGGAAGTTGCTAGCATCGAAACAGCCTCTATGACCTCTGATTCAACAGAAGAGGAGCGAGAAGATACTCCCCCAGCTGTTTCTTGCCCTGATTCAGGAATGAAAAAACTGGCAACCTCTCTCTCTCAGATCGAATGTCCTAATTTAGGGATCCGTTCGATGGCTGAAAAAGCAAAACAATGGAAATGCCCCAATTTAGGCATGAAAAAAATCTACGACTCTCTTCGAGAAGAAAGGGTCGGAACAAAATTTAAGGCTATCCTTGACATTGAAGGAGATGAATGATCATGATTCAAGATACAACTATAAACCCTACATTTCTTTTACAGATCGATCATTTGATCGGTAAAAGCTCTGAGTACAAAGGGGACGACTCACCTATCTCAACAGATGGGCTCTTCTCAAGAAACTACTCCTCTGAAACAACAAAACTCTCCCGAGTGTCGTTTTGGACAAGAGAAAAAGTGGGCTCCTATTCAAAGGCAGCAGTCGCCATTCAAATTGGAGATTTCATCAATAGTGACGCCTTTCACACGAATTGGCAGCTCCTCCCTGTAGCGGAGCAAAACCAGAAAATCCGACAGCTTGAGGCAAGCATCTCCTCTTTTAGCACGAAAGTTAAATCGAGACTTTTAGATTTACAAATAGAGAGATCTAGTTATAAGGAGCTCCCTTTCTACATTCGTATATTTACATCGAAACCCTCAAAAGCAAAAATCAACTCCTACAAAAAAGCGGAAGAAAGTTTAAAATCAGCTTTAGAGACGATCCAAGCGTTCGGCGCCTGTACAAGGTTGAAAGTGATTGCCACAAAGTGTGTCGGAAGAAAACTTTACAAGGGTGGAATCCACCTTCCTCGCCTTCTAAATGAAGACCTCTCCTTCAAAAAACACCCTAATTTCATCACATTTTGTTCTGAGTATGAATCCTCAACAACCCCTTTCGTTGCGATGATGAGAGATATGGAAAGTGAAGGACTCGTAGGAAGATTCAACGCTATGGGAATCAGAACCATGTTGATCGATCTCCACCCAAAAGAAGACCTCGCTCTAGGAGCCCTTGATCCAAAAGCGATCCAGACTTTTAACAAAATGTGTCTTCGCTTTATTGAAAAAGAATTTGGGAGAGAAGCGAGAAAAAGTATTGAACATGCAGAAGGCTACGCTCCTTACAAAAGTGGAGAAAAGGTCATCCGAGGACAATTATTCGACCATTTCATCAGACAGCTCACCCCAGTAGAAGAACCACAAAAAGAAGAAGTAGTGCAAGAAGTGGTAGAAGAATTAGTCCTACCTGCCGAAGCTCCGCCTCCTAAGAAAGGGATGCTTTCCAAATTAAGAGAGCTGACTATTCCTGTACCTGAATTTATTGCGAAGAGAAGAAAGAAAAAAGAAGAGGACTCTCCTCAGTCAGTGACTGCTGTTGAGAAAAGCCCTTCCTTCTTTAAATTTGAGCTATTTGCCTAACGGTTTTACATCATTCCCATGCCTGGCATGCCGCCCATACCGCCCATGCCATGCATTGGATCATGACCCTGATGATCGTGGCCTGCCCCTTTTTCTTCTGGCTCATCGGTGATCATGACTTCTACTGTGAGAAGCATGCTTGCGATGGAGACAGCGTTACAAAGGGCTTGTTTTGTCACCTCTACTGGATCAATCACACCTGATTGAACGAGATCTTCATAAGTTTCTGTAAGAGCGTTGTAGCCCTGATTCCCTGAGAGGGAAGCGACTTTTTCTGCAACGACATCACCATTCACACCTGCGTTGAAAGCAATCGTTGTCGTTGGAGCTCTCAAAGCTTTTAAGAGGATCTGAACCCCTAGAGCTTCATCTCCAGGAAGTTTAAGCTCTTTTAAAAGAGGTTCTGCACGGATGAGAGCTGTTCCCCCTCCTGCAACAATACCACTTTCTCCCGCAGCTTTTGTGGCATGAAGAGCATCTTCTACCCGATCTTTAATCTCTTTCATCTCTGCTTCAGTCGGAGCGCCCACTTGGATGACCGCAACACCACCAGAAAGTTTTGCAAGTCTCTCTTGCAGTTTTTCTTTATCGTAATCAGAGGTGGAATTTTGGATTTCTCTTCTGATTGCTTCGATACGCCCTTTAATGACATGGCTAGCCCCTTTACCGCCGCTGATCACTGTATCTTCTTTGCTCACTGTGATCGTTGCAGCAGCGCCTAAATGCTCTGGCATTACTTTTTCTAAGTCGTATCCCGTCTCTTCAGAAATGAGAGTTGCTCCTGTCAAGATCGCGATATCAGCGAGCATCGCTTTTTTTCGATCTCCAAACGCTGGCGCTTTTACTGCACAAACAGAGAGGTTCCCTTTAAGCTTGTTGACAACGAGTGTTGTGAGTGCATCTGAATCGATGTCTTCTGCAATGATCAAGCAAGGTCTTTTCCCCTTTAGAGCAGCGATCATTTCGAGCACAGGGACCATCTGCTGAATCGATGAGATCTTGATGTCTGTGATGAATACGTAAGCATCTTTGAGCTCTGCAACCATCTTGTCTGGATTTGTGACAAAATAAGGTGAGAGATAGCCTTTATCAAATTGCATCCCTTCTACGACATCGACGACAGTCTCGATCCCTTTTGCTTCTTCAACAGTGATCGTTCCATCCTTTCCTACTTTCTCCATCGCATCTGCGATCAAATTGCCGATATGTTTGTCGTTATTTGCAGAGATAGCAGCGACTTGCGCAATTTCATCGCGAGATGCTACAGGAATTGCACTTCTTTCGAGGTGGTGAAGGACTTCTTTCAGCGCTTTATCCATCCCTTTCTTGATCTGAAGTGGATCAGCACCTGCTTCGATGAATCGGAGTCCCTCTTTGTAGATCGCTTCAGTCAGTGTAACGGCAGTTGTCGTTCCATCTCCTGCCTTGTCATTTGTTTTGGAAGCGGCAATCGCGACGAGCTGAGCTCCCATGTTCTCAAATTTATCTTTTAAGCGGATTTCTTTGGCAACGCTGACGCCATCCTTTGTCGACAAAGGAGGACCAAAAGATTTTTCCAATAAAACATTTCTTCCACCAGGTCCGAGTGTCGCTTTAACAGCTCTTGCTAATTTCTTGACTCCAGAGAGAATGTGTCCTCTTGCAGCTTGTTCTTTTGCGATTTTTTTTGCCATGATCAGCTCCTTATTTTGTGATAACATGCTAGGACAGGAAAGGTTTTTTGTCAACGAATTAGCACTTGATAAGATTAAGCGCTAAAATTAGTTATACTGAGGGAAAAGATACTTTTTTCGCTTGAGAAGAAACTGCTCTCTCTCCCCTTTTTGATACTCGATCAACTTCCAAGAGACGAACTTTTCATTCTCAATCATCTTGAGCATCTCGGTGTTGCCATTTGCGAGACAAAAGAGGTGCTTCTTGTTCTTCGGAAGATCTTTCAGTATTTGATTGATTTGATCAGGATACATGCTTTTGAGAAGACCAATCAAGAAGTACTGCACCATGAGAGGCTTGTAATGGTGGTGATTGAGAATGTGAATCTTCACCCCCTGGCAATCTTTATCCTTGAATAAGCCATAGAAAGGGCGAAAGTGAAAAGGGGAAAACCAAACCCCTGGCATCTTTTGAGCATTCAGCTGACGGGCAAACTCTTCTGCGTTGACCCAAGGAGCTCCGATGATTTTGAAAGGGAGAGTATAACCAACACCAATGCTGACGAGTCCAAGCTCTCCTAAAATCCCCGTTGATGCACTGTAAAAAGGGGTGTCTGATTCAGGCATATGAGGACTTAAGGGGACCCAAATGAGTCCTGTATCTTGATAGATCATGTCCCTCTTCCAACCCTTCATCGGGACCACTTTCAATTTACAGTTGATCTGATATTCCCCATTGAAAAATTTTGCAAGCTCACCAATCGTCATTCCATGGCAGTAAGGGACATTCACATAACCGATAAACGAGCGGGAGGCCTCTTCGAGCATAGGACCATCGACGAGAAGACCACCGAGAGGATTAGGGCGATCGAGCACCCACACTTCCTTCCCATTTTTCGCCGCTTCTTCCATGACGTAGTAGAGAGTCGTTGCGTATGTGTAGCCACGGCAGCCGTTATCTTGTATGTCGAAAATCAAAACATCGAGATCTTTGAGCATCTCTTTCGTAGGGCGCCTGGTATCTCCATGGAGACTATAGATGGGGACTTGACCTTCTTCATTCTTGATATGTTCAGCCGCGTAGGCTTTTCCTGTAAGCCCATGCTCTGGAGCGAAAAATGCTTTGAGTAAAAAGGGGCGATCTTTTGCAGCCATGAGAGTCGAGGCCAACTGATAGTCCCGATTCACACCCGTGTGATTGGTGATCAACCCAACACGTTTTCCTTTCAAGAGAGCGTCATGTCCATCGTCAAAAAAGACATCGAGGCCTACCGTGATTTGGGCGCTCCAAACCCTTGTAACGAAGAGAAGAAGAAGAAATCGCTTCATGGAAAAATCGTATCACAGTTATTCTCGATTGTCTATGCAAGAAACACTCAACTCGAAACAGCAAGAAGCAGTAGAACACGTTGAAGGTCCCCTTCTCGTGCTGGCTGGCGCTGGAAGCGGTAAAACGCGCATCGTGACAAACCGGATCGTCCATCTCCTCGAGATAGGAGTCCCCTCTTCTGAAATCGTCGCTGTGACATTTACGAATAAAGCGGCTGAAGAGATGTCTTCTCGTGTGAAGGGGCTCACCCGTCAAAACGTCCTCGTCACCACATTTCACTCTTTTGCAGCGAGAATCCTTCGCGAATCGATCCACCACCTCGGCTTTCAGCAGAGCTTCTCAATTTATGATGAGCAAGATTCCCTCTCCCTTTTGAAAGAGGTTTATCCTGAAGGGGATGCAAAACAACTAAAACATGCGATTTCAGAGGCGAAAAACGCCTTCCTCTCCCCAGAAGAAGTGGGAGGGAATACAGGTCATGTCTACAAACTCTATCAAGATAAACTCTTCTCCTATAACGCCCTCGATTTTGACGATCTCCTCTTCTTAACGGTAAAACTTTGGCAGACCCACTCAACAGTCTTGAACTACTATCAAAACCGCTTCTCTTTCCTCCTCATTGATGAGTATCAAGATACCAATGAAGCACAGTATCTCATGGCCAAGCTCTTAGCGGGTGAGAGAAAGAACATCTTCGTCGTGGGAGACCCTGACCAATCGATATACTCTTGGCGAGGCGCCAATATCAGGAACATTTTGAATTTTGAAAAAGACTTCCCTGGCGCCAAAGTGGTTACCCTCGACCAAAACTACCGATCGACGAATCACATTTTGTCAGCTGCCAATCGACTCATCCAAAAAAATGACCGCCCTTACGAAAAAAACCTCTGGAGCGCTCTTGGTGATGGGGAGAAAATTGCAGTCAAAATCTTCCCCTCTGATCGGGAAGAGGCAAGCTTTGTCGTGAGGATGGCCCTCAAGTATCGACAAATGGAGAAGATTCCCCTTTCAGAGACTGCCATTTTTTATCGCACAAACGCTCAGTCCCGCTCTTTTGAAGATGCCCTTCTTCGAGAAAAGGTCCCCTACACAATCGTAGGAGGCCTTTCCTTCTACCAACGAAAAGAGATCAAGGACATCCTCGCTTTCCTCCGCCTTCTCGTCTCCCCTGCAGACTTTGTCGCTTTTGCCCGCACCATCAACATCCCGAAACGGGGTATGGGACCAAAAGCGGTAGAGAATCTAAAACTCGGAAGTGAAATGGCAAGGCTCCCGATCCTCAGCTATTGTCGAGAAATCGTTCAGACAACTACCTTACCTCCAAAACAGAGAGAGGCCCTTTCTTCCTACGTCCGCCTTTTAGATGAAGTCTCTCTTGAGACAAACTCTCTTGAGGAGCTCATCAAAACGCTCATCATTAAATCTCAGTACCTAAGTCATTTGAAAGAGGATCCAGAAACCTACGCCGATCGAAAAGAGAACGTAGAGGAACTCGTTGCAAAGGCAGCAGAATGGGAAGAAGATCGAGAAGAGGTGAGCCTTTCGAAATTTCTCGAAGAAATTTCTCTTCAATCCTCTCTCGATGAAGGGGAGTTTGATCAAGAGAAGATCCGTTTGATGACGATTCACAACAGTAAAGGGCTCGAGTTTCTCCTCTGTTTCTTGGTTGGCATGGAAGAAGATCTCTTCCCCCATGCGAATTCAAGAGATGATCCAATGGCTCTACAAGAAGAGAGAAGACTCTGCTACGTTGGGATCACAAGAGCGAGAAAATATCTCTATCTCACTGCTTCTCAGTACCGCTATCTCTTTGGTGTCCCAAGAGTAATGAAGACTTCGAGGTTTCTCAAAGAGCTTCAAGAAGTAGAAGAAGCAGAAGAGGAACGGGAAGAGCCACTTCCTCCCCAAGATTTTGTCCCGGGGGCGAACGTCTTTCATAAAACCTTTGGCAAAGGGATCATCAGAAAGAGACAAGAAACGTCGATTGGCCCTACATTAGACATCTACTTCTTTGAAGATAAAGAGCTCAAAACATTAGCTCTTAAATACGCCAAACTTTCTCTCCAAGATTAACCTTTTTTCCGTTATAGGGAAGGGATGAAACCCTCTCTGGAAATGAAGCTCAAAACGGCTCTGCATTTTTCATACGAAATGCAGCAGGCGATCCATATCCTCTCTCTTCCGATCACAGAGATGGAGGAATACATCGCATCAGAAGTCCCCGATTGGGATTTCCCCCTCACAAAAGCCTCTAGTCTCGCCCCTTTCGATATTCCTGCTCCAGATCCTTCCCCTCTTGAAGAGATTCGAGATATTTTCTCCTCTAAAGAAGAGGAAAAGAGGGCAGAAATCCTCTTCCACCACTTCGACAAAAATGGATTTCTACGAGAATCGATTGAAGAACTTGCAAAAGATTATGAATTTGACTATGAGGAACTTAAAAGCACTCTTCTCCTCATCCAAAATACATTTAAAAATGGAATCGGAGCTACCTCATTTCAAGAAGCCTTCCTCATCCAGCTCAAGCCTGGCTCCATCGCCTATACCATCTTAGAAGATCACTACAACGATTTTCTCCATAAACGGTACGCCCAGATTGGAAAAGAGCTCCACCTCTCTGAAGAGGATGTCGAAGAGATCATCCAAGAGGAGATCCTTCCACTCCACATCCCCTCTCTAAAATCAATGGAAGGGAATGCACTTCCTCTCGCCATCGATATTTTTCTCTCGAGAGAAGAAGATGTTTGGCATATTGAAATCCCCACCCCTGATCTGCCAATCGATCATTGGCTTTTCCCCATTTGTGAAAGAAGAGCCCTTATCTTGAAGAACATCACCCTCTACCTCACAGTCCATATGGGAAATTATCTCGTTGGAGAGACCCCCTACATGCCCCCACTCCTTCTCAAAGAGATGGCTCTCACCCTCTCCCTTTCTGAGTCGACGATTACCAGGGCTGTTTCTGGAAAGTACATCTCTACACCAAGGGGAATCTTACCCTTAAGAGATCTCTTTTCCCTACCACTCCAAGAAGGTCTTTCGACACAAAAAGCGAAAGTGATCCTCTTGGAGCTTCTCGCAAAAGAGAAAAACCTCTCAGATGGAGCTCTCAGCCTTCTCATGAAAGAAAAAGGGATTCCTATCGAAAGAAGAACCGTCGCCAAGTATCGGCAAGAACTTGGAATCCCTGCCAAACACCTTCGTTAATTACGTTTATGGTGAATGAACGTAAAGGACATCGTCAATAAAGCGGATGTGCTTCTCAGAAACTTCTACAAGTGAAACATAGAGTGTGTCGAGAAAATGACTCTCTACTTGGAGCTGTTTAAAAAGCCCAGCATAATAGGTTTTAAATGGGGAAACGAGCCAGGGCATTTTTGAAGAAGGGGTCTTTCGAAGGGTCTTTTTCATAAAAGGATCGACTTTCCCCTTTTTCCATGAAGGGTATTCTAAATATTGGCTATAGGTAAGCCAAACTCCTTCATTGCTATAGACTTGATTGATCCGCTCAAGAACATGCTCGTGAGCGAGCCAATCTTTTGAATCCATCTGAACGATGATCTCATCATCTCGGCAGCTATGAATGGCATGGTAAAATCCATCAGAGTGGTCTCTTACAATCGAGATCAGATGCTCTTTATTGTAACGGCGAGCTACTTTGTAGATCGACTGGATCACATCACGCTGCTCTGTCTTGTCTATCAATATGATACGATAATTATCGTAGTTTTGATTGAAGATCGAGCTCAAGGTTTTTTCACTGATCTTCGAATCATCACTGACCGACAACAAGACGACAAAGGATTTCTCCACTTCAACAGGCGCTTGTTGTACAAACTCTGTTGTGAAAGTGGAGGCGATGTCCCGTTTTGATCGAAGAATAGAAAAGTTGTTGAGAATGAAGACAGGGAGAATCATGATGATGATGAGGGCAAGAAATCTTTGTATGACGATCCATCTCATAATCCGCATATACTAATTTCTTTAATTTGCCGCCAGCGTAAACTCTCGCCATTGCTGTACTCCTTAATCTCTTCAAAAGAAGCCTTAGAAAAGAAAAGAATCTCTTTCTCACTCATCCTCACCAAGATAGGAAGGGCACTTTTCATACGAGGAAATAGAGAGTGCACACTTTTCTCTGCTTTTTTAAGTCGATAGCGATCGATGAGAAGCCTTCCTAGCTGAAACATTAAAAAGAGAAGGGGGGCAAAATAGCCATAGAGAGAAAACCATGGGGGGATCAACGTAACCATGAAAATCCAAGGCTCCCAAGTTGAGCGAAAGAGAGGCCCTAAGAATCGTCTCAAGGGTGAGTGAGAAGTTTGATAGGCGAAGATCTCTTCAAAACGATTCCCTTCAAAATCTGCGCGAAAAACATGAACTGCTTCGTGAGCTCCTATTTCTTCTAATGAGTAGCCAAAGAAGCTCTTTTTTTTCTGAAACGCATCCTGAAGTTCAACAACAGGAGTTCCATCTTCTAAGATCCAGGTAAGTCCTCCGATCCATCGAGAAAGCTTACCCTTAGAAAAAAAGGTGGGGGCCAAGCGGGGAGAAAAACCAAAAAGAGTTTCTACTCTCTTCTCTTTCAAGAGCTCTGAGAGGGGGGTGTACCCGTTTTCCCGAGACCTCTTTTCTCTAGAGAGGAGTCTTTGAAGATACTCCTCTTCACTCTCTCTATCTCGGGGCAATAGATCGTAGGTGGTCATGAAAAGCTCAAATAGCTAAGGGCTCTTTCATGCTGAGATCGACTCCGAGGTGCTCTTGACAAAGGACCATTCGACTTTCCCCTTGGTGGTGAAAGGGCCACTTCTTCTGAAAATCGACTAATGTGAGATGTTTCATGCTGTCGACCCATTCTTTCACAACATGCTTTGGATAAATCATTGCATAAGGGCCAGAGGTCTTTTCAAAAGCGAATTGGTGACTTGCGCTGAAAGGAACACCATAAATCCCCTTGCCAAGTTCATGCATAGGCAATACATGTTGATGATCAAGGGCCTTCTCTTTTTCCAAATGAAGACAATAGCCAAAAAGATGGGACCTTTGTAAATCTTCGACACATTTTTTGAGGGAAATCCCTCCATCGAGCCTTGTCCCCTCTGAGAGGAGGAGCACTTCTTTTGTGGTAAGCTCATTCAATACATCGAGAAACGATTCTCTAAAACCATCTTGACCATTTTGTGAAATGAACGAAACCCCTTTGAACTCTTCTGCTAATTGATCATAAAGTAGTTTTTCTTTTACATGGCTTGGATGGTAAAAAACATAAATGTTTTGAATGCCTTCTCGATTATTTTCAAGCGATGTGAGAGTTGAGGAGAGCTCATACGGGCGATCAGAAGAAACAATCACTACATCCAGAGAAGATCCCTTTGTCTCTAAGTTCTCTGTTGCCGGATGCTCGGCAAGCGGCGCATAGCGACTTTTGGCGCGGATGAGCCCTTCAAAAAAGACTTGTTTAGAGCGGCTTCTGATATCGTCATTGAGCCCTGTTTCTCTATTGTAAATGTAGCTCACATCTTGTGTAAAATAGACATGCTCTCTCGCCATTTCTACGATCGGGAACATGTACGCAAGATCGCAAGACATCGGTAAAAAAGAGCCTTCGTAGAGAAAATCTTCCACATTGATCCGTCGGAAAAGGCCACCATAAAAGGTGCGGAGAGCCGATGTAACCCAAGGAAGATCTCTGATGTTTCCTTTTTTGAGATCTGAAAAACGCATCGGTTTGCAAAGGCCAATTTTGTAGTCTGGATAAGTGATGTATTGACCATATGTGACCCAGACATCAGGATTCGCGTAGTAATGATTGAGCTCTTGAAGAACGTGATCTGATGCAAAAAAATCATCACCATCGAGCATCACCACAATTTCATCATTTCGGTAGTACTGGCTCATCTGTACATGGTTGTACATCGCCCCTCGATTCTTCTCGTTTTTCAAAAGAGTAAAGCGGTGCCACTGATCTTCTTCCGTCACATACTCTTTCACTTTTTCATAAGTTTGATCAGGAGATGCATCATCGACGTAAATGACTCGGTAATTCGAATATTTTTGCTCAAAGATGGAGCGGAGGTTTTTCTCGTAGTACTCAGCATTTCGATAAGAGGGAACTGTGATGACGAAGGGTTTTTCCACTTTTGTCCCTCTCGTCCCGCTTTTCCTTCCCCAATTGAGATCTTTAGATTTATGTTTTTTCATCGCTTTGTGAACAGTAAAACTTCCACCAACAAGGACAAAAAGAGACAGGGTATAAACAGCGAGAAACAGAAACTTTTTCATATCTAAAAATCCTCAATAGATTCTTGGGTATAATCTACCATCGTGGTATAAATTCTGCCATGATAAACTATCTTGTAGCGCTCCTTCTCTTGCCTATTTTTTTATCTGCTACACAAATCATTGAGGTAATTCCCGACTCCATTTTCTCTGATTACAACATCCCTAAAGACTTTAAAAATGTCGATTATGGGGATCTTTCTTTGTGGGGAAAAGTCGCATACCGCCTACAGGGGCATGACTACGAAGTATGCGCTACATTCTTGAACGATTTACCGAACATCCACACAATCATCCCCCGTTTTTTCGAGCCAGGTGGCGTTAAAGAAGATGTCAAATACATCATCTGTTCCAATATTCCGACATTCCTTCCGATGAGAAAATTTTTGATGATCCCCAAAGAGCGGCTCATTTTGATTTGTTGGGAGCCACCGACAGTGTTCCCTTTTCAACACACAGAAAATGCGATGAACCATTTTCACAAGGTGCTTCACTGGGATGATTCGAAAGTAGATGGGAAGCATATTGTGAAGATGTATTACCCGTCGATGTTTCCGATGAGAAAAACCCTCATCCCCTTTCAAAACCGAAAACTTTCCTGCATGGTGATTGGGAAGAAGAGCTCCACACACAGCAAAGAGCTCTACTCTTATCGAGAAAAAATTGTCCGCTTCTACGAAACAAAGCCGAGCGATCTTTTCCATCTCTATGGAAGGGGCTGGTCTCAGGACGATTCGAAAAACTTTCAAGGGGCTCCAAACGACAAATCTGAAGTAATGCAGCAGTATAAATTTTGTTACTGTCTTGAAAACTGCCGCGACATCCCAGGATATGTCACTGAAAAGATTTTCGATTGTTTCCAAACGGGCACGGTCCCCATCTATCTCGGAGCGAATAACATCACTGACTACGTCCCTGAAAATTGCTTCATAGACATGAGGAAATTTGCCTCTTTGGAAGAGGTGCATGAGCACATCAGCGCTATGGAAGAGGGGGAGTTCATGGAATACATTGAAAACATCCGCCACTACTTAAATTCAGACATGGCGAAAAAATTTACTGTCGAAAATCTTGTCACTACTATAACGGAGATCATTCTCAATGATTAGATTACTGCTGCTCTTCCCCATTTTTGCACTTGCTAAACCTGTGATCGAATTCATCCCTGATTCTAGGGCCTATGGGCATATGCTCGTAAAAAATGTTCTCGAGAAGGACTACGACTCTCTTGGCCCCGTACCAAAACTCCAATATCGGCTCGAAGAGGCGGGATTCACTGTAAGACAAACGTTTTTGGATGATCTACCGAGAAATCCTGATCTCATCCGAAAGGCTTATTCCCCCGGAGGATTTCGGGAAGATGTCAAATTTGTGATCTGCTGGAACCACCCCTATTTCATCGATATGAAAAAGTTCTGGGCCATCCCTGATTACAAAAGGATCGGAGTCTTTTGGGAGCCCCCTTGCATCATCCCTGACCAGCACAAGATGTCTGTCATCAACCGCTACAAAAAGGCTCTTACCTTCAGAGATGACATGGTTGATAATGTAAGACTTTTCAAGTTTTGCTACCCGGTCCACCAGTTCATGAACTCTCATCTCCCCCCTTACAGCGAAAAGAAACTTGCCTGTATCATCTCTGGAACAGGGACTTCGACCGATCCTCAAGAGCTTTATTCACTTAGAAGAAGAGTGATCAGTTTTTACGAAAAGCGCCCTTACTGCGGATTCGACTTCTATGGCAGAGGAGACTGGTCTAAAGGGAATTACAAAAATTACAAAGGCTTTATCCCGAGCAAGGCAGATGTCCTCAAAAATTATAAATTCTCCTACTGCTTTGAAAATAGCCGAGACATCCCTGGCTACATCACAGAAAAGATCTTTGACTGCTTCCAAGCAGGTTGTGTTCCCATCTATTTTGGGGCTCAAAACGTCACCGATTACATCCCGGCGAACTGCTTCATCGATATGAGACAGTTTGGGGGGTCGATCGAAGCGGCTCATGACTTTATTTCCCGAATGTCAGAAGAAGAACATGCCCATTATGTAGAAAATATTCGTGAATATTTGATGAGCCCAGAAGCCCAAATCTTCTCCTTGGAAGGAGTTTATGACAAATTATTATCAATTTTAGGCTTGTCATAAATCCCGATCCCAGGAAAACTCATTGTTCTAAAATTTGCTTCTACAGTATTAGAAAATTATGAGTAAGGCGCTTATCATTGTCGAATCCCCTGCGAAGATCAAAACGCTTAAGAAATTCCTACCCAGGAATTTCCATTTTGAATCTTCCATTGGCCACATCAGAGACCTCCCTGCCAAGAAGTTTGGAATCGATGTAGACCATGATTTTGAGCCTCAGTATGAGATCATGGAAGGGAAAAAAGATGTCATCGAAAAACTCAAAACTGCCGCCAAAGAAGTAGATATCGTCTATCTCTCCCCCGACCCTGATAGAGAAGGGGAAGCGATTGCATGGCACATTGCTCAAATTCTCCCAAAAGACACTGTTTATAAAAGAGTTACATTTAACTCTATCACAAAAGAAGCGGTCCAAGAGGCACTCCAACATCCAAGAGATATTGACCCGCATCTCGTTGACGCTCAACAAGCAAGGCGTCTTCTCGACCGGATAGTGGGCTATAAGATTTCCCCTATTTTACAAAGAAAGATTGGGAAAGGGAATAAAGATGGCTCCCTCTCAGCAGGAAGAGTGCAGTCCGTTGCCCTCAAACTCGTAGTCCTTAGAGAAAGAGAGATCGACGCTTTTAACCCAGTTGAATACTGGAACCTCGGTGCAATCCTCGAAAAACCAGGAAAGAAGAGCTTTGAAGCGCACATCTATTCCGTTGATGATAAACGGGTAGAAAAAGAAGCAGCCCCTGGGAAAGAGGTCTTCCTCATCCCTGACGAAAAGACCGCAAAAAGGATCGAAGAGGAGCTTAAAAAAGGGAACTACGTCGTCGAAAAGGTGGAGAGAAAAGAGAAGAAAAGAACCCCACCACCCCCTTTCATCACCTCGACGCTCCAGCAAGAAGCAGCGAGACACTACGGATTTTCAGCTTCTCGAACGATGAACATCGCCCAGTCCCTCTACGAAGGGGTGGAGCTCGGATCAGAAGGGCATGAAGGTTTGATCACCTATATGCGTACCGACTCGGTAAGAAGCGCCCCTGAGGCAATCACTGCTGTTCGCTCCTTCATTAGCAAGACGTTCGGACCTGATTACCTCCCAAGCAGCGGGATCCACTACACGAGCAAAAAGAATGTCCAGGACGCTCATGAGGCGATCAGACCAACAAATACGAATTACACCCCTGACCAGATCAGATCCCACCTATCTCATGATGAATATAAACTCTATTCTCTCATCTGGAAGCGCTTTGTCGCCTCCCAAATGAACCCTGCGATCTACGACACGGTCAGCGCGAATATCAGAGCCTCTCAGAGCATTCTTTTAAGGGCCTCTGGATCTGTTATCAAGTTTGCTGGCTACCTCGCCCTCTATCAAGAGAAAGAAGATGAGGGAGAGCAAGGTGAAGAGGATCGGACCCTCCCACCACTTGAGGAAGGGGACCGCTTGAAGCTCAACCAGACCATTTCTACTCAATCTTTCACGAAGCCACCTCCACGCTACACAGAAGCCTCTCTCGTAAAAGAGCTCGAAAAGTCAGGGATTGGAAGACCTTCCACTTACGCCTCCATTATGCAAAAGATTGTTGGACGCGCCTATACGACAAAAGAGAAGGGAAGCTTAAAACCGACAGAGCTTGGGAAAATCATCGTCCAGATGCTCGATGAGAACTTCGATTCGATCATGGATATCGGCTTTACCGCCAAGATGGAAAATGAGCTCGATAAGATTGCAGAGACTGATGTGGACTGGAAGGAATTCTTAAAAGAGTTCTGGACAGCCTTCTTCCCTAAGGTGGAAAAGGCGGAAAAAGAGGCCCACGTTCCTAAGATTTTGACCGATATGGTTTGCCCAGACTGTGGCAATAAGCTCCAAAAAATCTGGTCTCGCGACAAGTACTTCTACGGCTGCTCGAACTATCCTGACTGCAAATATACAGCCCCTCTTGAAGAGCTTACGATTAATAAAGAAGAGTACGCCCCCGACTTCGACTGGGATCAGGCCTGCCCAAAATGTAATTCTGCCATGAAGCCGAGAAAGAGCCGCTTCGGGATCTTCTTAGGCTGTACTCAATACCCAGAATGTAAGGGGATCGTCAACATCCCGAAAAAGGGAGAAGTGCTCGCACAAAACCTCCCCCCTTGCCCAGCTATTGGCTGCGATGGGCAGATCGCCGCAAGACGCTCTCGCTTTGG
Organism: uncultured bacterium; assembly: GCA_964655475.1. Classification (GTDB taxonomy): domain Bacteria; phylum Chlamydiota; class Chlamydiia; order Chlamydiales; family VGMA01; genus VGMA01. Next base: position 16,161 of record CAZZMO010000025.1, read on the forward strand.
GAAAACCTTCTATTCCTGCTCCAACTTCCCCTCTTGCGATGTGATTGCAAACAGTGTCGAAGATCTCCAAGAGAAGTACCAAAACCACCCTAAAACTGCCTACGAGAAGAAATTCAAGAAAGGGAATAAAGAAGCACCTGCCAAGGAAGGGAAGAAAACTACAGCGAAAAAAGGGGCTAAAAAGAGCGCTGCAAAAGGGGAGAAAAAAGCCTCTACTAAAGTGGCAAAAGCAGCTAAAACGCAGCCTAGTTACCCTTTAAGCAAAGAACTTGCAGCCATCGTTGGCGCTAAAGAGATGTCTCGCCCCGATGTCACGAAGAAGCTTTGGGACTACATCAAAGAAAAAGGACTTCAAGATCCTAACAATAAGAGACTTATCATTCCAGACAAGGCCCTTGCGGCCCTATTCGGCTCTCCAAATCCCCTCGATATGATGAAGCTAGCAGGCGTCATCAGTAAACATTTTATTAAGTAACAAATGCTTAATAATCAGTAATTAAAATCA
>CAZZMO010000026.1:0-14449 GCA_964655475.1 uncultured bacterium
GGGTTTTTGTAGAATCGGTCCCACTCCAGGGAGACCGCCCGTTTATGAGATGCCCTTATTGTGGTCATGGTGAGTCAAAAGTCACCGATTCGAGAAACGCATCTGATGTCAACGCGATTCGACGTCGACGGGAGTGCCTGCTTTGTTTAAAACGATTCACAACTTTTGAAACGGTCGATTTGACCATTCAGGTGAAGAAGAGAAACGGCACTTATGAAGATTTCCAGTTGGACAAGCTCATTCGCGGCCTTGCTGCAGCTTGTCGCCACACCCGTATTAGTCATGAACAGGTTCAAGCTCTTGGCTCTGATATTGCCCAAGAGATCATGGAAAAGAAGATGAAAGAGGTGGGGACAACAGAAATCGGAGAAATTGTAATGCAAAGGTTGAAAAAATTGGACACAGTTGCTTATATCCGGTTTGCTTGTGTGTATAGAAGATTCAAGGATGTTGATGAACTCATGCACGAAATTCATACAGTAAAGGAATAGAAATGAGATTTACAAAAGCTGAGTTAGAGAAGTTTAGAGCTCGTCTCGAAGAACTAAGAATACAACATTCACTCGCTCTGAAGGGGACCTCACAAGAGGTAAAATCTCCAGACGAGGCAAGGGGTGTATCACAACATCATGCTGATGAAGGGACCGACGATTTTGGTCGCACGATTAGTATTGAAGTTTCTTCTCGAGAAATGAATGTCTTGAGACAGATCGATCGCGCTCTCATCAAATTAGATGAAGGCTCTTACGGCGTTTGTGATATCAGTGGAGAAGAAATACCGATGAAACGTCTCGAAGCGATCCCTTATGCAACGATGACTGTGAGTTCACAAGATAAGTTAGAAAAAGGGCTTTTCGCGTGAGAAAAAGTTTGTTCTTTCTGGTGTTTGGAGGGGTGTTTCTCTTAGATTTTCTTTCTAAGCAATACGCTCTTGGACACCAGGATATGTTTATTTGGAACAGCCAAATGGGCATAGAACTCTCTTTGCAATATGTAGAAAATCGTGGGGTTGCGTGGGGGATGTTTGCAGAGTATTATCCCTATTTGCTGATCTTCCGGATCGGTGCAATAGCGGCACTGCTTCTCTATCTCTACTTTGCCAAAATGGCCCGCCCCCGCATTGTTTTCCTCTCTCTTCTTACAGCAGGGGCCGCTTGTAACGTCCTTGACTGTCTCGTTCATGGTTATGTGATCGATATGATCCATTTCACCTTTTGGGGCCACTCTTATGGAATTTTTAATGTCGCCGATGCCGCCATTTTCTTGGGGGTATTTGGTTTAATGTTCAAAGAAAAGAAAAAACCATGCTTAGCTCGCGGGCCGTCAAAGTAGCCGTCCTTTTTTCCTTAGAAGAGATCCAAGAGCTGTTTCAGAGATTTTCTGATTTAGTTCTCTACAATACCGCCTCTGTTTGTGAGCCCAAAGATACGGTCATCCCTCTCAGCGATTTTTATGATGCCTATGGGAAATATCTAGAGAAGTCGAAAAACAAAGAAGAATATGTCAGCCCTTTTTTAACATCTGCTATGAGTGTTGATCCCGATGCCATCACAGCGATGGATGTAGGGCAGGGGAGAGTGCTTCTCAGGCCAAAAAAGCCCCTTATTCAGATCAGGCCTTACCATTTCTCTTCCCAGGGGGGAAGAATCGTCCCCATGTCATTTCAAAAAGATAAAACCTTCTGGGGGCTCGAATTTTCTTATCCGCAGATCTTCGCACCTTCTCGGGATGCCCCGATTCAAAGGGTTTGGCGCCACCCCGATTTTCCAAATAGCATCCTCTTTGTGGAGATGATGAAGTGGATTTACCGTGAAAGTGTTCTCCATCCCCCCTCTCGCATAGGAAAGAAAATGCATGCCTATTGAAGAGAAGATTCACGTCCATTTTCTTCATGCTAAAGAGACGCTAGCATTTGCAGAGTCTTGTACAGGGGGGCTTCTCAGTTATCAAATCACGAAGCAGAGTGGAGCTTCAGAATACTTTTTAGGATCGTTTGTCACCTATTCGAATGAATGGAAAGAAAGCATTCTCGGAGTGTCAAAAGATGTTTTGAAATTTTATGGGGCTGTGAGTGAGCCTGTTGCTAAGGCAATGGCTGAAGGGGCTTTTAAAAAAAGTCATGCCACATGGGTCGCTTCTTTGACAGGGGTGATGGGGCCGACTGGAAGTAAAGAAATCGGGACCGTCTATTATGCTATTTACCATCTTGGTAAAAACGTTTCTTCGGGGCTTTTGCCGAAGAAAGAGGGGCTCGAGAGAGAGGCTCTTATGAAAGAAACGGCCAAAACCCTATTGGAATACCTCTGGAACCTTATTCAAAACCAAGCTAAACTATCTTCATGAAAGAGCTGATCAAACTCCAAAAAAAATCTTATCGAGATGAAGTGGGCCTCTTCCTCATAGAGGGGGAGCGGGAGACAGAAAGGGCCCTCCAGCAAGGGGTTCCTGTTGAGAAAATTTTCCTTATGAAGCCCCACCCAACCATCGAGTCGCTCGCGATTGAAAAAAGGATCCCTACAGTTTATTTCACAGAAAAGACCTTTCAAAAAGTCTCCTATCGGGAAAATCCTGATGGTGTTCTTGCTGTAGCAAAGAAGTTCCCTTCCAAGGATTTGAAAGAGGCTCTACAAAAGTTGACTAAGGGTTTTTTTCTGATCTGTGTAGGGATTGAAAAGCCAGGAAATTTAGGAGCGATGCTCCGTTCAGCGGATGCAGCTGGAGCAGAGGGAATTATTCTCTGTGACCCACACGTCGATCTCTTCAACCCGAATGTAGTGAGAGCAAGCATGGGAACTCTTTTTTCAGTCCCCATCTACAGTCTCTCTTCTGAAGAGGCGGTCTCTATCTTGCACGAACATGGTGTGCAGATGGTCGCCACAACGCCCCATGCAAAAGAGATCTATACCGATATCGTCTATGCTCCCAAAGTTGCAATTGCTATGGGAAAAGAGCAGACAGGCCTCCCCCCATACTGGGAAAATCATGCAGATGTGTTGGCTCAAATTCCTATGAAAGGACTTGCCGATTCTTTGAATGTGGCGAGCGCCGCAACACTATTTCTCTACGAAGTGATGAGACAGCAACATGTTATACGAAGATAACCATTTACTTGTGGCGTATAAGCCCTTCAATCTGCTCACGCAGCCGACCGATCTCGAGGTAGATAGCTTGGAGACGAGATGCAAGGCCTGGCTGAAAGATAAATATCAAAAACCAGGTGCGGTGTTTCTCCATCCGATCCATCGATTGGATAAGCCTGCTGCTGGGATCATTGTATTTGCGAAGACGAGTAAAGCACTATCCCGTTTAGGGGAGAGTATGCGTGAAAGAAAGTGGCAAAAAACCTATCGGGTTAAGACTGATGTGATCCCCCGTGAAAAAGAGGGTGTATTAGAGCACTTTCTCGTTCATGATGAATATAAGGCAAGAATCGCTCCCGAGGGGAAAAAGTCTCGCCTTTCTTACAAAGTGCACAAAGATGGTTTTATTGAAATCGAGCTTGAGACGGGGCGTTATCATCAGATCAGAGCGCAGTTTGCCGCTATCGGTTGTCCTGTCATCGGTGATGAAAAATATGGAAGTCGACAAAAATTAAAGGAAGGGATTTTGCTCCAACATGTTACGTGTTCCTTTCCCCATCCGATTTCCCGTGATATGTTGACGATACAACTTTCTAATGATTTGATTCATCCGCTAATGAAATCTTTACATTAATCGTTATTGAACGATAAGATTTTCTTTTCTAATTTAATAGATTAAGGAGATCTCATGTCAGCGATTGAGCCACTCGCAAGTGGATATTACTTTGAACCTGTTGTAGAGTTTTTCACAAAAACCATTCCTGAAGCATTTCAAACGGCATGGGATGCTACAGCAAACTGGGTTGATGAATATGTGAGACCTATTTTTGATGCATGTTATCAATGGTTTGCGGAAAACGCAGATTGGTTATGGATCGGAGCTGCTGTTTTTGTGGGTATTTTTTCTCTTACCATTGGGGTCGTTCTCTCTTGCATGATGGTTTCCACAGAAGAGGCCTCTAGCGATTTGAGTGGAAAATCGATCGATACCTTGAAAAAAAGAGCTTCTGATTTTCAAGAAACCAATCCACTGAATGGAAATCGCCCTCTTACTGGCAAGCACTATGGTCCAACAACGACTCCTCCAAACAGCCCGCAAGATCTTCTGTTATTGATCGCAGAAGTAAATGATCAGCTGGAGCAAGCTATGGGTCGTGTGCACATGGCTCTGACTTCTAATGGAGACTCTCCTGCTCCATCATCAAATATGAGAGCTCTCAAAGAGGAGATTATGGAAAGAGAAGGGGTGTTTAAGCTTGAAGCGCGTTCAAGGGAACTAAGGACCTTATTGGCGCTCCAGATGAAGAGCAATTTGGAAAGCGTTTAACGCTGCACCTTTCCTCAACTGATCTCCCGCAACAAAGAGGGAGATGGAGCGGGGATCTTTAGGATCGATTCGCGAAGGAGTTGTAAAGACGATGTCTTGATGACTTGCGAGTAATGGATTTGGCGAGGGGTTTAGTTGTAGCCCCTCCATTTCAGAAAGAGCCTTGTCAACATCTTGTTTAGAAGGGGCCGTTTTCAGCGTAATGTAGAGAGAAATGCTATGAGCTCTTTCTACAGGAACTCTAACGCAGCGGATGTGGACTGGAAAATCCCTCTCGAGGATTTTTTCGATTTCAAAAACTGCCTTTTTTTCTTCCTCAGAAAATCCCGCCTCATCTTGAGGCGATTCGTGTAAAAACAAATTATGTTTTAATGGATGGGGGAACGGGACAATCAGCTCTGAAGATTGAAGCGCTTCCAGCCCCCGTTTGCCAGCACCACTTGCTGCCTGATAGGAGCTCGCGATGACCCGCTCGATACCAAAGGCCTTCTCCAAAGGATATAGAGCCATCAGCATGATGCTAGCGGTGCAATTAGGGGAGGCAATCAATCTAGGCCCTGTTTTAAGCAAATGGGCGTTGATTTCTGGGATTACAAGAGGGACAGAGGGGTCCTGTCTGAAGGCTGAGCTCGAATCAATGACTCTGCATCCGCATTCTAACGCCTTAGGAATGAACAGCTTAGAGATTTCTGAGCCGGCGCAAAAGAAGGCTAGGTCAATTTTTGAAAAGTCTGCTTCCTCTACGGGCGTTTTTGATCTGGAAAAGAGGAGAGGGGGCTTCTTTGTAAAGAACTTTTGAAGCTCTTCTCCTACGAGGCCAGAGCTGCCGATGATGGCGATAGTAGGTTGCATAAATTTGTTAAAACCTTTAGACTTTTTGCAACTATGAATGAAGATCTTTGTAGCTCTGTTGACGATTGTATAAGGGCAGCGACTTTTCTACGAGAAAAATGCTCTCTCCTTTTCATGGAGGAAGTGGCCCAGAGAATCGTCACTTGTTACAGAGAAGAGAAAAAAATTCTTATTGCAGGGAATGGTGGCAGCCTATGTGACGCCATGCATTTCGCTGAAGAATTAACAGGCTATTACCGCTCAAAAAGAAAAGCGCTAGCAGCAATCGCTCTTGCTGATCCAGGCCACCTGACTTGTGTTGGGAATGATGTCGGTTTTCACCACGTCTTTGCGAGATCGATTGAGGCTTTAGGAAAAGAGGGAGATATCTTTATTGCCCTCTCCACAAGTGGAAATTCTATCAATCTTGTCCATGCGGTGCAAACAGCAAAAGAGAAAGGGCTCTTCACGATTGGCTTTCTCGGCAGGGGTGGGGGAGCTATGAAAGATCTCGTCGACCTTTCTTGGGTCATTGACGGATTCCCCTTTTCTGATCGTGTACAAGAAGTACACATGGCCGCTATGCATATTATTATTGAAAGGGTAGAAAAGGAGCTCTTCTCATCGGTTGCAGTATGTTGATAATGGATGCCCGAGGGCGCTGGAAATCTTTTCTATTTTTACAAGTTGAAGAATGGATGCGAGGAAAGAAATCTTGGCTTCTGAATCCATTTTCTTACCTATGGCATCTCATTGTTTGGCTTCGGCATCAAGCGTATCGGCATCAAATTCTCTCCTCTACCAAAATTGCAACTCCCGTGATTAATGTAGGATCAATTTCAGTTGGAGGAGTGGGGAAAACACCTCTTGTCATGAAAATATTAGAAGATCTCTCCACCTACAAAGGGGCTCTGTTGACCCGTGGATATCGAGGGGGAGATGAGGCGAAAATGGTGGAAAAACGCTATCCACATGTAACCGTAAAAGTTGGGAAAAATCGACTCAAGAACGCAAAAGAAGTAGCTGCAGATTTTTTCCTCTTAGATGATGGATGGCAATATAGAAAACTCTCCTCCGATTTTTCCATTGCGGTATTGAACAGCGATTTTAGAAACGATCATTACCTGCCCAGAGGAAGACTAAGAGACCTCCCTTCGAGAATCGACGAAGCTGACCTCGTCGTCATCACACATCAAGAGAGCCAAAGAGAAAGAGATGAGTGGAAGATGTGGCTTAAAAAGCCCCTTGTTTTTGCCACCTACTCTTGGAAAAGAGTTCTCTGGCAAGCTGAAGAGGTCAATTTACAAGCAGGGGATAAGGTCGCATTATTTTGTGGCATCGGAAACCCTGAGAGTTTTTTAGAGCTCATGAGAGAGCAAAAACTAGAGATCGTGAGTTCGATGATCCTCAGCGATCATGAAAAACCTCTCGATCACCATTTAGAGAGGCTTATACAAACAGCCAAAGCCAAAGGGGCGAAGGCCCTTCTTTGTACAGAAAAAGATTTTGTGAAATTGGAAAAAACCATTCCGTTCCCAGTTGGGATGGTTGAAGTGCACTATAATGTGATAGAAGGAGAACCCATTTATCAATCTTTTCTCTCTCAAGTGAGAAAAGAGATCAACGCAAGGAGTCAAAAATGAAGCTGTGGGCGAAAGTACTAATTGGATTGGTTTTAGGTGTTGTCGTTGGACTTATCGCACAGCAGCAGTATAAGCTCTTAGTGGTTACTGGAAAGATTTTTATCGATCTCTTGAAGATGTTAGTGGGACTCATCATTTTCTCCTCCATTGTGAGTGGAATTGGCCATATTCATGATCCGAGAAAATTGGGGCGTATTGGTCTCAGAACATTGATGTTTTTTGCCATCACGACAGTCATTGCGATCTGTATCGGCCTCGTCTTTGCTTTCCTCATCAGACCAGGTGAGGGGCTTTCTTTGACATATGACCAGTCTGCGATCCAGACACAGAGTGTAGGACTACTCGACTTCTTATCTTCCCTGATCCCGTCCAATCCATTTGCATCCTTTGCAGAGGGGAATGTCCTCCAGATCATCGTTTTTGCGATATTATTTGCCTACGCCATCATTTTAACTGGAGAGAAGGGGAAGGTCGTCTTCTCTGTGATTGAGTCAGTAGCTGACGTCATGCACAGCCTAACCCATTTTGTGATGCGCTTTGCCCCATATGGGGTGTTTGCCCTCATCGCGTCCTCCGTTGGATCAATGGGAATGAAGATTGTTCTTCCTTTGATGAAGTTTTTAGCTTGCAACTACATCGCATGTTTGGTGCAAATTTGCGTAGTATTTGCCATTGCCATCCGTCTTTTGGCCAAAGTGCCCATTCTCCCTTTCTACAAAGGGATGAAAGATGCAATAGTCCTCGCTTTCAGTACGAGTAGTAGCGCCGCTACATTGCCCGTTTCAATGGAGTGCGCCCGAGAGCAGCTCGGTATTTCAGAAGACATTTCTGGATTTGTCCTCTCCCTAGGATCGACAGTCAATATGAATGGTGCGGCGATTGGACAAGCGACAGCCAGTATTTTTATTGCTGAAGTGTATGGGATTCACCTCTCATGGCTTCAAATTGGTGTGATTATATTTACCTCACTCCTCTCTGCAGTTGGCGCTGCAGGAATTCCAGGGGCCAGCATCGTGATGCTTTCAGTTGTTTTAGGAGCCGTCGGCCTTCCTCTTGAGGGGATTGCCCTGATTGCTGGAGTCGATAGAATCCGCGATATGATCTCCACAGTCACCAACATTCTTGGAGATGGAGTCGCTGCCCTTTACGTAGCTAAAAAAGAAAACCGCTTGAATGAGCAATTATATAACCATGCAACTTGGTTGGAGTAGATGGAAAAAGTATTATTGCCCAAATTAGGGGAAAGCATTGTCAGCGCGACAGTCGTCCATTGGCTGAAGAAAGAGGGGGACTTTGTCGAAAAAGATGAGCCTCTTCTAGAAGTCATGACCGATAAAGTAAATAGCGAAATCCCATCCCCTTGCCAAGGGATCCTCAGAGACATTCGAGTCGGAGTAGATCAAGAAGTGGAAGTGGGAGAGCTTCTTTGTGTGATTGCTGCCCATGCAGAAGCTTCAGTATTTCTTTCTCCTGCAGTTCAAACCCTCGTTAAAGAGCATAGACTCACTTCTTGTGAAGTGAAGAAGATCGTAGGCTCTGGTGAAGAGGGGAGGATTTCAAAGAAAGATGTCGAAAGTTATGTTCAAGAGCGCCCTACCGTACTATCTCCACTCAGAAAAGCGATCGCAAAAGAGTTGACCCTTTCTCAAAACGTCCCTACAGCTACACTCATCGATGAAGTGGACGTGACTCATCTTATGCAGTGGATCAGCAGGGAAAAAGAAAAATTTTTAAAAGAGCACCAGGCAAAATTGACGATTACAGCTTGCCTTGCAAAAGCTGCTGGGAAAGCGCTAGCAAAGCTTACCTTATTGAACGCTACTTTGGATGGGGACAAGATCGTTCTTCATAAAGAGGTCAATATCGGCATGGCAGTGAGTGTAGAGGGGGGCGTGCTTGTTCCTGTCATCAACTCTTGCCAAAATAAGCCCTTGAGCGAAATAGCGAGAAATATTGCTCAAGTTTCGCTCGAAATTCGAGAGGGACGCTGGAAAAAAGAAGGGGATAGCCACGGAACATTTACCATTACGAATTTCGGAATGGGAAAAGTGCCGATTGGGATCCCTATGATTGTTCCTGGACAAGCTGCTATTTTAGGGATTGGAGCACTCCAGAAAAAAGTATTAGTAGATGAAAACGATCGGTTTTTTGTGGGACAGACAGTATTTCTTTCCCTCACATTTGACCACCGTTTAGTAGATGGAATGTATGCATCTCAGTTTTTTCAGGTGTTAAGAGAGGGGATCCATGAGTACTCAGTATAATGTAGGATTTGTTCATACAAACCATCGATACTTACAAAGAGCTGTTAATCTTCTTTATTCTACTGGAAACGAAGGGGTTTTATCGATCTTTAAAGAGGTGAACAAACGTTGGAAAGTTTGCCACATTAATTTTGTGCCGAACATGTGGGCAGATGGATCTATTAACACTGGACCTTGTCTCATTGAAGTGAATGACAAATTTAAGGATCGTGAGAAAGTTCATAAAGTTGCCATGATCATTTTTTATGAACTTGTGAATGCTATCAACGATTTTCATAAAACTGTCTATGACGCGGTTAGAGAAGATCGAGACAAATATGTCTTTCTTCGGGAAATTTCAGAGTGGAGATACACTTTGCTTCCTTACAGAAAGATTACCGAGCAGCTGTTTTTCAACTGCGCTTGGCCCAAAGATGCTATATCTGTTGTCCCTACGAACCCTGATCTATACTTTATTCAACAACAACTTACTTTTCATTCTACTGACGAGGCACATCGCTGGGATGATGCTCATCACGTCTCAAGGAGGCCGGCAGCCATGACTTTACCAAGGCCCGTCACCTCGGAAAAGCACAAAGAAGAACTTATCAGGCTGATCACCGTTAGAATCCAGAAAGAGTCTGAGTTTGACTCAGTCGACACAGAAAAATGGCAGCACTTTATTGACGGTTGGGCAAGCTACTTACAGTCAGCTTCATATGGAGATGGAAGTGGATTAGAGCTGCCATCAGAAGAAGACTTTGACAACTTTCTCATCAATGCAAAATTGGTTCTAACTGGCTCTAAAGAGGAGCTGAGAGAAATTCATGCAGAATTGTGGGAAACTTACGATCGCCATCAACAAGCTTGGAATGAGCATCTTGCAAGGATTCGAGCCTTGAATTCTTATAAGCACGCTACAGCCTACTAACCCCTTTTTAAGAGACTCTCTAGCTCTGAAGTTACTGCATCGAGGTAGCTGTCAGTATCTAGATAGGGCTGTTTTGGACTAATCAAGATTGCCAAATCTTTTGTCATTTTCCCTGCTTCTACAGCTGCAATTGATGCTTTTTCAAGGCTTCTAGCAAAATGGAGAAGCTTTTCGTTCTGATCGAGCTTGGCGCGGTGTTCAAGCCCCCTTGTCCAGGCGAAAATTGATGCGATCGGGTTCGTAGAAGTTTTGTGCCCTTTTTGATGTTCTCGGTAGTGGCGTGTGACCGTTCCGTGAGCCGCTTCTGCTTCAATCGTTTTACCATCAGGGGTTAAAAGAACGCTTGTCATAAGTCCAAGAGAGCCAAAACCTTGCGCAATTGTATCTGATTGAACATCCCCATCATAGTTTTTACAGGCCCAAACAAAGCCCCCTTTCCATTTCAGAGCAGCGGCCACCATATCGTCGATTAGGCGGTGCTCGTACGTAATCCCAGCTTTTTCAAAAGAGGGGCGAAATTCTTTCTGAAAGACTTCCGCAAATAGATCTCTAAAACGGCCATCATAAGCTTTCAGAATCGTATTTTTCGTCGATAGATAGAGAGGCCATTTCCGATCGAGGGCATAATTCATGCATGCCCTTGCAAATTCTCGAATAGAGCTGTCAAGATTGTACATCCCGAGAGCAACGCCCCCTTCGTGGAACTCAAAAATCTCTTTCTCAATCGTTTGAGAGCCATTATGAGCTTCCCAGCGGATCGTCAACTTTCCAGCCCCAGGAACGACAAAATCAGTAGCCTTGTATTGATCCCCATAGGCATGACGTCCAATCACGATCGGCTCTGTCCACCCAGGGACGAGGCGTGGAATATTCTTAATCACGATCGGCTCGCGGAAGACGACACCCCCCAAAATATTGCGGATGGTCCCATTCGGAGATTTCCACATTTTTTTGAGATGGAACTCCTCAACCCGATGCTCGTCAGGGGTAATGGTTGCACATTTGATCCCAACCCCATGTTTTTTAATGCTATTCGCAGCTTCGATTGTGATTTGGTCATGAGTGTTGTCCCGTTGTTGGATCGCCAAATCGTAGTATTCAATCGGAAGATCTAAGAAGGGGAAGATGAGTTTTTCTTTGATCGAAGACCACATAATACGGGCCATTTCATCTCCATCTAACTCAACCACAGGCTTTTCTACTTTAATCTTCTGCATACGTTTTACTTCTTTACAACTTGGTTCCCTACATATACCATATCGATATATGTTAGGCGAATTTTTTTCAGCTCAAAAACGGTATCTGGACTACTTCTTTGACCACATTGACCAGGTCTTGGCAGAGAAGATGTTGCAAGGGCTCCTCGAGTGCAAAGGGACCATCTTCTTTGCTGGAATCGGGAAAAGTGCCAGAATCGCCGAAAAGATCGTTCAGACGATGATTTCAACGGGTACCCGAGCGATGTACCTCGAGGCAGTAGGTGCCCTGCATGGCGATATCGGAATCTTGCAAGCAGATGACCTTGTGATCTTCCTCTCAAAAAGTGGAGACAGCCACGAGCTGATCGATCTAGCGATCGCCATCAAAAAGAAAGCTGCGATCAAGACCATTGCTTGGACCTCCAATCCAGAAGGAAATATTCTCCAATTTGTCAACCAAGCGATCATTCTCCCCTTAGAAGCAGAAATTTGCCCCTTCAATTTAGCTCCTACCACCTCCTGCGCCATTCAGCTCATCTTTGGAGACATTATGGCGATGGCCCTGATGAAGGCTAAAACATTTTCCCTTTCAGAGTATGCCCTCAATCATCCTGCAGGATCGATCGGTCAGAAAATCGCTCTGAAAGCAAAAGACTTAATGTTAGAAGGGGAAGAGCTTCCTATTTGCTCCCCATCTGATAAACTATACGATGTTCTCGTGGTCCTTTCCAATAAACGGTGTGGCTGCCTTTTAGTTGTCGATCACGATATGAAACTCCTCGGAATCTTTACCGATGGAGATCTTAGAAGAGCGATTCAAAATAATCGAGAAAGGGTATTTGACTGCTCCATGGCTGATCTCATGACCCCATCTTGTTTATATGCCTTTCCAGAAACATCAGCAAGAGACATTCTGAAAATCATGCAGGGCAACCCTCACCGCAAGGTAATGATGTTGCCGATTATTGAAGAGGGGACTTTGAAGGGACTAGTTCACATGCACGATGTAGTGAGCCCCTTTCGCCGTCAACGAACAAAGAAAATAGAGGTTTTTGCCTAATGATTGACATGCATTTATCCCACACACTCATCATGTTAGCTTTTATCATCGGATATTCAGCTATCATTTTAGAGTTTTACATCAAGGTCAATAAAACAGCTGTAGGGCTGTTCATCGCAGGACTTTGCTGGATGTTTTATTTCATCAGTGACCAACATCCACTGACCACCAACCTAGAATATCTATCGCACCATTTGAGTGAAGTCTCTCAGGTGATCTTTTTCCTTCTAGGGGCGATGACTATTGTAGAGTTAATTGATTCCCATAAAGGATTCAATAGCGTTGTCCAGTGTATCAATACCCGCTCCAAAAGGAAGGTCTTGATCATAGTCTCATTCCTTGCCTTCTTCCTCTCCTCAGTCCTAGACAACCTGACAACGACGATTTTATTGATTTCGATCTTGAGAAAGCTCGTTCCTATGAAAAAGGATCGACTCGCCTTAAATTGCATGGTGGTCATTGCAGCTAACGCTGGTGGTGCCTGGACGCCGATTGGAGATGTTACAACAACAATGCTCTGGATTAACGACCTGATCTCCACAAGCGCAGTGATGAGACACCTCTTCTTGCCTAGTATCGTTTCCATGTTGATTCCACTTGCCTGTTTCCTTATTTCAGCTAAGGGTAAGCATGAAGCAGTAGATGTGGAGAAATTGACCTCTAAAAACGCAGAACCAGGTGCTAGAATCATCTTTTATCTCGGCCTTTTATCCCTAATTTCTGTCCCTATCATCAAATGGGCTACAGGAATGCCCCCATATATGGGCGTTTTGATCGGCCTGTCAGTCCTTTGGCTCGTGACCGATGTCCTCCATTTCAGAGATGAAGGGAGAAATCACTTGAGAGTGCCCTACATTTTAGCAAAAATCGATGTGTCGAGCATTTTGTTCTTCCTCGGGATTTTGCTCACCGTTACAGCCCTCGATTCAGTAGGCCTTTTAGATGCTTTGGCCACATGGCTTAATGGAATCGTTCCGAATATGACGACCCTTGCAACCTTGATTGGTCTCTTTTCTGCGATCATCGATAACGTCCCGCTCGTTGCCGCAACCATGGGAATGTACAGTTTCCCAACAGACAATAGCTTCTGGCTTCTTGTTGCCTATACAGCAGGAACAGGGGGAAGCATTCTCAGTATTGGCTCTGCAGCAGGGGTTGCCCTCATGGGTCTTGAGAAAGTCGATTTCATTTCCTATTTGCGAAAAGCCACAATTCCTGCCCTGTTAGGGTTTTTAGGGGGAGTATTCGTATATGTCCTCCTCCACTAGTATCTATCGATATTGGCCGAATCGGGTAGGATATATCAGAATCATCCTACTCTTCGGAGGGATTGCATGCTCAAGAGAGGCACCAGGTGTGGCCTCTCTTTTCTTTTTCATAAACCTCATTCTCGATTCAGTGGATGGTTTTCTTGCAAGAAAACTCAAACAGGAGACTCGTTTTGGGGCTATGCTCGACTATGTAATAGATCGAGCCTCTTGCGTAAGTTATGGGATGATCCTTTCTATCTTGTTTCCTAGCTGGCTAATTCTTTGGGCGCTCCTAGTGAATCTCGATCTCGCGAGCCATTTTTTCCATCTCAAAGCAAGTGAAGGGAAGGAAAGTCATAAGACGATTTCCTCAGAAGAGCCTTTTTGGGTACGCCTTTACTATAAGAGAATCATTCTTGGCCTAACATGTCTCTTGCACGATCTCTTTTTCATCTCACTATACTTCCACACCTACTATCCCTCCCTATTTACGACCACTATTCTCCTCATTTCCTTACCTGGAGCGCTTTTCAAGACGATTGTCCATGGAATCCAGCTCGTAAGAGCCAGTAGACGTCTGGCAAAATAAGGCTATTTTCGGGGGATAATCCCCCATTTTCTCCCTGAAGAGAGGGGGGCGCATTTTTATCCCCCTGAAAAATGGAAAAACCGCCGTATTTTTTTCGGAAAAATTCTGAAATTCGCACCATTTTTCTGAAATTTTCCCGAATTTCTCCTGATTTTTTCTGAAATTATAAAAAATGTGATTTTCTCAATGTTTACAAGGGTTTCAGGGCGTTTTTTTTCGTTAAAATTATGTAAAGAAATTATTTTTTTTGGGAAATTTAGCGAAACATTTTGGAAATAAATCATCACTTCATGTAT
>CAZZMO010000027.1:0-14024 GCA_964655475.1 uncultured bacterium
ATAATTATAATTAAAATTTTCATTTTAATAAATAAAAAACTAATAATTAAAATTTTTTAGAGACTAAAGAGCGGCATATTGCTATGATGGCGTTTTGACAAGGAATATTCGATGTTTCAGACATTTGAAAACCACCGCCAAGAAATTGAGGAAAAGCTGCGCTATTCTTTTTCTGATCTCTCGTTATTTATTCTCGCTTTTACCCACCGCTCCTTTGTGAATGAAAATCGGAAGATTACCGAAGAGCACAATGAGCGTCTCGAATTTTTGGGAGATGCGATCTTGGGATTTCTCGTGAGTGATTTTTTGTATAAGAAGTTTCCATCTGAAAATGAGGGAAAGTTATCAGAACAGAAAGCGCACCTCGTCGATGCAACTGCTTGCATGGGTTACATGTTAAAGCTTGGCCTTTCGCACCACATCTTGATGGGAAAAGGGGAGCAAACGAACGAGGGGAAAGCGAGAGAGACAATTTTGTCAGATGTTTTTGAAGCATTGATTGGAGCGATTTATTTAGATGGTGGATTAGAGAAAGTGAAGAGTTTCTTCTTTTCCCACTTTGAAGAAGAGGTCAATAATCTCTTAGAAAAGCCGATCCGCAATTGGAAGGCAGAGCTCCAGGACCTCGTTCAAAAGCTCTATCACATCCAGCCAGAGTATGTGGTTATTCGAGAAGATGGGCCAGATCACTCGAAAACGTTTCACATTGTTGTGAGAGTCTCTGGAAGAGATGTGGGAGAGGGATCAGGTGGCACAAAGAAAATCGCGCAGCAAGCAGCGGCAGAAAATGCGCTAGAGAAGGGGATGGTATGAAGCAGAAAGTTTCTTGGGTTTGTAACGAATGTGGACACAATCAGGTGAAGTGGTCGGGAAGCTGTCTTGCATGTGATAAGTGGAACACCTTTGAAAAGGTGCTTCAAGAAGATGAGAAAGAGAAGCGCTACCACGCTACAAAGGGGTCGAAGCCAAAAAAGATCCATGAGATTTCGATCGAAGACTTTCCGAGGTTTTCTACAGGGTTTAACGAATTTGACCGCGTTCTCGGCGGGGGTGTAGTGATGGGGTCTTTGAATCTCATTGGGGGAGACCCTGGGATTGGGAAGTCGACACTAATGCTCCAAATTTCGAACTACTTTGCTCTTCTCGGGAAAAAAGTCCTCTACATTTGTGGTGAAGAGTCAGAGAAACAGACTTCTTTAAGAGCGAAGAGGCTTGGTGTTATTGGAGATCTTCTCTATCTCTATAGCGAAACCAATTTTGCCAATATCGCTCAGCAAATTGAAGAGCTCAAGCCTGATGTGATGATCCTCGATTCGATCCAGATTGTCTATAAGCCAGATCTTCCATCCTGCCCTGGTTCTGTGACGCAAGTGAGAGAAGTCGCGGTCGATTGCATGCACATCGCAAAAGGGCTCGGAGTCACTACCTTTATTATTGGTCATGTTACAAAGCAAGGGGAGATTGCAGGTCCTAGAGTTTTGGAGCACATTGTCGACACGGTGATGGACTTTGAAGGGGATCGTCGGCAAGGGTTTCGCATGATCCGCATGAGAAAGAATCGCTTTGGCCCGACAGATGACCTCACGATCTTCCAGATGAATGAACTAGGGCTTCAAGAAGTAGATAACCCTTCGAGGATGTTCTTAGAGGAGAGGTCTCAGAAAGTGCCAGGCTCTGTCATCATTCCGACGATTGAAGGTTCGAGAGCATTTCTTGTCGAAGTGCAAGCGCTCGTTGCCTCTTCTGCATTTGCAACATCATCTCGCCGCTCGAGCGGGATTGACCAGAACCGTTTAGCATTGCTACTGGCTGTGTTAGAAAAGCGGATTGGTTACCGATTTGGGAATCTAGACGTTTTCTCTTCCATTGTTGGGGGGATGAAGATTACAGAGCCTGCAATCGATCTTGGGATTTTAATGGCGATCGGATCTTCATACAGCAACCGCATCCTCGATGAAGATACAGTCTTTGTGGGAGAGGTGGGGCTATCTGGAGAGATCAGAAGTGTCCCAAGGATTGAGCAGAGGATGAAAGAGGCAAAGCTCATCGGCTTCAACCGCTTTGTTTGTCCTAAACGAAATGTGGATGGGATCGATCAACGATTGACACAAGGGCTTGAAATTATCCCCGTACAACTGGTAGAAGAAGTGGTATCTATGTTTATTGGATAACCAGAGGTAGTATGGATCGTGTATCAGTTGCGAGTAGGCAGTCGAGGCTTGCCCTTCAGCAAGTCCAAGAAGTATTAGAAGAGCTTCAAGCGTTTCATCCCTGTTTAGAGTTTGATGTCCACTCTACTGTTACCACCGGAGATCTCGATAAAACGACCTCACTTCGAACGATGGGAGCTACCGATTTTTTCACAAAAGAGGTGGATCAATTTCTACTCGAAAACAAATGTCAGATAGCGATTCACTCTGCAAAAGACTTACCTGATCCTATGCATCCTGATCTCGATATCATTGCCCTTACAAAAGGGGTGGATTCGAGAGATGTTCTTGTACTCAGAGAGGGGATGAATGTAGAGGCTCTGCCTGCAGGGGCAAAGATTGCTACTTCATCGCAGCGAAGGATGGAAGTGATTCAAGAATTAAGGTCTGATCTAACGCTCGTCGACATTCGTGGTAATATCGATGAGAGATTAGAGAAACTCTTTTCTCATGAAGTGGATGGTGTTGTGATGGCACGCGCTGCACTCATTCGTCTTCAATTAACGCACCTCAATCAAATTTTTCTCGAAGGGCCCACGGCCGCTTTACAGGGGAGACTTGCCGTTGTTGCACGTAAAGATGATATGAAGATGAGAGATCTTTTTTCTTGTTTAAAAGTAGTCAAATAAAGTATCCCTAAGAGAATATTTTTCGAGGTCATAGCTATGTTCACGAATAAAAAGTCGATTCTCTATTTAGGTTTAAATCCGAGCCACTATCAGAAAGAGCGGCCGATGGTACATTGCCCTGTCATTAAAATTGTACCGAGATCGAAAGAGTGTCCTGAAATCAGGGAAGTATTCTCGAAGATCGAAGAGTATTCTCATATCGTTTTTACGAGTAAGAATGGCGTTAGGATCTTTTTTGATTGTTTAGAAGCATTTGGACACGATCGTGAAAAGCTGAAGTCAGCTGTTGTGATTGCAGTAGGGCGCATTACAGCTCTTTGCCTAGAAAAAGAGGGGCTCTCTGCAAATTATGTAGCAGGAAATGAGTGTCAAGAGGGGATCATCGATATCTTGTCAGAAATTGATCTCGAAGGGGCGAATATTTTACTCCCAAGATCCTCAATTGCAAGACCGCTTCTTTCAGAATATCTGGAAGAGCACAAGATCAAACACCAAATTTGCTCCCTTTACGATACCATTACTCATCGACCTGATGAACTGCCGAATCTCAATGATGTAGGAGAGATCATTTTTACGAGTCCATCCACTGTCGATGCGTTCTTTGAAATTTTCGATCGCGTGCCAGAAGATATACAGCTAACGGCACTCGGGCCGATTACAAGAAAAGCACTTCGCGAAAAGGTGCAACACCTGTATGATGAGATCGCTGCTTGTTAACATAGGAGATACGATGTCAGAAGGACCCTTTACTTTATCTAAATTACCTTACGCATACGACGCGCTCGAGCCCCATATCGATGCAAAGACGATGGAAATTCACCACACGAAACATCATCAGGCATACATTACAAATCTCAATAAGGCGATCGTCGATTTCAAAATCGGAGAAACAGATTTAGAGAGCATCTTAGCTCACCACTCTGATAAGCCTGCTGTTCGCAACCATGGGGGAGGGCACTACAACCATCTCTTCTTTTGGAAGATCATCACTCCAGGAGGCTCTAATGAGCCCAGAGGAGTACTTGCAAAAGCCCTCGTCGATCAGTTTGGATCGTTCGAACAATTTAAAGAAGAATTCACGAAAGCATCAAGTAGCCGCTTTGGATCAGGATGGGCATGGCTCGTCATGACAGAAAAAGGGGAGCTCAAGATCATTTCTACAGCGAATCAGGATGTTCCATTTCTTTCGAAGACAGGTGGCCTCGATGGAGCGACCCCACTTCTTGGTCTCGATGTGTGGGAGCACGCTTATTATTTAAAATATCAAAATAGACGAGCAGATTATATTAATGCTTTTTATAATATAATTAACTGGTCTATTGTTGGAGAAATTTATATACGTATTACTTAGAATTATAGAACTCTAAGGTTGTTTTCATTTTGAGATTTGTGGTATAAAGTCAGCATATGGATTTTTTACGCTTGTTTACTAGGCAGACGCCTAAAATTAAAGTTCAAACTACTAAAAAAGATAGTTTTAGTGGTTGGGTAAAGTGTAGTGGTTGTGCTGAAACAATCCACGCAAATGAATTAAAAGAAACTTTGCACTGCTGTCCTAAGTGTGGTTATCACTACCGGATCACAGCAAAGCAAAGAATTGAGCTCATCGCTGATGAGGGGACATTTGAAGAAATGTTTGCTCATCTAAAGCCTAAAGACCCCCTCTCTTTTGAAGATGAAGAGAAGTATTCAGACCGTTTGGTCAAAGCAAGGTCTAAATCGGGGCGAGATGAGGCAGTCATCGTAGGGAGAGCCGATGTTCATGGACATTCGGTCGCTCTTGGGGTGATGGACTTCTCCTTTATGGGAGGCTCGATGGGATCTGTCGTGGGGGAAAGGCTCACACTTTTAATTGAATATGCGACCCAGAGTTCTCTTCCTCTCATCATCGTCTCTGCTTCAGGTGGAGCGAGGATGCAAGAATCAATATACTCTCTCATGCAGATGGCAAAAACTTCCGCCGCTCTTGCGAAATTTGGAAAAAAAGGTTTACCTTACATCTCTGTTCTTACAAACCCGACAACAGGGGGAGTGACCGCTTCCTTTGCATCCCTCGGGGATGTGATCTTAGCAGAGCCTGGGGCTCTCATTGGCTTTGCTGGCCCTCGGGTTGTGGAGCAAACGATTGGTCATAAATTGCCTGAAGGGGCGCAAAGATCAGAATTCCTCTTAGAAAAGGGGATGGTTGATTTAGTGGTAAAGCGATCAGAATTGAAAAAGAAAATCTCCTTTTTTATTGATTTCCTAAGGAAAAGCTAGTGAAAAAACAAGTTGAAGTAGTCGCAAAAGAGGGAGCAAAACTCCCATTTTACGCATCAGAAGGGGCTGCTGGTGCAGACGTGTCAGCCCATCTCGAAGAAAATATGACCATCCTTCCAGGGTGTATGGGACTTGTCCCAACAGGTCTATTTTTTGCGATCCCCCCTGGTTATGAAATTCAAGTAAGACCTCGAAGTGGCCTCGCATTTCGCCACCAATTGACGGTCCTCAACTCCCCAGGTACAATCGATAGCGATTACCGAGGAGAGCTTAAAGTTCTTTTAATGAATTTGGGTCACGACCCTTTTGTGGTTGAGCCTGGCATGAGAATTGCGCAAATCATCCTTGCACCTGTCGTGCAAGCGGAGTTTGTCACAGCAGACGCTCTATCAGGAACTGTAAGAGGAGAAATGGGATTTGGGCACACGGGAATTTGACGATATCGACATTCTAGAGATGATCGATGAACGTCACATGACATTTTTATCATGCGAACATTCAAAAGAGGCGATCGAAATATTGATCGACCGTTTGAGTGCTACAGGAGCAGTCGTTCATCCAGAGCAAGTATTACAAGCAGCTCTTCACCGAGAAAAGATTGTTTCAACGGGAATCGGCCTCGGCATTGCTCTTCCTCACGCAAGAGTCGATAATATCGAAGAATTTTTCATCGCTGTAGGGATTCAAAAAGAGGGTTCCATTTCATGGGTTTCTCTCGATAGCATTCCAGTTAGAATTGTTTTTCTCGTCGTCGGACCACAAAATCAAGACACTCTTTATCTCAAAGTATTATCAAAATTAACAGAGATCATGCGGACTCCAGAGATGAGGAACGAGCTTCTTCATGCAAAAGAGATCTCTGAACTGGTGCATATATTCGAAAACTGTTACAGTTTGGAAGAGGTGTAAGACTATGGATTTGAAACTTTCTGAAGTAGCAGAGTTGCTTAACGTTTCTGAAACAACAGTTGAAAGATGGGTTGCTGAAGGGAGTATCCCTTCTTACCAGCTTCAACAAGAAGTTAGGTTCAATCGAATAGAGATTGAAGATTGGGTGATGAATGCAGGTCAAGGGGGGCACCGCTTTTTTGAAGTGACCCTTGCACAAGGTGCATGGAATCAATTCGGTCTTTATCGAGCCATCCACAAAGGGGATGTCATCGATCAGATCGAAGAGAGAGAAAAAGATGAACTCATCCAAAAAGTCATGAAACAAATTTCAAAACCTCTTTCACTCGATGCTGATCTCGTCTCAGAGCTCCTCATCGATCGTGAAAACCTCATGCCTACATCACTTGGACATGGAATTGCTGTCCCTCACACAAGAGACTTTCTCTTGAAAGGGCTTTTTGATGCTGTAACGGTCGTCTTTCCTGAGACTCCTATCGATTGGGGATCTTTGGATGGTGAGCCTGTTCACACTCTCTTTTTCCTCTTTGGATGTGATGATCGGCGCCATTTGAATCTTCTTGCAAAAATCGCTCACCTCGCGAGCAATCAAGAAGCGTTAGCCTTTCTCAAAACACGTCCGAATAAAGGGGACCTCTTGAATTACATCAAGAATTGGGAAGCCTCGGTTCGTGTGGGACTGGCAGTCGTTTAATTACTTAAAGTATTGATTGTAAACGTCTTGAACTTTCTTCAGGTCTTTTTCTTTGACGTACCCTTTATCGACAAGATAATCGGTAAAGTCGCTGATGTATTCTCGACCTGCGAGTGTGATGCCACTTGTGATGAGAGAAATCCCAATGATGCGAAACGGCTGTGGATATTGAGTGAGGATCACCCCTGCAGCGACAAGAGCTCCCCCTTTGAGGAAGTCTGAATAGCTTGCATATTCTACATGAGCTCTGGGGTGTTTGCAGATGATCAAGACATCTCTTGCAAGCTCATACTTTTCTTCCATAGAAAGCCCATCAATCCACGCTATATGATCAATGCCACGCTCTTCCAGAATTTGGAGCATTGGTGTCATTTCACCTTTAAGAAGGGGAGGGGACAAAAAAAGAAAGAGTACACTGAGCCATCTCTTCATAGAGGGTCAGTGTACTCGGAACAATATTTAAGTGCGAGACTCTTTCTTTTCTCCGAGAGCTGCGAGTTTTGGCTCCTCGAGCTCTTCTTTGAGGAAGATGATTTTCTCATTCTCATCTAAAGAAACAGTGAAACGGCCTGTCAAGCTCGTATCTCTTAAGAACATCTCTGCAAGAGGATCTTCAAGCTCTTGTTCCACAATACGGCGGATCGGACGGGCTCCCATCTCAGGCTGGTAAGCCTTATTGACGAGGAACTCTTTCACTTTCGCATCGAGGTGGAGCTCCACCTTCTTTCTCTCAAGGCGTGATTGAAGTTTCGCAGCTTCTAAATCGATCACCTGCATGAGGTGACTGCGATCGAAGGCTCTAAAGATTACCACACCATCTAAGCGGTTGATGAACTCTGGCTTGAAGTGTTTCTTCACCGCTTTGTCGATCTTTTCTTCCATTACGTGGTAGTCGAGACTGTCCTCTTTCGCGCCGAATCCCATTTCGGTTGTGCGGCGGATGAGATCAGACCCGAGATTTGACGTCATGATGATGATTGTATTGCGGAAATCGACCTTTCTACCGAGAGAATCGGTCAATCGCCCCTCTTCGAGAATCTGGAGAAGGATATTCATCACATCAGGATGCGCCTTTTCCACTTCGTCAAAGAGAACTACAGAGTATGGGCGCTGACGGACGCGCTCTGTCAGTTGCCCTCCCTCATCATGTCCGACATATCCTGGAGGGGAGCCTGTCATTCTGCTGACAGCAAACTTCTCCATGTACTCAGACATGTCAACTTGGATGAGAGCATCTTCGCCACCAAAGAGTTGAGCTGCCAGTTTTCTCGCAAGAAGCGTCTTTCCTACACCGGTCGGTCCTAAAAAGAGGAAGGCACCGATTGGACGCTGCGGATCTTTAATATCAGCACGTGAGCGGCGAATCGCTCTAGCAACCGTTTTCAGTGCATCATCTTGACCAATAATATCAGACTTGAGGGCATCTTCCATATGGAGCACTTTCGAAACTTCTGCTTCGGTGAGTCTCGTGATGGGGATCCCTGTCTGCTTAGAAATGATCGAGGCGATATCATCGATATCGACAATCACCTGCTGCTTTTCTTTATTCTTTTCCCACTCTTCGCGAAGGTTTTGGAGCTTTTCTCTCAGCTGCTTTTCCTTATCGCGTAGTTTTGCCGCCTTCTCATATTCTTGGTGGCTAATAGCTGACTCTTTTGCCTCGCGAAGATCTTCGATCTCTTGGCTAAACTGAGAAAGCTCTTGGGGTTTATGCATGATTCCGATGCGCGCTCTAGCCCCCGCTTCATCGAGCACATCGATCGCCTTATCTGGGAGAAAGCGCCCTGGGATATAGCGATCAGAGAGCATGACAGCTCCATAAACCGCTTCATCTGTAAAGATACACTTGTGGTGAGATTCATACTTAGGTTTAAGCCCCATCAAAATCTCTGCCGCCTCTTCATTAGAAGGGGGAACGACCTGGATTTTTTGGAAACGGCGCTCTAGGGCAGCATCTTTTTCAATGTGTTTTCTGTATTCATCCATGGTGGTCGCTCCAATACATTGGATTTCACCACGAGAAAGTGACGGTTTCAAGATGTTCGAAGCGTCAATCGCCCCTTCAGCAGCTCCCGCTCCTACAATCGTATGCATCTCATCGATGAAGAGGAGAATATTCCCCAGTTTTTTCACTTCATCCATGACCGCTTTGATTCGTTCTTCAAACTGACCGCGGTACTTCGTTCCT
This sequence comes from uncultured bacterium, assembly GCA_964655475.1. Classification (GTDB taxonomy): domain Bacteria; phylum Chlamydiota; class Chlamydiia; order Chlamydiales; family VGMA01; genus VGMA01. The sequence continues at coordinate 8,890 of CAZZMO010000027.1, forward strand.
GCAATCATTAAGGTGAGGTCGAGGGAGATCAGTTTCTTTTTCGCTAAGTTATCAGGTACTTCACCCTTTACAATGGCGTGGGCAAGACCTTCGACGATCGCAGTTTTTCCAACACCCGCTTCTCCAATGAGAACTGGGTTGTTCTTTCTTCTTCGACAGAGGATAAGGATGAGTCTTTCTACCTCTTTCTTCCTTCCAATCACAGGGTCAAGTAACCCTTCTCTAGCCATTTCAGTAAGGTCATGTCCATAAGCCTTAAGCGCATGCATCTTTTCAGCACTTGCTGATGGGACAGCTGTACTACTGATGCGATCTTGCGGTTTTGGGATAGCAGTAGGGCCAATTGTGACTGGAGGTACTTGTAAATTAAAGGTTTCGAGCTCTTTAAGAACTTCCTTGCGCACCTCTTTGAGGTTGACATTGAGGTTTTCCAAGATCTGAGCAGCGACGCCATCTTGTTGCCGGATCAGGGCGAGGAGGAGGTGTTCCGTCCCGACATAATTATGGTTTAGAGCGAGAGCCTCTTCGTTGGCATATTCAAAAACTTTCTTTACTTTGCTTGTAAGTGCTGGATCTCCATACACTTGCATTTCAGGTCCAAACCCAACGATCAGCTCGATCTCAGCTAAAATCGTATCGTATTCGATGTTCAGGTTCTTAAGAACATTGACCGCGATCCCTTGACCTAGTTTTAAAAGTCCGAGGAGAACGTGTTCAGTTCCTAAGTAATTGTGATTCAGTTTTAAGGCCTCACGTTTGGCCAATTTGATGACTTGCTTCGCACGATTCGTAAATTTATCAAACATAAAAATCCCCCCTTCTACTATTGTAGAAGCCTTAGTGATTGTTGTAAATTATCCGGCTTCTAAAACCAAGAAAAAATTATGAGAATTATTGAAAGTGGCTTCAAAAGCGCGAAAGAACTCATGAAAATGGATGAAATTTTTTTAGAAGAGCTCCGTCCTGACGATCCACCACTACTCCATTTATACCGTTTTCAAGAAAAAAGTGCCACTTTTGGTCACTTCCTCAATCCAGAAGAATATATCGATCTTGAAAAGGCGAGTGGATGGGGACTTGACCTTTCGAAAAGACCCACAGGGGGAGGGATGATTTTCCACATCTGGGATCTTGCATTCTCTATCTTGATCCCAGCGAATCACCCCGGCTATTTCCAAGACACCCTTAAGAATTACGCATTTATCAATGAAAGAGTCCTCAAGGCTATTGAAGCCTTCTTGGGAAATTCTCACCCCATTGACCTTTTACCAGAAGAGGATCCCCCTCTCGATGAACATGCTAAGATCTTTTGTATGGCAAAACCCACAAAGTATGATGTGATGATCGAGGGGAAAAAGATCGCTGGTGCCGCCCAAAGAAGGAAAAAGCAGGGCTATCTCCATCAAGGGAGCATCTCTCTTGCCATGCCGAAGTTTGAAGAGCTCGAGAATATTCTACACCCAGGAACCAAGGTGATCGATGCGATGAAGATTCATACTACTTCACTACTTGGGGCGGTTGAAGATATCAGAATATATCATCAAGCCCAATCCCATTTGGATCAACTTCTGATTCAATCGTTTGGGTGTGTATAGTCTCATGAAGACGTTTTGGAATCGTAAGGACGGTGTTTCTGTCACCATCTTTGATAGCGTTCTCTATTTTTCGGCACGCAGCTGCCAGGTCATGTGCAACGGGGAGCGTTTGGCACCTTCTGGTTAGATCATAGAGAATGGAGTAAGCTGCTTGAAGATGTTCAATTCTCTTTATGGAGAGATCTTCTTGTGAATTGTTGATCACATCTGCATAGACTTTCGAAACATTCACAAGAGATTGATCCTCAGGCTTTCCAAAGCAACATCGCCAAACAGCGCAGCAAGGGCCTGCAGACCTCCAGACAACTTTGAATTTGGTCGTCAATCGATAGAGGTCATGGTGGACAAGATTGAAATCGTAGAGACTTTTTAAGGCTTTATCTAACGAGGTGGCGCTCATACAAAAGGGCGTATTTCCCTTCTATGAGAGGAGAGTGTCGTTCCATTTTTCATTTGCATCGCATAGCTGATCTCACTAATCGCTATAATGAGCTTAATGTGGAGATCTCGATCTTCACAAAGGCTTCGAATTTGCGTGAGTCCTAGCCCTGCGTGTTTTAAAACCTGGATATCTTTTTTAGAAAGATCATCTTTTTGAGTTGTAATGGTGTGGCAGTAGTCAGTGACAAGAGCGCGCATACTCTCAGTAGCAAGATCGATCGATATCTCTGGGATAGAGTATTCACCTAAGGAAACTAGCGCGTTGTCGAGGCTTGTTGTTCTCATAAAGTGGAAAGTTTTTGGAATAGATTAAAGACTCGTTTTGATTCCGTCAATCTCCATCTTTTGCTATACGAAAATCGAATTTTTCTATAAGATTTCTCCCTATGAAAGGGAAGCAAACAGCAATTACACCAACGAGGGAAGAGAACTATCCTGAGTGGTACCAAGAGGTGATTAAGGCAGCAGAACTCGCAGAGAATTCTCTCGTTCGGGGCTGCATGGTGATCAAGCCTTGGGGATATGCCATTTGGGAAAAGATGGTTGCTGACCTCGACCGCCGCTTTAAAGAAGAGGGTGTTGAGAATGCCTATTTCCCTTTATTCATCCCACTCCACTTGCTCCAAAAAGAAGCAAAGCACGTCGAAGGGTTTGCAACAGAATGTGCCGTTGTAACGCACCACCGCTTAGAGAAAAATAAAGAGGGAAAGCTCGTTCCATCGGGAGAGCTTGAAGAGCCCCTCATCGTACGCCCCACCTCAGAAATGATCATTGGCGAAACCTTTGCAAAGTGGATCGAATCTTACCGCAATCTCCCTCTCAAAATCAACCAGTGGGCGAATGTCGTCCGTTGGGAAATGAGACCCCGCATCTTTCTTCGCACCGCAGAGTTTCTCTGGCAAGAAGGGCACACCGCTCATGAGACAGGGGAAGAGGCGATGGAGATGGCAAGAACTATGCTCGGCGTCTACCGCGATTTTGCTAAAGATATGCTTGCGATCCCTGTCTATACAGGAGAGAAATCAGAAGGGGAGAGATTCCCCGGTGCACACACTACCTTTACTATTGAAGGGATGATGCAAGATGGAAAGGCCCTCCAAGGGGGAACCTCCCACTTCATGCACCAAAACTTTGCTAAAGCTTCCAATATCCAATTTACAGGCCGAAATGGGGAAGTTGACCATGCCTACACCACCTCTTGGGGAGCGACCACACGCCTCATCGGCGCTATGATCATGACTCATGGTGATGACAACGGAATCATCCTCCCACCCCCTGTGGCTCCAAAACAGGTGGTGATCATCCCATTCCTCATGAAAGAAGAGCACAAGGAAGTAGTGCTCAGTTACTCCAGAGAGCTTGCCCGCGAACTCGAAGCACAAGGGCTCCGTGTCCTTGTAGATGATAGTGATAAGCGTTCAGGTGAAAAAACCTGGCACTGGATCAAGAAAGGGGTCCCTGCCCGAATCGAAATTGGACCTAAGGAGATCGAAGAGGGGAAATTCCCGCTCTCTATGCGCCACAAAGAGAAAGGGGATACCCTTAAACTCTCTAAAGAAGAGCTCATAGAGACCCTCCCATCACATCTCCAAAAGATGCATGAAGCCCTCTATCAAAAAGCGCTCCACTTCCGAAACACACAAACGAAACTCGCCCACACGCTCCAAGAATTTGAGCTTCTCGCAGAACAAGAGACTTTCCCGAGTCACTTCATCAAAGCACCTTGGAAAGGGAGCGTCTCAGACGAAGAGCGGATCAAAAAAGACTACAACCTCACCGTCCGCTGCATCCTAAAAGAAGAAGGGCATCCCTCATCAGGACACCCTTGCATTTTCTCCGGAGCTACCGATGCTCCTTATGCTCTTTTTGCGAGAGCTTACTAAGCGTTTGCTGCTTTCATTCTCTGAAAGAGAGAGCTGTTATATAGATGAGCGCAAGATTTTACTTTCTTAAGCTCTAAAATCCGTACCATTGTGTCATAAGTTAAAGTTAGCTCACGCTTTACGGCGCCATCTGACAGCCCTGAATTCATCACAAGAATGTTTTCATCTTGTAGATAGACAGTAGGTGGGCAAGAATTTCCACCCTTATACCCCTTACGCGGATCGTTAGGATCTACAAGATAACTTCTTTGAATATATGTAACAATCGCTTCGCGATCAGCTACGCTTAAATTGGAGAGTTTTACCGTTGATTTTTTTGTTGAGAATTGCACGTCATCGAGGAAGTGTACGCCAAACTGCTCTTCTAACTTCCCACGATATGCACTTTGCCCCTCTACTTTTCTTACGACTTGAGGAGAGGTCTCTCGTGATTCATTTGAATGTGTTGAATTAGTGGTTGTTGGGCTACTTTCCCGTTTAAGGACCGGCTGCTCTTTTGAGCGTCCTTCTGTTTCAAGTAGACCTAAAATGTCATCAGGGGCCCCTTCAAGACGCTGATAAGTATGTACTGCTTGTGGTTGTGGCTGAGGGGCTACTTGCGAGATGGTTGGCTGTTTTGTTTTCTTACTGGTCCTCTCTGAGATGGTGGAGCTTTTGGCTAGGTGACTTGCCACATCAAAATTTGGATCGGTTGTGATTGCTGGGGGTAGGGATTGACCTGCTTTTGAACTTTTAGATTTCTTTTTCTTTGGAGGCTGTTGTTCTTTAATTTCCTTCCACCCTTTGTTATCTGTGACGGTTACGGTATCATATTGAAAGCCTAAGAAACGCGCTGCAATGTCACCACACTTCATGAAGGTTAGACCTGAAGCGACCTGTTCTTTTTCTGTTGATTGTAGCTGTGTATATAGGGGGCGATCCAATATCGTCGATAAATCCTCATGAGTTGCCAATTTAGCGCCATTGCTATAGAAAAACCAACAAGCTTTGGTTGATTCAAATGACCCATCTGTTGTTTTTACAACAACATATTTACTGGAAAAGCAGCTCCAGCAGGACTGTTGCCTCGCTTCATTTTTGTTTGCGACATCAATTAAAGCGATCTTTAATGAAATTAATGGATTAGTTGCACTCATTGTTACAATCCTTATTATTTGTATTATCAATATAAAATATTATATAACAATACTTTATAAAAAACAATTTGTAATTTAAT
>CAZZMO010000028.1:0-11257 GCA_964655475.1 uncultured bacterium
ACTTTTTAAAAACAATTTGTTATAATAAAGGGGATAAAGTTTAATTATTCAGGATTACTATGCATTCATCTGATACCGTAGTTCAAACTAATCAATTGAGACTCAGTAGTGGGTATACAATTAATGAACTCCGCTCCTCTAGACATGGGGCTGAAGTGCTCACCGAACCTCTTGGAGTGGCTATTAAGGAAAACCTTGAGGCCATTGTTGAAACACGAATCTTTCAAGAGAATAACTGGAGCTTCTCGCCTCGCTCTCCCCTGTCTGGAAGAACCACAAATCTAAAGATCAGACAAAACGAAGTCTATCTGATCCAACAAGGTAGAGAAATCCCACTCATTCGAACAGCTCGTGAAGAAACCTACGGAGCAGAAAGACAAATCCTCACCCACCACGCACGTGAAATCATCCGAAAAGCTCAAGAGCTGGAAATTAATAAAAGATCTAACCACTACACATCTCAAAGCGTCCAGACAGTCTCCTTAGCTATCCCTAAAAAGGATCAAAGGATCGCTGCACTAGAAGAAGAGCTCCTACTTGAACAAGAGCAAACTGGAAATGCCCGAGAAGAGCTACAAAAGGTAAGCCATGAAAGGGATCTCTTAAGGAATGAAGTAACCCTATTAAAAGAGAGGCTCAGCCTCCAAGAAGTAGAGATGGGGGAACTTCTTGGTGAAAACTATAACCTTAAAAACGAAGTGACAAGACTTCGTCTTGCCTTACAAAAAGCAGAAGCGGATTTGGAAATAGCAAATAAAAAGGTCCTCTTATTAACTCAAGCACTAGATCAGGCCGAAAAACGAGCTGCAAAAGCAGCAGAAAGTTATGAGGCTCTTAGAATAGAATTAGATCTTCGAAAAGCTGAGTTTGTCGAAACAACTACAGCAAATCAGCGTACCATTATTAAACTAAAACATGAGCTCAGTCTATCACTTGGAACCCAAACTAGGCACCTCAAAGCTCTACGGGATGCAGAAGAAACGCGCAGCTCAGCTTTAAGCGATGCACAATCTAAAACCATTGAATTAGAAGCTCTTAAAAAGAAAAATCTAGCCCTTCAAAACAGGGTCCAGCATCTAGAAGAAGTTGATAATAAACTTGCCCTTACTGAAGCTCAGCTCAAGCAGCTTCAAAGACAAGCTTCATCGAAAGAGCTGGAACTTCAAAGAACGATTGCGCAGTTGACGAAAAAATTATCAACGACTTCAGTAGAAAATGAACAGCTTCGCCGTGAACTCACTAGCGCCCTCAAAGAGAATGATGCACTTCATTATGAAATCTTGACGCTCAAACTTCTATTAGAACAGAAAGCTGTTGAATTATTTAAAGCTGAAGAAGCTCTTGTCTTGGCTGAAGAAGTTTTTGCAGCAAAACTCACTCTCTTAAAAAGAGAGCAGGCTGAAGAAATTGAAAGATTGAAAGCTAAAGGGAAGCATGACTTAGAAACGCTACAAAGCGAACATGAATTCCAAATCGCTCAGCTGGCATTAAAGCATAAAGAAAAGCTCGATGCGCTTTCGAATGAAATAATCGAGCTAAACAGCTCTCTACAAAGAGTTTATGAGCTCTTAGAAACAAGTGAAGAGAAGGTAGCTCACCAATCTGATCTTCTAGAAAAAGCGAGGCGTGAACTCGTTTCTGCTAAAGAAACGTTTGCTCAAGAGCGTGAAGTATTAGAAAAAAAGATCGAAGAAATCACTCAGTATGCAATGGAACTTCATGACGTAAATGAAGAAAATCAAACACTAAAGCTTCGCCTAAAGTCTGACAAAGAAGAGTATGAACTTCAACTTGCGAACCTCAAACTCAAACATGAAGAGGAATTATTCCGTTTACAAGAGATCATCAATGCTAAAGAACGTGAGATCTCAATCCTTCGCAAAAAACTCTTGATCAGTGAGGAATCACTTCGTGATAAGACTCTTCAACTAGAAGAAGTGCGTCAATCACAAGAAAAAGCTAGGAAAGCATTCTCTCTCCATGTCGACAAACTCGAAGCTGAAATCAGAAAATTGCAGCAAAATGTCAATTTACAAAAAGAAGAGATCGATGCTCTTACTGAAACATCTAGTCAGAATGAAGTGCTCATCCAAGAAAAAACCGCTCTTCTAGAAGATAGTCAATTTCAATTAAGTAAGGCCCTCCTTGAAAAAGAAGAGATGCTCAATAAAATTTGTTTCCTTGAAGAAAGAGACCTATCCCTTACGGATGAAAACAATCATTACCAATTTCAGATCAAGCAATTAAGATTAGAAATGTCCAATCTATCCTCCTCACATCTGGAAGCGCTCGAATTATTAAGGAATGAAAACTTCTCTCTAAGAGAGGTGGTTCATAAACAAGGACTCCAACTTCAAAATGCTAGTGAATATCGATTGACTCTGGATCAGATGCTCGAAGAGAAAAGTCAGGAAATTCATAAATTGCGTCTCCAAGAAACCGAGCTCCGCCGTGAATTAGAAAAAGCTTTACAGTTAAAACAAGAAGCAGAACATAGTAGCGAGCAATTAGAAAAGCAGCATCACCAGTTAAGCAGAAACATCCAATATCTCATCAAGAGCATCAATTGGAGAACCTATCATGGACAGACTCTTCAATCTCAAAATGATCCCGCTGCTGCATTAACAGGTGCGGATGATCTTCATAGACTCGTTGCTGGAGAGCTAGAAGCCCGTGACCATGAGCTAGACGAAAAAGATAACGCCCTTGTGGAGATGTCTCAAAATCGAGTGCGCTTAGAAATTCAATTGATGCAGCAAGAGGAAACCCTTGTTCGCTTAAAAGAGTGCGCTGAGCTTGGTGAAGCCAAAGTTCAAGAGCTTACTGAAACTAATAGACAATTAGCTGATGAAAATGAAGAGCTCCTCAGCCATCGAGAGGAATACCGACGTGGGATCACAAGAGGTTTTGAGCAAGAGCAGGAGTTAGCAGAAGCGCGTGATCTAATTCAAGAGCTCAAACAAGAGGTTGACCGATTGAAGAGGCAGTATTCGTACGAAACTGAAAATAGAAAGACATTGGTCAAACTTAATAAGGAAAAAGCTGCTAAAATCGAATCTCTCAAAGAAGAAATCGACGAAGCTGATGAAGAACATAAAGCTGCACTTCTCGCTAAAGACAAAGAAGCGGAAATGAACACGTCTCTTTTAAAGAGTCGAATCAGAGAGCTACAGGACAAAATTGCTATCCTTGAAGATCAAGCAGCATTGAACCAATTAGAAATTAACTATGGAATAGCAGAAAATAAAGCTATCAGTAAAGCCTTCAACGAATATCACTCTAATGCTTCGATGAGAATTCGCGAACTAGAAGATCAAGTCATAGACCTCAAAAACTTATCAGAGCGCCAAGCTATCGAACTAACCAGCTTAAAAAAGCAATTACAGGAAAAAGAAGCCCTTCTTGGTGAATATGAAGACGTGCTCGCAATAGAGCAAGGAGCATTTGCAACCTTAGAGTCCATCAAAGAACCAGTGGAAGCAATCTTTAAAGAAGCAGAACTCGAAGGAGTAGATCAAAATTATAGCGCCCTACAAAGCAAAATTCGCGCTCTAAAAGAAGAAGTTCTCGAACTTAGAAAGGCTCTTGCAGAAAAAGAACACAATTCTAAAGAAGCTGCTAAAGACTTCCTCCGCTTTCAAGAGCAAATCGTTCACCTTCAGAATGAGCAAGTCACTCTGAGAGAAGAGATTGCCTTCCTCGAAGAACTCACGGGCAAACAATCAGAGCGCATTCGCGTTCAAACTGAAACCATCTCATCTTTGGAAGAAAGGCTCTTTTTAGCAGAGCAAACACGCGATGCAGCTCTTAAAGAAGCTCGAGAACTGAAATCTGAGCTCCATGATGAAAGAAACGCATTAACACACAAGGCAGAAACGGCACAGTACTACTTTAATGAGCTCACCACAACAAGACAAAAGCTAACCTCTACTGATCGTACGATTAAAGAACAAGATGTTCGAGTTCGAGAACTAGAGAATAAACTGGCCCAAAAAGAACTTCTTCTCAAAGAGAAAGACCAAGAGATCCATCGTCTCAGAATGGAAAATGATCACCTCAGAGAAGAAAATCGCCAGCTCAGAGAACTCCTCTCAAAACAAGCACTTCTCACAGAGTCTCTAAAGCAAGAGCTTCTCTCAAGACCTCATCAAACAGATGCCGCTGTAGACACTTCGTCTCTGATTAGCTTTGAAGAAGAAGAAATACCCGCCATCATCTCTCCAGAGCAATCCGTCGTCGAGCAGCTCGATGTGATTGCAGATATCTTGAGAGAGCCTATTACTATGCCCATGAGTGCAACAAATGCTCATCGATTGAAAAAAAATCAGGAATGTACACCCAATGAATTAACAATCGAATATAAATATGTACCAGCTGGTACCCGTGAGCGTCCCATTAAAACAGCTAAAACCAAATCAACTGGAGAAACTCATGTCCTTGCAGAGAAAAAACTGGGGAACCTAGGAGTTGAAATCGGTCAGGCAGCCAATGCTGGTAATTACGATGAGTTCATAAAAAGAAGTGCAAGCCCATTTTATTCAGCCTATACTCAGTTAAATAGCGCTTTTCAATTTCTTCGTGAGGAAGAATTTAGACAAGCTTTATCGAGAATACAAGAAGCGCAAAAACAAGGGACTACCCCTGATCCTGCGGATATCTCGATCATTCAGGAAAATACGACAAGAGCTATTCAAGAGCTAATCAGGACCTGCTTTACTTCAAGTTCATCACGCACAGACCAAGGAATGGAGATGTTCCCTATCTTGAACTTGAGAGGCCTACTCTTATACTATAGACACTACTATCCTAAAGGGAAAAAGAGCACACCTAAAGCAATTGAGCAAAAAATCAATAATATTGAGCAGCTCATCATTGCGCTAGATACGTTTTTTAGTTACGTAACTATCCCAGAAAATTCTCCATCTACAGGAACAGTTGGCGATACGACAGTAACCTTCTTTGCACCCAAAGAAGAGGTATAAGAGACTGCAGAGAGCAGTCTCTTAAAATGCCTACTTCTCTTTCTCGTCAGAGGCGGGCTTTTCGACGTCGGTGACGGCGGCGAGAAGCATCTCGATCTTGGAGTCGTCGCAGGAGATGATGATGACGGTTCTCTCTTTGATCTCATGCACTTTCCCGCGGATCCCCATAGCGATCACGATGTCACCTTTTTGGAGGCTTTTTCGCTTCTCGTCGAGTTTCTTTCTTCTCTTTTGCTCTGGTCTCCAGAGGATGAAATAGAAGAAGACCAGTGCGATACCGATCATGATGAGGGTTTGATAAAAGCTCTGATCAGCATCTGTTGGCGCTGCTGCAGCTAATAATGTATGAATGAGCATAGGTGGCCCCTTGATTGTTGTAGATCCACTACATCATATAGGAAGAGGAGATCTCAGAGCAAGTGTAAAAGTAGAAGATTTTCCACATGGGCCGTGTGGGGAAACTGGTCGAGGGGCTGGATTTTTTCTACCCGATAATAGGGGAGAAAGTGGGGAAGGTCGAGAGCCTGTGTTTTTGGATTACAAGAGATGTAGAGGAGTTTTTTTGGCCTGAGAGTCAAGAGGGCTTTGACGCCCCTCTCTTCGAGTCCAACTCTTGGAGGATCGACAATGGCGATATCAAATGCCCCTGCATAATCTTTGACAAAGGAAGAGACGTCATCGGCAAAAAAGAGGGCGTTATCGAGCTCTTCTCTCGCCGCATTATCCCGGGCGTCGCTGACAGCTGCTTTATTAATCTCGACTCCGACCACTTCTTTGACGTGTGGGGCGAAATAGAGCCCCAGGGTACCTAGACCACAGAAAAGATCGATGAGGGTCTCCTCGGGGCTTGGAGCGACCATTTTGAGAGCTGTTTCACAAAGGATCGATGCGGTGTAGTCATTCGGCTGGAAAAAACTCGATGGGCTTACATGAAGCATCCTCTCTCCAAGGATATACTCGAGATGTGTGGGGCCATGAAGGTGCATTTCTGAATAGCTCGTTGGTACCCCTTTCTTTGCATGCTTGAGGGTCAAGAAGATCGACACCCCCTCTTTCGGCTCTAACCTTGCGAGAACAGCAGCAACGAATCGATCAAGCGCAGCGCCACTCAAAGCATAGGTAGGGTCGCCAGAGACGACAAGGTTGATCATCTTTCCCCCTGTCTTCAAAGAAGATCTCAGGATTAGGTTGATCAGGAGCCCTTCCCCTGTAGGGGGGCGAAAAGCTGGGACATTTTCCTCTCCCCACCAGTCAAATACAGCCTGTTTGACCTCCATGTACCAGTCAGGGGCAAGGTGACACTCACTCAAGGTAAGGACTTTGCCACGCCGGCCAAAAAGGCCTAAAAAGCGCTTTCCTGCTTTATCTTGGGAGAAGGTATATTCCATCTTGTTCCGGTAGCCCCAAATCGTTGGGGAAGGCAAAATCGGCTCGACAGGCCAGGAAGGAAAGAGTTGTTCAATCCCCTGTTGCTTTGCTTTTAATTGCTCCTCGTAGGCAATGTGCTGCGTCGAGCACCCCCCACAATCTCCTAGATGTATACATTTTCCATGCATATAGCCACACTCCCGAAGAGAGCATAGCAAAATCAGCTGAATTCAGACACCCGTTTTTTCTTATCTTTTGCGGCGTGTTTTAGATGTAGCAGTAGATTTTTTAGCTGGTTTTTTCTTTTTCTCAGAGCCCACCGATAATTTTCGGTATTCTTTTGCCAGCTTTGCAAAGGCAATCGACTTTGTTCTAACCCGTTGGGCCGCCGTCTTATTCCCCTTCTCCGCCTTGGTCAAATCGATGAGCATTTCCTCTAACAGGTCTCTCACCTTTTTTTCTGTCACTTTTAAAGACATGTTCGCCCTCTTGCAGCCTCTTTCATTTCCATAGAAATTTTTCAGATATTCTGCAATGATTTTGTTATTGCAGGAGTCGAGTAATGAGCGAACCCATTTTTTATGTGAATGGAGAATTTGTCAGAAAATCTGAAGCGAAGGTCTCTGTCTTCGACCTTGGATTTACGAGAGGATATGGAGTCTTTGAAGGATTTCGCACCTATAACCGCATCCCCTTTCGTCTAGAAGATCACCTCCTTAGACTGAACTGTGCCTTAATCGGTTTAAACATCCCGAGAACCGATCAGATCCAAAACATCGAATATTGGATCCATGAACTCATGAAAAAAAATCCTGATGGTGATATTGCTTTTAAGATCACAGTCACGGGGGGCTTCAACGAAGAGATCAATTTCACACCAAAAAATCCCACTTTAATCATCGGTGTGGGACCTATCCCCTCATTTCCTAGGGAATACTATGAAAAGGGGGCCCGCCTGATTACAACAACTCAAAGCCGCATCTTCCCTGAATTCAAAACGACAAGTTATTTAGGAGCTGGCCTTGCAATTCAAGACGCCCTCCAAATGCAAGCAGATGACGCAGTTTATCTAACTCCCAAGGGAGAACTCCTCGAGCTGACACGGAGCAATTTATTTGCGATCAAAGAAGGGGTTCTCATCACTCCGAAAGAGGGGATCCTTTTCGGCGTTACCAGAAAGGTCATGATTGAAATCGCTACCTCATTGGGAATGAAAGTAGAAGAAGGGCCTCTCTATCAAAAGGACTTACCCCTCTGGGAAGAAGCTTTTCACACCTCCTCTTTCAAAGAGATCGTCCCGATCATTCAGATTGATGACAAAGTGATTGGAAAAGGGACCATTGGGCCCACGACAAGAAAGCTCATGGAAGCATTTTTCACTCACACAAAAGTAGAATTGAGCCAAGGCTCCATAAACACCTGTAGCACCTCTGGTGGAATGGGCTTGACGTGTGCAGAAATTCCATCGCCATCTCTTACTTTAAGGCGATAATCAGGCTTTCCATACGCCTGCTTTACTCTGCTATAGAGGCTAGAATTTTCATAAGGAATGATGATGTCTTCCTTAGAATAAATGACCCCTTTAAAGCCCATCAGATGGGGGAAAATGTCGATTGCATTCAGGTTCCACCAAAAACGGGTAAGGAGCGAAATCCCCTCTTTGACCCCAGGAAAGCAGCTGAGAAGGGTTTCAACTACATCGGTTGCATCAGCGAACGAACGATCACTTACAAACCCTAACACATCTCCTCTATCTTGATAATATTTAACGACTTGCGCTCCAATACCGCCCCCTAGAGAATGGCCATAAACGCAGATATCTTCTGCCGCTACCCCCATCCCCATGAGATACTCTATGGCGAGCTTTCCATCCTCGATCATGTCATTAGCTTCTCTAGTCCTCCCTTCGCTGTGGCCAACTCCTTTCCAGTTAAAGGCAAGGATCCCCACACCCATCCGCTTGGCATACTCTCCATAGCGATCTATGTTGTATTCATAAGCCCCAAGACGCCCTGTCATCATGACAATCCACTTCTTATTCCCTCCACTATTTTGAAGGGTTACTGCATCCAGAGCCTCACCCTTACCGTTATAAAGAGGTAAAATATTGACTCTAAGATCATTAGGAACTGACTTTAAAAGTGTATCCTTAGTGTAGTCGAGAAACTCTTTATTATAGAGCTGAGAAGGGAGTGCAATATTTCTCGCAATCAACTCTTTGATATTCATACCTTTAATGGCGCTAATCGCTAAGAGAGTGATTACAATTGGGATAAAAAGAACGGCTCCGATGATATACCCCAGGATAATCCCACTATAAAGCCAAACCTTTGGAATCGCATACTCCTTACTATCAACAGAATAACCATCCCTGTCGATTGCAGAAAGGACCTGATCGTTCTGATCCACCACCATGCGGTGCTGACCATGAATATCATAGATAGTATTAGCAGGAATTACATTCATAACGTAAAGTATTATAATAAAGTTTTAAGTATATGTAAATAAATTAGTTGTTTAAAAATAAAATTATTACATTCAATTAGTTCTTTACAGGAAGAGGCTTCTCTAGATACACTCAAGGGTGTCTGGAGGATACTATATGGTTAAAATTGTTCTGACACCCGAACTACGTAAGAAAGAGACACTTCACCAACCTTTTTCTGTTTTTGGCAGAGAACTGGCTCTACCGATCCAATTAAAAGAATTTCGCAATCACCCTGAGATTGATGCAGAGGTGGAGACGATCACCTTGAATGGTGCAAGACTCCTCCAAAGGCCTGTAAAAGCCTCTCTCGATAACTACCGCTTTGACTACGATTTAGAGCTATCAGAGAACGCTTACCATTCCTACAAAGATCTCGGCGCCTCGACTCGTCCTTTTCTCTTTGCCTTCTTTGACAAAGATAAAGAGGTCGCAACGCTCGCTCCGATGTGCGAAGTGGGTCTACACGCGAAGAAGCTCTTCTTGATCTCTTTCATCGATAAAGATCAGCAACTGGCATCCCTTCTCAAGAATAACAAATTCACTGTCAAAATTGCTGCCTTGTCGATTACACCCAAGTGAATCACTTTCCCTGGCTTTTGGTGAAGCCAGGGGCTCCTCATTAACATATGATAATTAAACAAATCGCTCCCGCTACCTACCTCCTTCCCAAACAGGGAAACATGCTCGTCGACGGGCTTGTGATTGCAACTCCGAAGTTACTCGAAAAAATCCAAAAAGACCGCTCTCTAGAACAAGTGTGCAATGTTGCCCATCTGCCAGGGATTGTCAGACATAGCATTGCTATGCCTGATGCTCATTGGGGATATGGATTCCCGATTGGAGGGGTCGCTGCTATGGACCTAGACCATGGAGTGATTAGCCCAGGAGGCGTGGGTTATGATATCAACTGCGGCGTAAGGCTTGCGGTCCTGAATATCCCCTTCTCCTCCTTTTCCAAAAAAGCAAAAGAAGCTCTACTCCAAGCTCTCTTCCACTCGATCCCATCAGGTATGGGACATGGTCACGGCAAAGAGAGCGAGATTCAAAGAGAGGATTGGAAAAAGATTGGAGAGATGGGGGTTCGTTGGGCCATCGACCGAGGCTTTGGCCCCCTAGAAGATCTTCCTCACATCGAAAGTCAAGGATGCATCCCTGAAGCAGACTACTCCCTCATTTCTGACCTAGCCAAAGAGAGGGGAAAATCTCAAATGGGAACGATTGGCTCTGGGAATCACTTTGTAGAAATCGGTGAGGTCTCTTACCTCTTTGAAAAACATTGGAATTTAGAAAAAGGGCAAACCTATGTCCTGATCCACTCCGGCTCCAGAGGATTTGGGCACCAAATATGCCAAGATACCCTCGACCAATTCATCAAAAAAGGGTTCGATCAAAATCTTCCCGATCGGCAGCTCGTTGCAGCCCCATTTAAAAGTAAAGAGGGACAGGAATACTTTGCCAAGATGGCCATGGCTGCCAACTATGCTTTCAATAATCGACAAGTGATCCTCCACTATGTAAGAGCTGCTTTTCAAAAAGTCTTCGGCATCTCCCATCAAGAAGTGCGCCTCATCGCAGACATTTGCCATAATATTGCACGGATTGAAGAGCATGAAGGGAGGAAGCTTCTCGTTCATCGAAAAGGGGCTACGCGGGCCTTTAAAGATCAACCAGTTATCGTCCCTGGAGATATGGGTAGAGCGAGCTACCTCCTCATTGGAGAAGGGAATCCCCTCACCTTTCAAAGCTCTTGCCACGGGGCTGGAAGGGCCAAGAGCCGCAAGCAGTGCCTCTGTGAATGGGGGGAAAAAGATACGATTGGCCACATGGAAAAGCAAGGGGTCAATGTAATGGCAACCTCTTCTCGAACGATTGCAGAGGAGATGCCAGACGCCTATAAAGATGTGGATGAGGTCGTATTGGCTGTCGAAGAGGCCAAACTTGCGAGGAAGGTACTGAAACTAAAGCCCTATCTCGTTGTCAAAGGGTGATGGCGCTTACTATCAGCGACTTAAGAATCCAAACTCTCCACCTATGATACCATAACTATCTCAACCAAAAGAGGTAATCTATGGATAAGAAGAAAACAAGAACTGCAAAAGGTTCATTATGCAGTATGTGTGATGGAGAGATGCAATACTCTTGGTGTTCCCTTTGCAATAAAGATGGAAGCCTTAAAAAAGGGTACTGCGATTGTTATCTCGCCTGCGCTAACGCGGTCGGATATTGTCTCAACAACCCAGATGACAAACTCTGCAACGAGTACATCAATGCTTGCTTTAGCACTCAGTGCTCTATGAAGTGCCCAGTCACCTAATATGAGCTATGGCCAGGCCCTCGATGGGCCTGGTTTTATCCATGACGGCATAAAACCTAGTCCTTCAGGGGTAGGATATAAGCCGCATCTTAAATTTCTGGAGAT
>CAZZMO010000029.1:0-7872 GCA_964655475.1 uncultured bacterium
GCGAAACGTTACCACCTGTTGTCCCCCCACCGGCAAGACTCAAAATCGTGTTGTTCGTATTGTTGAGAGAAAGTGTAACACCTGCCGTATTCGCTAAGCTGACAGCAGAGTTAGCAGAAAAAGATCCTGCACTACCTGCTTGGAGTGTTCCTCCATTAACGGTAGTTGTCCCGCCATAAGTATTGCTTGTTCCACTCAAAACAAGAGTATTACTACCTGTTTTAGTCAAAGCTCCAGAAGATCCTGTAATTGCACCAGAAAGGGTTCCTGTACCTGTTGTTACATCGACTGTGGCTGTCCCTGAAGCAGCAATCGCAATCGCATTTGATGCACTGATTCCAGAACCCAAAGCCAGGATCGTAGCATCTGCCATCGTGATTGTGCCTGTCCCTAATCCTGTAGCGCTGTTCAATGTGATCTGACCGACATTGAAAGTAGTGCCACCACTATAGTTGCTTGTGCCTGAAAGAGTTAACGTTCCTGCACCCGTTTTAGTGATACTTCCTGTACCGCTAATCGCCCCTCCATAGGAGGTATTATTGCCATTCCCAAGTGTTAGGACTCCAGAACCAAGTGATACGTTACCACCAGTACTTCCACCACCTGAAAGGTTTGCGATCGTATTGTTTGTGTTATTTAAGGAGAGAACTGCACCTGATACATCTGCTAAGCTCACTGCAGAGTTAGGAGAAAAAGCTCCAGCCGTACCTGCTTGAAATGTTCCTGCACTAATTGTTGTCGTTCCAGCATATGTATTACTGGTCCCACTCAGAACAAGAGTATTTGCACCTGTCTTTGTCAGAGCACCAGAGGTTCCTGTAATGGCACCTGATAATGTCCCTGTTCCTGTTGCGACGTTGACTGTCGCTGTTCCTGAGTTTGCAATAGCAATCGCGTTCGACGCACTGATCCCAGATCCAAGAGCAAGGGTCGTATTGTTGGACATCGCAACGGAACCTGATCCTAGCGCTGTGTTATTGTTCACTGTAATTTGACCCGCAGATAAGGTAGTTCCACCTGTAAAGCTGTTCGCACCTGAAAGAACAAGCGTTCCTGTTCCCGACTTAGTCAAAAGACCGGCGCCATCGCTGACAATAGTCCCTGAAAGGGTAATGCTGGCACCTCCAGCAATCGAAAAAGCTGCTGTTCCCGTTGCTTGAACGAAAATATCAGATCCGCGACCTTGCCCTGCTGTAGCTGCAGTTCCAGCACCTCCCGCTGTCGTTCCAGCAGCACCTCCTGTAACGCTATTGCCTGAAAAAGCTGTTGCTGTAGCATCATATGTAAATGTGACTGTATTACCACTACTAATTGCAACCGCACCTCCAAGACCTGCACCACCACCACCACCAGCCCCAACAACAGAAGGGTTAGCAGATCCACTTCCCCCGTTTCCAGCACCATAACCACCTGCTGCACTAGCTGCAACTGAATCTAAAGACGAACCACCACCGCCTCCTCCAAAACCACCAGGTCCACCACCAGCACCAGCTGAAGTTGAACTTGAATCCCCTTCACCGCCTCCCCCACCACCATAACCTCCGGTACCTCCTAGAGTTCCAGCGCCGTTAGTTCCACCACCACCACCGCCTCCTCCATATCTCGTTCCGTTGGAACCGGCAGTTCCTGGAGTTCCGTTATTTCCACCAGCACCTCCTCCGTTAGCTCCTCCCGCTGCTCCCGTACCACTGTTTGAGCTCCCACCTGTATTTGCTGGTAAAAGACCACCACCACCCGCTCCTCCGTCTCCACCACCTGTTCCCCCTGCTCCACCGACACCACCACCACCACCGCCCCCAAGAGGAGCCCCTGCTGAAGTTGACCCTCCAGCTCCCCCTACAGCAGCGTTATTGAGAAAAAGGACATTTTGAAAATTAACCCCAATGTCAGCAAATACGGCACCCCCGAGACCCGCACCACCTCCACCGGCCCCAGCATTCGCTGAATTTCCTCCGGCGCCTCCTGTAGCAGATCCATTTTGTATAGTCATGTTTGAAATTGTCGGTGCAGCTGTGTTAGCGATGAATGGTCGTTGAGTTCCCCCTCCAGAAACAATTAGATTCCCGCCAGCAAGAGTTCCATCGATCGTGATCGCAGCAGATACGACAATCGGACTTGAGAGTGTAATCGTAGAGTTCGCAGCAAGACCTGTGAAGTTGATCGTATCACCAGTTGTTGCGGCTGCTACAGCGGCACGCAGCGACCCTGCGCCAGAGTCGTTGGTGTTAGTAACAGTAATGGTTGCTGCCTCTAGAGAAGAGGCAAAAATGAACAAAATAAAGAGGGATTTAATTTTCATGTTGCACCTATAAATTGCAACATAACAAAAAAATATTTAGTGAGCAAAAAAAAATTAATAAACGGTATGACGACCGGTATGATGGAGCGGTTTTCGCCGTCCAATAGTCAAAGCCCTTCCTGAAATCCGAAGAGCGGGTGGTGACTGGCGCATTTTATGCTCAGCCTTGTAAATTCTTTCGACGATCTCGTAAACAGTGTCATAATCAATCTGAAATTGTTTTGAAATGACGTCGATTGGCATTTGACCTTCAATATAGGCCTTCAAGACCGTATCGACGATTTCGTAGGGTGGTAGGCTGTCTGAATCCTTTTGGTGATGTCTGAGCTCAGCTGAAGGGGGTTTTTCAAAAACACGCTGTGGAATAATTTCTTTTTCCCGGTTAACAAAGCGGCAAAGTTCATAGACGTCGGTCTTGAGAACATCTCCGATGACGCTGAGAGCTCCACACATATCTCCATAGAGAGTGCAATATCCGAGAGCTAGTTCACTCTTATTCCCTGTATTGAGGAGAAGGCGTTTGAACTTATTTGCAAAGGCCATGAGGACGACCCCTCTGATCCTTGCCTGAAGATTTTCCTCTGTCACATCAAACTCTTCTGAAGGAAAGTAACCATGGAGAGAGTCTAAAAAGAGGGTAAAGATCGATTCGATCGGGATGGTCTTGAATTCAATCCCGAGATTCTTTGCAAGCTGCTCCGCATCTTCTAAACTCTCCTTTGAGGAAAAACGGGTAGGTAGATGGATCCCGAGGACATTTTCTTTACCGAGGGCATCTTTGGCAATTGAAGCGACAAGAGAAGAGTCGATCCCTCCTGAGAGTCCAACGACCGCTTTTGTCTGATGCGCTTTCGCAAAGTAGTCTGCCACACCGAGACAAAGGGCCCGGTAAACATCCTTTTGCACCTCTTGATCAAAAGTGCGGGAAGGTTTTTCTTCTTCTGTATCGACGAGGAGCCAATCCTCTTCGAATCCTTTGGCTAAATGGGTGAGGTCTCCCCTTTTATCGACGTACATCGAGTAGCCATCAAAGATGAGCATCCCGTTCGCTCCCACCTGGCAGGCGTAGGCGACTGGACAACCGAGTGTTTTCGCAGCTGCTCTACAAACTTCCACTCTCACTTCCCCTTTTTGCGCTTGGAAAGGAGATGCAGTGAGGTTGCATAATATATCGGGGCGGTAAGGGATGAGTTCTCTGACGGGGTCTCTCACATAGGTCGTGTTGGAGACTTCGGTCGCATTTTGCCACATATCTTCACAGATGACGACAGCGACCCTTTTCCCCTTAATATTCCATACCTGGACACAGCGACCTTCGGCAAAATAGCGTCTCTCATTAAATACATCGTAGTGGGGAAGGAGTATTTTATCGTAGAAGCCGAGGAGCATCCCATCTGAAATGACCGCTGCACTATTATAGAGGAGCTTTTCTTCTCGCATGGGATTTCGGCGGATGGTTCCTACTAAAAGGGCGAGCCCTTTTGAAGCTCTCACGATCTGATCAAGGCTTTCTTCCATCACATCGATGAAGCGCTGACTAAAGACGAGGTCTTCAGGGGTGTATCCACAGAGGGTCATTTCAGGAAAGACGATGAGATCGGCATGCTGCGCACGGGCAATCTCCATGCTCTGCATCACTTTCTTCGTATTCCCTTCGATATCTCCTATCGTGGGATTCAACTGGGCTAATAATACCTTCATAGCCCCATTCTTCCATAAAAAGAGAATATACCCAAGTGAATTCAAAAAGTGGTTCCCGGCGGTGCCAAAACTCTCTCGATTAAAATATCTTAGAAGGGTCAATATTAACTAATATGGATCCTTCTACGATATTTTAATCCAGAAGGCTTTCGCTACTGCCAGAAACCACTTTTTGAATTCACTTGGGTATAGACACAATTCCCAAGATAAGATATTTTATTGTCCTTATGACGCAACACGCAAGAGAACACTGGACCGGCAAGATCGGTTTCATTTTGGCGACAGCTGGATCTGCTATTGGACTCGGAAGCCTTTGGCGCTTTCCATACATGGCAGGGGAAAATGGGGGCGGCGCTTTCGTTCTCCTTTATCTACTGTTCACCTTCTTTATCGGCGTACCTGTATTTATAGGAGAGCTCATCTTGGGGCGAAAAACCCAACGAAGTGCTGTTCTCGCCTATTCTGGAATGAGTGAAAACTCTCAAAATTGGCGGATACTCGGCTGGCTCAACGTCATTACCTGTTATATTATTCTCTCTTTTTACTGTGTTGTTTCTGGTTGGGCCCTCAGCTATACACTGATGTCTCTCAATCAATTCACCATGGGGAAGAATGCTGAAGAGATCCGCACAGTCTTTACCACCCTCTTCTCTTCACCTGGGATCAATGTCTTTTGGCTCTTCCTTTTCCTATTAATTAATGTGGGAATCATCCACTGCGGAGTGAGAAAAGGGATTGAGTATTGGTCAAAGATCTTAATGCCGGCGCTATTTTTGATCTTGATAGGACTCTTTTTCTACAGCGTGACCTTATCTGGATTCGGAGAAGCGGTCCGCTTTATTTTCCAACCTGACTTTGCCAAGTTGACCCCTTCGGCGATCTTAAACGCCCTTGGGATGGCCCTATTTACTCTGAGTGTGGGGCTCGGGATCATCATTACTTATGGCAGTTACATGGAGCCCAAAGAGAACATCCCCTACAACGCCTTCTTGATCGCAGCGATGACCGCTTTTGTGTCGATCATGGCGGCCCTTGTGATCTACCCGATCGTCTTTACCTTCGGCTTCCCAGCAGAAGGAGGCCCCGGACTTGTATTCCAAACACTACCGATTCTCTTTTCAAAACTCCCTGCGAGCATCTTGATCTCGACCATCTTCTTCGTCCTCTTGCTCTTTGCAGCCCTCACATCGACCATTTCCTTACTCGAAGTACTCGTGGCGAACCTCATGGAAACGACGAAACTTTC
Source organism: uncultured bacterium (assembly GCA_964655475.1). GTDB lineage: Bacteria > Chlamydiota > Chlamydiia > Chlamydiales > VGMA01 > VGMA01. The sequence goes on from CAZZMO010000029.1 coordinate 5,247, forward strand.
AAGACAACAAGCGACTTGGATTTCCTCCCTTCTCACCTTTATATTGGGGATTCCAAGTGCACTCACTGGGTCAAAATCCCTATTCCCTAACTGGGAACAGATCTACGGCAAGAACTTTTTCGACACGATGAACTACATCACAGCGAGCTGGATGATGCCCATCGCCGCCCTCTTCTCCACCCTCTTCATTGGCTGGGTTATGAAAAAGAAGATGGTCAAAGAGGAATTCCTCCTCGGCGTCGACTCGATGAAGGGATTTGTACACATTTGGTTCTTCATGGTCCGCTGGGTCGCTCCTCTGATCATCGTCCTGATCATCCTTCAAGAAACGGGCCTCATTAATATCGAGCGTTTCATCCGTTAATTCATTTGGGTATAATCTCATAACGATAAGGTAGGTTTATGGCAGAAGGCAAATTACAGATTCATAGTGAAAACATCCTCCCCATCCTTAAAAAATGGCTTTACTCAGACCATGACATTTTTCTGAGAGAGCTTGTCTCGAATGCTTGTGATGCGGTAGCGAAGGTGAAGATCCTCCGAGAAGATGGCGTACTCGAAAAGAGCGAAGAGCCTTTCCGCATCGACATTGACATCAACCAAGAAGAGAAAACGATTACGATTTCTGATAACGGGATTGGGATGACAGGGGAAGAGGTGGAGAAATACATCGCCCAGCTTGCGTTTTCTGGCGCGGAGGAGTTTGTCCAGAAGTACCAGAAAGGGGCTGAGAAAGAGGCCTTGATTGGCCATTTTGGCCTCGGATTCTATTCCGCTTTTATTGTGAGCCAAAAAGTGAGCATCGACACACTTTCTCATACTCCTGGATCGAAGAGTGCTTATTGGATCTGTGATGGAGGAACGACCTACTCTCTATCAGATGGAAGCAAAGAAACTCCCGGGACAAAGATCACCCTATTTCTCTCTGAAGAGAATGGGGAATATCTCGAAGCGAAAAGGCTCCACGCCATTTTGAAAAAACACTGTTCCTACCTACCGGTACCGATCTACCTTCAAGGGGAACAGATCAATCACAAAGATCCACTTTGGACAAAGTCCCCCTCTGATTGCCAAGATGAAGATTATATCTCTTTTTATCATGAGCTCTATCCAACAGATCCGGAGCCGATGTTTTGGATCCACTTGAATGTAGACTACCCATTCAATCTTAAGGGGATCATCTACTTCCCGAAAATCACCCAGAGATTCGATCACAACTCTTCGAATATCAAACTCTTTTGCAACCGCGTCTTTGTCTCTGATAACTGCAAAGAGATCTTCCCTGAATATTTGACCGTGATGAGAGGAGCTCTCGACAGCCCAGACATCCCTCTCAACGTTTCAAGAAGCCATCTTCAGATGGACCGGACGGTGCGTCAGCTCTCGGGACACATTTCGAAGAAGGTATCAGACAAACTTTCTAACCTCTATGTCTCTGATCGAGAAAAGTTTCTGAAATTCTGGCCCGATATTGAGATCATCATCAAGCTCGGGATCCTGAATGATGAGAAATTCTATGAAAGATCGAAAGAATTCCTCGTCTGGAAAACCTTGAATGACACCTGGACGACGACTGAAGAGTACATGGAGCGAAGAAAGGATAGCTATCAGAACAAGGTCTTCTACACTACAGCTAGTGAAACGGACTCCCCCTTTCTCCGCCTTTATAAAGAACAAGGGATTGAAGTTCTGATCAGCTCCCACCCCATTGACAGCGCAGTGATGAGCAGGCTCGAGCAGAAGCTCTCCCCTGCTAAGTTTCAGCGAGTTGACGGCGGTGCTGAAGATCTCCTCCTCGACAAAAGCAAAGAGAAAACTCTCTTAGATGCTGATGGTAAGTCAACTGCACAAAGAATTGCTGAGTGCATCACCTGTTCATTAGATGGGTCTCAAGTGGAAGTGGAAGCAAAAAGCCTTGCATCTGAAGACATTCCAGCCTTTGTCGTATTGGATGAAGAGATGAGAAGGATGAGAGATTACTTCTCCCTCTCCAATCAAGAGATTCCAGACCATCTCATGGGGAAGCAAAAGCTGATTGTCAATACGAACAATCCTTTAGTCTCTATGATTTATGACCTGAAAGAATCGAATCCTAAACTTGCTGAGCTCTTATCTAAGCACATTTATGACTTGGCACTCCTCTCTCAAAAGGAACTCAAGGCTGAAAAATTGAATGACTTCATCAACCGCTCGAATGAAGTCTTAACAGCCTTAGCCAAGCAGAAATAAATTAAGCTGCTGAGCTTGAGATATCTAGAGCTTCTCTTTCAAGGGAGGCTCTATCTTCTTCTTTCTTTTGAAGACCGATGAGAAACTCGTTCAAGACCCAATCAAAGGCTTTCTTGGAAGCGGCAGCAACGCGACCTGTCACAAACTGCTTAGGTTTAGCGTATCTCTTAAAACCACCCCTTTCCCAAGTCTTGTAGTCCATAGCCATCCTATCGATTTTTGTATGGAACTCTTCTTGATACTTAATCGCTTGATTTTTAGCTACTTCTCTAGAAATCCCCACTACTGAAAAAAGGGAATGTTTCACCGTTCTCTCTTGACGCTCAAGGTCGCGGTGGATTTCTTTAGGGGCAACTTCATAAAGCTTCTTGTTGAAGGATGATAGAAACTCTGAAAC
>CAZZMO010000030.1:0-7052 GCA_964655475.1 uncultured bacterium
AACAATTATTATAATAATAGGCTTTAATTATGGCTATGATGACAATAAATTTATTAGGGAAATCATTTTATCGCTCTTTGGAAAAACATGCTTATGCTATGCATCACTATCAATCGGTTATTCAAAGATGTCCTACACCTCTTGGGAAAACCCTCATTTATAATAGAGAAGTACCCGATGATAAAGTCATTGGATTTCATGGTGGCTGCGGCTCAAAGTGGTTAGAGCAAGCAGCTAAAGTGCATACTACAGCCACACATGGGGGTCTTTATGTATGCTGCACTAGTGTTGCAGTGAGTTATGCAAAAGATCAAAAAGATCCAGTTATCATCAAACTAGCAGCTGATATACCTGCGGATCGCGATCATTCTTCAGGAATTGGAGCCCATTTCCAGGTACCACAAGGGACACCTGTCTTGATTAAATCAGTCCACGAAATCAATCCAGAATATTTAAAATACCTCGCAGAAATGAACAATGTGTCAAAGCCCTCATTCTTAAAAACGCTCAAAGAGGATCCTATCGTACAGGTTATCCTTGACCCGAAAAATTTGAACGATATAGTGTAGAGTTCATTAAACCGAAGCGGTCTGGAGGAAGAAGAACCTCATGGAGGCGGATGAAATAGATCCATCCATCTTCTTCTGGAGTTTTGTTCAGTAAAGTAGGATTTTTTCTGAGCTCTTCATTGACTGCAATGATCTGCCCTGTTGCTACCGCATAGAGATCAATCGCTGCCTTGGTCGATTCGATGACCGTAATAGGCTCTCCCTTCTGGATGATCGCCCCTACTTTCGGCAGTTCAATAAAGACAATCTCTCCAATTTCTTTTTGAGCAAAGTGAGAAATCCCCACTCTTGCAAGCGTTACATCCTCTTCATGCAATTTGATCCAGTCGTGAGTAGAAGTGTAGTACATATTCATCTCCTTAAGTCAGGTGTATGGTCGCCCATAAGGCAGGGGCTTTTTCTATTTTGAAATACTTGGAAGAAACACTAAAATGCATCGAAGGCTCTCCCGTCCTATGGAGCTGAAATGCAAAACCAATTTTAGGAGAAACAGCGGGATCGAAGCCAAATAAAGAGCCCTCTTCAAATACCACTTTCAACTGATACCCTTTTGAAGAAAATTGACTCTCTACAACGATAGAAGATGGGTCAGCTAAAGGCCTTTTATCTTCTCCATGAAACTTCGTAATCTCTACCGCCCGAAGCCCATCGACCTCTTTCGGAAGAATCACAAAGTGGTGGCCAAACTTGTGCATCACAGAAGCGCTCTTGATATTTCTCGTATCAATCATGATCTCTAACGCATCCCCTTTTGAAAAAGCAGGATAGAAGCAATCTACAAAGGGGCTCTTCACATCAAAAAAAAGCTCTAGTCTCCCCTCGATACAACTCATGCTACACTTTGCAAAACTCTCCTCTCCTAAGAGGTGCGAGAAGTCAGGTAAAAGTGTAGCCCCCTTCTTTTTTGAGAGAGCGATTTCTACGTCAAAAAAATCGCTCGGAAAAAATGGGGGCAACTCTTTTAAACTCATGATGACGCAATGATCACATTCTTCGTATCCATTTCATCCAAGAGCTTTGACATCAAGTGCCTTTTTGCTTCATTGGACAAAATATCTCTCCCCTCACGAATCCCTTTTTGCATCGCTTTCTCATCAACGATCTTCTCTTTTACTTGGTAGAATAAGACCCCTTCTTTATCGCTCGCTAGCATCTGGGACCACTCCCCCATCTCCATTTTCAATACGTTGACATCTAAAAGTTTGTGCTCTTGCTTGCGAAGATACTCCTCTTCTCTCTTTTCGAGTTTAAATTGATCGTTAAACGATCCTCTTTTAGCAATCTCCTCTTGATCCCTGATCGGTGAAAGTGAGCCTACATATTCCCCACCTTCTTGAAGTCTCTTCTTTTCCTCAGCAAGGTACTGGTAAAAGCGGTATCTAGCGCAAAGAGCTGCCGACTCTGCTTCACTCTTTCCTGCAAAAGAGATCCCGAGTTTTGCAACAGCTTTCTTCATCACATCCACTTGTGCAGTAAAGAGTCCCTCTTTCCACTCTCGATCAAGAATTCGATCCAAGATGCCTCTCTCTTCTGCCTCGCGAAACGTCATCAACTCAGCGCCAGAGATCTCCTCCAATACTGCAATATCATAAAATGTTTCACGATCTTGGGAATAAAAACCGAGCTTTTCTTGATCATTCGCTTCTAACAACTTGAGGAAGGCGCCAGCATCTTCGATCCCATCCAATGGAGCATATCCACCTTTGTATGGTACAGCGATTTCTTGCTTCACACCCACTTTCGCCACAAGCGCTTCACGAATAAAGTCGGGCCGCTCTTCTAAAATCATATCGAGGGCATACTGATCCACTTCTCCCCTCTTCTCATTACTAAGGGACTCCAAGAGCTCATAACGAGCCTCTTTTTCTTTGACAGTTGTTTTGGCAAGTTCAGGAAACTTTTTCTGCAGTTTTGCAAAGTTTCCATCTTCGAGCTCCCAGTTCATGAGGTAACGAAGACCTATGTGCCTTTCCACTTCATCCCTCTTCACCGATGCAACCTTAACCATGAATCTCTTTTGAACAAGCTCAGGGAACTTCTTCATCACTTCCGTTTCACTAGCAAAGGCTACCGGTAATCCAAGTGGATCTCCTTTCCCTTTAGCCACTGCCTGTAGATAGAGCTCTAACTTGTATAAATCTCTTTCAGTCGTGAGCTGCAAAGCAGGTGGCATCATGTAAATTTCTACCTGCACCCCTTGACTTGCAAAATGGTGGAACTGCTCATAAAGAGTCTTATCCAAAAATACGCTGTGCCCTACATCATTGAAGAGCCTTCTAAACAGAAGGACCTTCTGCCAAAGTTCGACCGCTCTCTTTTCATCCATTTGAAGCATCTGAAGCGATCTTGCGTAATACTTGCTGAATTCAGAAGGTGTGATCATCTGCGCCCCATGGACCATCTTTGCATTGTCCATCCCAATCTTCATCAATGAAGCTTTTGCCTCTTCCTTAGAAACGCGGTACCCTTGCTCATAGGCATAGACCGATGCATTGTGAATAAAATGAGCTAGCGCTTCGACAAACTCTCTTCCAAACCAATCTTCTACCGTCTTCGCATGAAAAAGAGCGAGCTCTCCCGACTGAAGATAAGGATCAAACGCCACCACGTGGCGGTACTGTTGTTGGAGATAATAGAGAAGTTGTCTTGCCGCTCTCGGTGGAAATGCACACTGATCGAGATAGAGTGCGACAAGCATCTCGAGCTTTTCAGGGCTCATCTCACCACTTGCTTGAAACTCTTTATAATGTTCAAAGAGCTCAGGAACGAATTGTCTCCACACAGATTCTAGCGACACAAAAGGAGCATCTGGATGACGATAGGGGTGGAAATTTGTGAACTTCTTCGCTCTTTCTTTGAGCCCCTCTTCAAACACTGGATAGTAATGTTGAAGGAGCATTAAACCAATTCCTGTCTCGAAAATATCCTTCTTCACAACGCCATCATTGAATAAATTGACATATCCCTTTGTTTCCACAATAGGGCTATCGAGAGCATCTGTGCTTAAAAAATGGACCAAATCTTCGATTTCTTTAGAGTAAATCGCACTGCCATCGAGCGATTTTCCAATCTTGAGATCTTTCTCTTTAGGGGCATTTGACGCAACTGCGCTGTAAGTCCCGAAAAATGAGAATGTCAAAATCACTGTGATCGCGACAACAATAAAAATACCCTTCTGATACTTTCTCAAAAGCTGGAGCATGAGAGCCTTTTCCTTCACTCGTTTAAATGGGGTCCAGAATAACAAAGAAAGTTCTTATACACAAGAGCCCTTTTTCCCCCTCTCCAACCTCAAGTTAAATAAATTACTTGAAAAGTAATTAAAATTAATATATAATATAAGTTAAGCATAACGATAATCAAGAATAATTATGAGCTTACAATATAGTTCATTACCTATTGAACTTGGATCAGACTACTACCTCTACCACACCCTGCAGATTGCAGGGCGAGATAACCTTGCCCACTCTCAAAACTGGACCGCAGGGAAAACATTCGTCGTTATCGATACTAATACGTCTGAATACCGCGTTATACGCATGGATTTTATCCAACGGCTACTTGTTGCTATCGGCTACCACTCCATCTCAAGCCTCTACGGCGCACACATTCGTTTAGTAGAAGGAGAAGAGCTTAAAAGCGCCCTTCTACCAAAGATCACTTCCTCATCATCAAATTATATCTCTAAATCCATTAAAAGTAGACTCGACACAGGTCACACCGCAGATATTAAGGCTATTGCTTACGCTTTTATCTCCTTTGGGAAACCAGAGGTGGCAGATCAGATCTATCAGCAATATGGCCTCCTTGATGGATCTGAAGATATTATCGAAGAAGATTCTACTCTCAGCATACATCAAGCTTATGCATTGTTAGCTCAAAATTAAAGATTTTAATTTACATAGTTTAAAAAATCTGCTATAATAATTAAGTCACGTAATTAACAAAATAGAGAAAATATGGCTATAAAAACCACTCCCCTTACGTTTTCCTTTTGCCAAGCAATTAGAGAGGCTTACGAAAGCCCCTCAAAATCTAAGATCGTCGTACTAGACTCCAATTCAGGAATTTACGCAGCAGTACCAAAACCTCGCTTTGGCTTTTATAGCAGTGGAAACCAACCCGTTGATATTAAATCGATTCAAATCGACCATAAAAAACTCACCAATAGCGTAGCTAGCCTTTCTGATGAAGACCTATTGACCCTTGAGGCTGCTTTTAGACACTTTGGAAGAGAAGATATTGCAAAAGAAATCGATGATTTTAAAGAACTTAGAGAGCTCGAATGTGAACTCGAAGTAGAGGAAATGATGGAAGAAGCAGCTACGACGAATTCCACAAACTCCTCCCCCGCCCCGATCCATCCCGTCCCATTTCTTGAAGTCCTTGACTCTAAAACCACTACAGACGGAATCACCCTAGATGAACTCACCGAAGGGGAACGATCCTATATTGAATCTTACGTAACAAATTATTACCACTCTTCCATCGACATGGAGTGGGGAGATGAACATGTGTGCGTTGAGGATCCAAACACCTCAGAGCTCATGCTCTTCTCTTACCAAGAACTGGTAGAAAGATAAACAGAGAGGTACCATTATGGCCACAATCAACCGCACCGCTGAAGCATCACTATGCAGTGCACTTGTAGAAGCCTACAACTACAACCACTCATGCGATAAAAGCATGTTCAGCTGCTTCTTCACAAGAAAAGTGGTCATCCTCGATACCTCAACTCAAACCTACTCTACCACATTTAAAAACTGGTTCAGCTCCTCCTACGGCAAAGGGATCGAAAGGGTCGAGCTGGGTAAATCTCTTGAAGGGCGCCTCAGCACACTACCCGAATATTTATCCGAACAAAAAAATGATAAACTTGCTGCTGCTCTCACCTACTTCGGACAAGGAAGACTAGGAGGCATTGCCTCCGGTACAATTTCATACGGTGGACCCGTCCCTGATACCACTGAAAAGGCCCTCATGCAAGCATTTTACAACCCTAACAACCATCCCCATATCCAACTTAAATTCACCACAGATGGCCTTCATATTATTAGAACTACACATATAGAAACATGCCCTAATGAAGGTACAAGAGCTCATCAGCACTCTTGTTTATTAACCTATAATGAAGTGCGCGAGGCAATGTGCGCACAACAAATCAACTCTCAAGATCTCGCTTTTGCGCGGGGGATGTTTATGGATACAATAAATACCCCAACTCATCTTCTACAGCATGAAATTCATCGTGAGCAACAAATTGTCCAGCATCTATTTAATCCCCTAAATGATCCTAATACCACTATCTCATTTCGTGAAGATGGGGTTCATATCAGGAAGGGAGATACGGAAACGACAATGCCTTATCAAAAAGTGCGAAGGGAAATAAATGCCGAGCAGCAAAGAATCATTCGCTACCTTCTCCCTAATCAATATGGAAATGATCGGGTTACATTTCATCAAGATAGGATTGAAGTATCTTTATATGGGGGCGCAACAAGGACATACACCTACAAAGAAGTAGCAGAAGGCATTCAAATTTCTGAAAGAGAAGCAAAAGAGCGAGAAGACATTAATCATCTTCTCAATCCCGATAAAAGCACCAATGTTGCCATCACACGCCATAAAGATAAACTCAGAGTTTCTACCTATGACCATAAAGGTGAAAAACTCACTTCTGTCGCGACCTATTCATATAAAAATGTGATCGAATGCATCCGCATGGGCAAAGCCCCCGATCCAATATCTGTTCAATCCTTTGAACTGCCCACAACTCTTGAAGACGACAACGAGAAGAAAATTGTAGAATTTTTCAATCCAACAAATGACCCTAGAATTCGTGTTTCATTTGAAGAACAACAAAATGGTTCGGTCTATAACCTGGTGATTAAAGTAACCGGAAGAAATCAACTAAATTCAACACTTCCGAGTAAAGAGGTTTATTCTTGGAACCAAGTATATTCAATGATGATTCAAGAATCAAAAATCAGAAAACTTTTTGAAAAAGATACTGAACTTTATTTTTCCGCCGAAATGACTACAAGAGAAGAGTACTGCAGGGAAACAGGTCGAGGTGAAAACATTACCACCCATCATCACTATGTACATGTTCCAAGAAAAGATCATACGGATCGATATGAATTCAGTAAGCTCGATTTTCTCATCGCTCAAAAAGACAATATAGATCACCTTTTTAATCCCAACGAAAGCGAAAACATCGTTGTGACTTATACCCCCGAAGCAGTTGTTGTCCGTAAGTATATGGATGACGCTTTGACAAGTACTGCAACCTACTCCATCGAAAGTATTCAAGAAAAGCTTGCCTCAGGCGAGCACCCAGAGCCCCTAAAGGTTCATAAGAGCCAAATCGCCGTAGATCGAGCCTCCTTTGATTCAACTAGAAGCACCTTCGATAGGGGAGCTCCCATAAGCATGGAAGATCTTGATTATGAAGAGTTTATGTAATTAATTAAATTACAAATT
>CAZZMO010000031.1:0-6259 GCA_964655475.1 uncultured bacterium
GATGGCCTGGGAGTAATCCCTAGAAGCCTTCGCCTTTAGGCGAGGGAGCAGTCACGGTGCGGTATACCCACCATCGATGATCCAGTCAGAACCTGTGACATACTTCGCCCTTGGGCTTGCTAAGTAGAGAACTGCTTCTGCAATATCTTCAGGTGTTCCCATCGTATGCATCGGTGTCTTTTCAATCCAAAGCGGATGAAGCTCTTTCGCAAACTCAATGATCTTTGTTTTGATATATCCAGGGGAAATGGTATTTACCCGAATCCCATATGGAGCCCATTCCACTGCAAGACTTTTCGTGAGCATGTTGACACCTCCTTTCGAGGCGTTATAGTGACACTGCTTTTGCGGCGTAACGACAACGTGAGCACAGATGGAAGAGATGTTGATGATCGAGCCCCCCTTTTTTTGGGCGATCATTTGCCTTCCAGCTGCTTGAGAGCCTAGGAAAACTCCTGTAAGGTTTACATCGATCATCCGTTGCCAATCATGAAAAGTAAGCTCTTCTGCAGAGGCCCCATGGGTCATCCCTGCATTATTGACAAAGATCTCGAGGCTTCCCCACCTTTCAACAACTCCTTTAACCAGCATCTCCACATCATCAGGATTTGCAACATCACAAACAAATAGACAAGCATCGACGCCATACCGTTTGAGATTTTCAACCACTTCCATCCCTTCATCAATACTCTTATCGACCGCAATTGCTACATTCGCCCCTTCTCTCGCAAGAGCGTAGGCGGAGGCCTCACCAATGCCACGAGAGCCACCTGTTACAATCGCATTCAACCCTTCTAGCTCCCTTCCAAAACAGGAAAGAAGAGGCAGACAAAACAAGATGAACCAAATTTTTTTCATAGCGACACCTCTTGTTCATATAACGTTTCTAAATATTGCCCAATGTCATCTCCTAGAGCTAGCGCAAGCCTGAAAGGCTTTACTGGCCTCGATAGAAGTCGATCAACCAGGGGGGAAAGTAAGATAGATTCTTCTGGATGCCAAGAAATCCCAGCCAGTGTCAAATGGGGCTGATACAAATGGTAAGAGGGATTTAAGAGATCGATCTGACGCGAGCGGAGAATCTTACACGCCTCATCGTGAAGGCGCAAAATGGGAAGCTCTCTCGCAACACTTAAACCCACTGAATAGTGAAATGGCGGCACCGACCCTTTCTTTAGGTGTAGCCCTAAAAATTTCACAGGGCAGGTGAGCGACTGCACCTCGCTGATCTCATTCCAGATCTCCCTCAGCTCCTCCTCTTCAGAAGAAAATGAGGCGAGCGTGATGTGAGGATAGCTCCCCTCTTGACTCAAGAGATATCCATCCGTTAAGCCTCCAAAAACTGTTTCTGCTGCCTGAATATACATCTCAGGTTGTGAGGGAATCAGTGCAAGTATGTAACGCATATGACGATAGATTCTAACAAAAATTTCTCTTTGCTAGCAAATGATAACGCCTGCAGCTCTTAGTTCTGATTTTTTTAACTTGAGGAGCGCTTGGTTGATATGGATTAGAGGAAAAGTCTCCACCTTTGTATGGATGGGACACTCTTGAAGAAGTGAGAAGAGCTCAGTCACATCTTTTCTCGTTCCATGAGTCACACTCTGGATCGATTTTTCATAGTAAAGATCTTGATAGTGGATCGGCGGGATGTCACTCATGTGAATTGCATTAATCACTACTTTGCCACCTCTATCAAGATCAAGAAGAGCTTTCGTCACGAGCTCCCCCTTCGGGGCAAAGATGATCGCATGAGTGAGTTTTTCTTTTGGCGCTTCATGAATGTCTCCGACCCATGCAGCTCCAAGCTCCTTTGCAAGCTCTCGGTGATGCGGACTCCTTGAAAATGCATAACATTCTACTTTTAAATGCTTTGCAATTTGAAGGACGATGTGAGCAGAATTTCCAAATCCGTAAAGACCGAGCTTCGCCCTCTGATCCACACCCACCATCCGAAGAGAGCGGTAACCAATGACCCCGGCGCAGAGAAGAGGCGCGATGTTCTCTTCTTTCATGTTGGAAGGAAGGGGGTGGAGAAACTCCTCCTTAGCAATCATATACTCAGCATACCCTCCGTGAAAGTCCCATCCAGTGAACTGACCCTTTTCACAAAGATTCTCCCTACCCGATCGGCAGTAGCGGCAATCGCCACAGGTAGAGCCAAGCCAGACCGCCCCCACCCTATCCCCTACCTGGAACTTTGAACCTCTCGACTTTTCCACAGTGCCAATCACTTGATGCCCTGGGATGATGCCTGTATGGCGAGGAACCAGCTCCCCTTCACAAATGTGCTTATCAGTGAGGCAAAGGGCGCAGCAGTGGACCTTGAGTCGCACCTCCCCTTTCTTAGGATCAATGAGAGGGAGCTCCTCTAGGACGAGGGGGACTTCCTCAATCGGCCTTGGAGCCTTTAGGACCTGCCCTTTCATTTTTCAGATTGGCAGTAGTGGGCGAGCTGCATGGTAACGGCTGTTTGGTATAGCTGAAGCCTTGCCTTCAAGTCCTCCTTATCGACATGCTCCCAGTCCTCTAATAGTTCCTCTACGATCCTGGCTGAGCGCTTAAGAAATACGCAGTAGTCTTCTTTTTCCATCATTGACCTCTTGTTGAGCTCCTCATAGCAGATGGGCCCTAATAAATCAACAGGGCTGATTATCAATGAGATAAGAATAGCAAATCAAATAATCGATAAACTAGTCAATAACAAGGAAGAAACCATGAAAAAACCCAACTACCAGAAAACTGTCTCAGAGTTTTCATTTATTCTTAAACCATCTGCTATTCCTAACGCAGGGATAGGGATATTTACAACGCATGCTATCGCTAAAGGGACGATTCTCTCTTCCCCATGGCGCATGATTGGAGAACTCAGAAATAGCCAACATCTTCACGCTGACTTTACCAAGTTTTGCCTCTATATCAATCAAACGGTATGTATCTGCCCAAGTAATTTTCAAACTATTGATATCTGGTGGTTTGGAAATCACTCTGCTAGCAACAACACGATCTTTAGAAAAGAAGATCGAGTATTCATTGCAGTGCGAGACATCAATGAGGGAGAAGAGATCACTTATGATTACAATGTCTGGGAAGAGCCATCAGAAATTAAAGAACATTATTACCATAACATGAAATAATAAAATGGTGAAATATTCATATGAGCAAATATGAGAAAAATCAGAGTGTAAACAAGTACTCCTTCTTATTAAAACCATCCACTATTGAAGGTGTAGGGGTATTTATTACCCATGCAATAAGCGCAGGTACCTTACTTTATAAAGACAAAGCTGAATATGAAGTTAATAAAATCAAAGATGTACATCCAGAATTTATTAAATACTGCCTCTACTTATCTAACGAAGAATGTGAATGCCCAATAAGCTATGATAATATCAACGTATTTTGGTTTATCAACCACTCAGATACCCCAAATACTGAATTTAGAAGAAAAGACAAATCCCTCTACACCCTTAGAAACATCAAAGCAGGTGAAGAGCTCTTGATGGATTATCATACATTCAAAGAACCTGACATCCTCAAAGAACCCTATTTTAAAAATAGCCGTTGAGAATCCCAACGCAAAGAGGCCCTCCACAGGGCCTCTTTCTATGTGATATACCACATATCGCAAAGAGCTACCCTCTCGAAGTACAATCCGCGCAGTTCTTCTCCACACACTTCACGAAATCATCTACATTATCTAGCGATTTTTTTGACCGTATACAAGTATCCGATATGCAGTGAATGAGACAATCAGAATCAATATAAGGATCAACCTGACAAGCCATGCAGTTCTCTTCTAAACAAACGGGCATCTCCTCAACCAGGTCCTTCCCTTCACAATATTTAGCGGTGCAATCCTCTAAACAATATAAGCGCTGCATATCACTCGTTACGCAGTGCTCACACTTCTCCAATAAGCAATCAATGCAAGTCTCTTTAGAAGATCTACATTTTGTCATACACTCATCAGCGCAATCACTAAAACAATTAATCGGATTCATATGCCCCTTCTAGTCAATCCAGAATCCATACATTATCCCCCATTCACCCAACATAAATCCTCCAGCAAATCTCCACACATCTAGAAAATCACCAATATATATATCGAGCTCATCTAAGCAAGGGGCGCAATTTGCTCTGAGGCAACTCTCAAGTGCAGACTCAGAAGTAGGATCGCTCAAACACTCTGTGAAACAATCTACTAAACAATCAATACCATCCATAACAACTCCTTTTCCTACGATATTAACTTAAGAACAACTAGAGTTTTTTAACCAACTGACTATGAATAGATAACAAAAAGAGGCCTTTTACTTCTAAAAGGCCTCCTCAACATTAATTGCAACTCTCAAAATTGTCTTCGATGCACCGCTGTAGAGCCACTACATCTTTAGAATCTATGTATGATCCACAAGTTGCACAGATACAATCAATAACCAGCTGCATCTAGTATGTCATCAATATATGATACAAACTCATCTATCAAAATTTCTATATATTCAACTATCGGCATATTCCCTCCTTGGTATCGAATAATATTAATTTAAAGAGAATAAACAGCGCATAAAGTATTGATTTGCAATAATCAATGAAACTGAAAGGAGATATCTAGGCAAAAAAAAGAGGCTTCTCGCGTTAGCGAAAAGCCTCGTAATGAAAACCTGATGACACCCTACTAAAAACTAGAGCGCTTCACCTCTTTAGATCATGAATAATCGGCCAAGCACTCATCAATACACTCATCAAAGGCCGTGCTGTCCCCTCGTGCTACTACTATCTCACAATACTCATAACAAATTTCATTCATGCCACCTTCATTACCTTCAGAAATAGACATATGATCTCCCAAATCCTTTGAGAAATAGAATATAAAATTGAAGATTCACACTTATTAACGTATTCATTCATATGCAGTTAATAAGGGAAGGTAGAAAAAAAAGATATTTTTGGGCAAAAAAAAGAGGCTTCTCGCGTTAGCGAAAAGCCTCGTAATGAAAACCTGGTGACGCCCTACTCTCCCACACTCTTGTGTGCAGTACCATCGGCGAAGAAGGTCTTAACTTCTGAGTTCGGAATGGGATCAGGTGTTTCCCCTTCTCTATGGTCACCAGAAAGAAACTTATAAATCTTGAATCGAGATAAGGGACACATAATTTCCCTAATATAAGACAGTGCTTGAAAATACTCAATAACTGCTATATTAAGCGATCACTTGTAGCTAAACAACTAATTATTCATCATCATGGATTCACCTAAGCTAAACCTAAGGAATCATAAGTGCACCGACGATGAAAAAAAGTGTTCAAGTCGATCGACCTATTAGTATTGGTCAGCTGAATACCTTACGGTACTTACACCTCCAACCTATCAACCTTGTAGTCTTCAAGGGGTCTGATAGAGATACCTAATCTTAGGGGGGGCTTGGCGTTTAGATGCTTTCAACGCTTATCCCTTCCGAACATAGCTACCCGGCAATGCTCTTGGCAGAACAACCGGCACACCATAGGTTCGTCCACATCGGTCCTCTCGTACTAGATGTAGCTCCCTTCAAGTATCTTACGCTCGCAGCAGATAGGAACCGAACTGTCTCACGACGTTCTGAACCCAACTCACGTACCGCTTTAATTGGCGAACAGCCAAACCCTTGGGACCTTCTACAGCCCCAGGATGCGATGAGTCGACATCGAGGTGCCAAACCGCATCGTCGATATGAACTCTTGGATGCGATAAGCCTGTTATCCCCGGAGTACCTTTTATCCGTTAAGCGGTGGCGATTCCACATTCTACCACCGGATCACTAAACCCTACTTTCGTACCTGCTCGACTTGTCCGTCTTACAGTTAACCCACCTTATACTTTTACGCTCTTCTCGTGATTGCCAACCACGATGAGGTGAGCTTTGGACTCCTCCGTTACTCTTTAGGAGGAAACCGCCCCAGTCAAACTGCCCGTCTGGCAATGTCCGAAATCCGGATTACGGATGTTCGTTAGATTTTCGGCCTGTCAAGACTGGTATTTCAACGTTGGCTCCCTTAACCCTGACGAGTTAAGTTCAAAGCCTCCCAGCTATCCTACACATGACAGACCAAAAGCCAATACCAGAGTACAGTAAAGGTTCACGGGGTCTTTCCGTCTTACTGCGAGTATGCCGCATCTTCACGGCAACTACAATTTCACCGAGCCTCTCGTTGAGACAGCGCCCAAATCGTTACGCCATTCGTGCAGGTCGGAACTTACCCGACAAGGAATTTCGCTA
>CAZZMO010000032.1:0-6029 GCA_964655475.1 uncultured bacterium
TTGTTGATCCCAATAATCTTGAAGTTTGAGAATGATTTGTTGAAACGTTAGGATTTAATAAATTTGATACAATAATAATGAATAAACTTAACTTTTTCTTTAAAATGTTTACCTCGATTCTTTATCCAAAAAACGATGCGAATGATTTTTTTAATTACTATCATTCCATCCGTGACAGTGTTTTTTTGAATACATCAGTAGAAAAAGAACCTGCTTTTTTAGAATGGATTGGGAATATCTGTTTAACTCCCGTACGCTATCTTTTTGCAGGGAAAGATATCTTTCAGGTCGATCCCAAAGAGGGGATAATCGAAAGTCGTCAAAGTTTTTCTTACAAAGAAGAGTCTTGGTTTTTAACTGCAATGATGGTCCTTCTTCTTCCTATCGCCCTGATTCTAGGATCGATTTTTAAAGGATTTGCTTATTTATCTGAGGAGGTTAGGGAAAAAGCAGATGCTATCGAGGCCCATTTTCAATCAGAAGAGGTTCACATTGCCTATGAAGAAAAATTTTTATCCCATGAAATAGCGAGAACTCTTGGATTGGAAAGAAAAGGGGAGATTTCTAAAGCCCAAGAGGCGGCTCTTCTAGGGCTCTCAAAGGTCCTAGAGCTTTTTGATGATGAGGGGTTAGTCTATTGGTTAGATCAAAAGAGCGCTCAAGGTGCATATCAATATGATCACTTTCTATCTGGGGACCCCTCCATCGATCTCGCTATTTTTACGAATGATCATCAAAATGTAAAAAATCTATTACATAGGCTCGATAAGAGTCAATATAGAGTCCAGGATTGGTCCTCTTATGAAAGACCCAAAACCCTTCTTCGCCTTTACCTCGTTGAAGCAAACGCATATATTACATTTCACCATTACACAAAAGATCAGGGTCAGCTGACCTATGATTTCAGTTTTCGAGAAAGTTCTCTCCCTCATGAGGTGAAAAAAGAAGAGGAAGTCTCTATTCCAGAAGAGCTTCTCTTCCCCCTAAAGAAGGGGAGTTTTGGTGGAGTGTCAGTGAGAGTTCCTCATGATATAAAAGGCTATCTCGAAGCAAGAGAATGTGGTTTATAAAAAAATCTCGATAGCTCATACTGCCAAACATGAAAGGGATTTTATGTATTCAGGTGGGAACACCTGACAGCTTTGCTGTTCGAGATGTTAAGCGCTACTTGACGGAGTTTTTGACCGATCCTTGTATCATCGAAAAGCCGTGGCTTCTTCGTCAGTTCCTTGTCCGGGGAGTGATCGTTCCGACAAGGGCAAAGCAGTCGAGTCAAAACTATCAAATGATTTGGCAAGATGGAGGCTCACCTTTAAAGATCTACACAGAAAAAGTAGCTCAAAAACTAGAGGAGTATCTAGGACCTGATTATAAAGTGTGCTACGCAATGGGTTATCAAAACCCTTCGATTTCTTCTCAGCTTCAAGAGCTTCTCAAAATGTCATTAGAAGAGCTCATTATTGTCCCTCTCTTTCCTCAGTATGCCAAAGCAACGACAGGTTCTGTCACAAGAAAGGTGTTCGACTCTTTAAAAAAATATAGAGAGCTTCCTCACATAAGAATTCTCTCATCGTTTGATCTCCATCCTGAGTATCTCAAAGCGCTTGAAATGACCTTATCTCCTTATCGACTGGAAAATTATGATCAGGTAGTGTTTAGCTTTCATAGTCTACCTGAGAGTGTTGCAGGGACTTATCGTGAGAGGTGTATCTCTTCAGCAGAAGCGCTTGCTAGAAGGCTCGACTTGACCCACTATACCGTCTCCTTTCAGTCGAAATTAGGAAGGCAGGTCTGGATCGGTCCGAGTACTGCGGACGTGCTGGCGAAAGGGTGGAAAAAAGTTCTAGTCATCTGCCCATCGTTTGTCGCTGATTGTGTTGAAACTATCCATGAGATTGGAATTGAGGAGCGTCACACGTTTATGGAAAGGGGAGGGGAAGTGCTCGATTTAGTCCCTTGCCTGAACGATTCCCCTTATTGGGTCAAAGCTCTAGCAAATATTATTCTTTAGCTCTTTTGAAATCGCTCAAAAGGAAGATGCTAGCAAGGACGATCGCTGTCCCTAAGGTTTTATACCAGGTAATCGCTTCATCAAGGACAAGCCACCCTGCAAATACACAAAGGACCGGGACCAGCATGGTTGCGATACTGAGGGTGCTCGCTTTCGTTTTTTTCAAAGACCAAAAGTAGATAAGCCACCCGAGAGCCGTTGTTGTCCCGAGAAGGGTGAGGAGGAGTAGACTTTCGTTTGAAGGAGTATTGCCGTAAAAAAAGCCCCCTTTGGTTAGCGCCAATGGGAGGAGGTATCCGCTAGAGAGTAGGAGCATGATCATCGTAGTCTGTAGAGAAGGGAGGGTGTTTAAGTATTTTTCTACATACAAGAAGCCTGCCGCAAATCCGCCTGCCATCAATACGAGTAGGGCGAGGCCAATAAAGCTATCGAGCCCACCACTATGAATGGTGGGTAAGAAGATGATCAATAGACCGAGAAGGCCTACAGAAATCCCTAAAAACTCTTTCATCCCAATGTCATTTTGACGGTACCAATACTTAGCGATGAGGAGGGTAAAGAGGGGGATTGCCCCTTCTACAATGCCCGCTGTAGAGCTATCGATGAACATCTCTCCCAGTGCACAGACACTGAAAGGGAAGGCAAGTAGCAAGAAAGCGCCATAGATGAGAGGTTTTTTATGGAGAAGGAAGAGCTCTTTGTTCTTCCATCTGCCCCAAGTGAAAAAAGATAAAATGAGGGCTCCCCATACGCATCTTGCAAAAGATACCGTAAAGGGGCCCGCCTCTAGGACCACCATCTTGATGAATAAGAAGGTGGGGGTCCAAAGAAGACTTAAGAGAATGAGTGGGAGTATGTCTCCTCTTCCGATCATGCTGCTGGTTGGAGTTTCATAATGTTCTTTGTCAACAGGTGGAGCTCTTTCCACTCGATCTTCAGACTCTTTTTGAGATTCTGAATCTCTTTATAAAGCTGCTTTACCATCTCTTCAGAGTCAGCAACTTTATTTTTCTTAAACTCTTTGTAACGCTCGATCAATTGAGACATTTCAGCAATCTTTTGAACGAGTGTGTCTGCACAGGTGGAGACCTTTTGCTCTAATTCTTGCTTCTTATTGGTGAGAGAGTTCTTGAGCTTCTCTAAGAGCTCATGCTTGTGATTGATGATCATCTGTCGGTTGATGCGAGATTCTTGCGTGCGACGGAGCCCTTCTGCAAAGCCCATCTTGTTCAACGTCCAAATAAGCCACTTTGTTGGATCAAAGTGATACCAACGGATGCCGTTTCGGTAGTCATTTGCAAACGTGTGGTGATAATTGTGGTACCCTTCTCCAAAAGTGAGGAGGCAAAGAATGTAGTTATCGACCGCTGAATGTTCTCTTGAATAGTTTTGATGTCCCCAGTAGTGAGCTAGAGAGTTAATAAACCATGTGCAGTGGTGGAGGGCAAACAATCTAAATACCCACGCGAATAAAAAGGCTCCAAAGAAATCACCTGTTGCCCATCCTACGATCAATGTTGGAATGACGTTTGCCAATACCATGCAAAGTACGTAGTGATTATGTTGGAACATGATGAGCTTATTTTTGCAAAGGTCTGCGACTACTTTCTGATCTAAATCTGGTTGTTTCTCGAACATCCAAAGTAGGTGGGCATACCAAAATCCTTTTTTTACAGAGTAGGGGTCCTTATCAGTATCAATGTGTGCATGGTGAAGTCTATGGTCATGGCTCCATCTGAGAGCGCTCCCTTGCGTTGCCATTGAGGCAAAGAAGAGGAGGATCCCTTCGACCCACTTATTCGTAACTTTGTAACTCTGATGGGAATAAAAGCGGTGGTAGCCTGCTGTAATGCTAACCCCAGAGATGAAATAGAAGATGAATGAGATGGTGAGAAGTGGCCAGGAAGGGGTAAAAAACAGGCAATAGAGAGGGATGAGGGAAATCAATAATAAGTGATACCCAATAATAAATATTCCAGAAGACCAATTAAATTTTTTCATGCTTACCTCTAATAATTAAAACCAGAATCGCTGAAGGGGGATGTGTGAGTAAAATAATAATCAGATACCGGTGTGCTTCAGAGATCCACAACTCAAGCTACATTATACCGTTTCAGACTAATTAACGCTAGCTACGCGATCGAATTTATGGCTTAGCGATCGAACAGAGTATACCCAGCTGATCACAACGATGGTCACAATAGGGACAAGTAAATGGGTGATCGATAGAACAGATCCAGTACCAACAAAGTCTATAAGAGCAATTTGAATCCAGGCAGAGCCAGATTTTCCAAGGCGTGATCCAACTACATCAATCGCAGCCTTACCTTTAACTTTTGCCTCTTCATCCAGAGGGATGTAAGCCATCTCTTTTGTAGTGTCAAAGAAAGAATACTTCGCAACCTTGCTAGCGATATTTTGAAAGGCTCCAAAGAGGACAATCAGCATCAGAGGCGTTGTCCCTAGCATCGCTGCAAGTGGAGTGATGTGCGCTTGATTCAAGATCAAGAGGAAGAAAACAATTCCGGTGATCCCTACAAATGCAGGCGTTAGCTGTGCGCTCGTATGCCATCCAAAGCGGCGAATGATGTTCGACCCTAAGAAAATAGAGGCTAAGAAGGCAAATAGTCCCACCATCGAAGTGGTCTTGCCGATAAAGTATTGGTAGTCGGCAGGGTTCGGGCATTGCAATTTTAAATTTGCTTTCCAGGTTACTTCAATCAAGTTAATCGCAAATCCATACCCAACAACCATGATCGCAATCCCGAGAAGGTAGCGGTCTTTTGCAAGGTATTTGAACCCTTGTCTGAGTGAGAGTTTCTCTTTCTTTCTCGGCACAGAGGAGTTGTAGTCTTCAGGATTCGTGTATTGGTCCTGCTTGAGAGCATACTTATTCATCCACCAGTAGGTTCCAATGATCAGAGCTCCCACACAAAGGGTGATGAAGATGAGGGTCTGTACTGTAAAGAGGAAGTCGAGATGGGATAGTCTTCTCGTCATGTAGCAAACGATCGGCCCGACGGAGAACGCGGCGATGTCACCTGCTGCGATATAAATATTATAGGAGCGTTTTGCTTCGCTGACGCTCGTGATGTCATTCGCAAATCCCCAGAAGAGGACGAGGATGATCATACTGCCCCAAAGCTCTGCAGTTACAAAGAGTAGAGCCTGGATCCAGTTGCGGTAGACAGCTACCCAGTGTTCATGCTTATGCCCAATCTTCGAAATGAGCCAATCAGAGGTGGCGTGAGGAGAGAGGAAGTCTGCGTTAGGGAAGAGGACGAATCCGTAGAGGAAGATGATGAATAAAAAGCCACCGATCACGGTGTAAAAAAGCTGCTTCTTGTTCAAGATGTTGCTCAGCTTCGAGTAGATCAAAGCGGCAATCATTGCACAGGGGAGAACAACCCACCCTTTAAGAACAGGGATGACCTCTGCTCCAGACCCTTTAGAGGTCACGACAAGAGTATCTTTTAAAATGGTCAGGATACCGTAATTGACGGAAACGAAAAACTTGATGAGGATGAGGGGGAATAGCTTTCTCAGTTCGAAACGGTGGATAGGCCAGAGTCTTTGTCGCCATTTTCCGAAGCTAGGTTGAGCCGTTTCTTCCATGAAGCCTACTTGATTGCATCCATCCGGTTAAAATTCCCTAGACGTTAGCATAGGCCCTGTTTTTTATGCAACTTTCCTTTGAGATTTTTCTTCTTTCAAGATGGTGTAGGTTTCCCGTGTAGCGGGGATGAGGCAAATTTGGTTGATTTGGTTAGAAATTTCTTCCATTTCCTTCGATTCAAAAAACTTTTCGAGCCCTTCCATGTCTTTCCAATGGCTAATGGATAGAAATTCTCCAGTTTCCTCATTGAGATAGATGGCGAGGTTGATTGAACCACAGCGTGTTGCATGCTTTACAAGGGTGTTTTCCCAGACGTGTAGCAGTTCTGTTTCCATCCCAGGCTTAGGGTGATACATCCCAGTCACAATATAATGGCTTACCATCTCATCTCCATTTATCTAT
>CAZZMO010000033.1:0-5639 GCA_964655475.1 uncultured bacterium
CGTCGGTGATGCTTGATCCGAGCATATGGGTCGAACCACTTTAAATGCAACAGGGGTGCTTCAGGCGCGGATTCGTGTAACCGAGCGAAGACGCCCGACGTATTCAGTTACCGCAATCAGCCCCGCAGGGCCCCCCTGACTGGCGTTTGTGCCCCGGAGCCGGGTGTCCCCCACCCTTCCCGCCCAAAACCCGATCCATTCGCAGTTCCCCGGCAAAAATGGCTTCAAAAACGGTCAAAAATGCTGCTTTTTTGAGCTCAAAAACGCTTGTGCATGGAAAGAAAATCGCACTACGCCCAAAAATGCTGTGTGTGTACCTTTTGTATTTTGTGCAAAACTGTTTTTTAATAATTAATCTAAGATTCGGTCTGGCAATGAACGGAAGAGGTAGAAGGAGAAGAACAAAGTGATCAAACTAACCACAAAAAATCCTACCGCCGCTGGAAGAGCTAAGAAGTCTCCAATGAGGGAAAGATATCCTGCGGCCAAAAGTACCGCAACCACCCCTAGAAATGTAGAAGCCGCAATGATAGAACCCCTTGTTTTCTGGGGACTTGTGACTTGAATATAGGCGTCTAGAGGAACGATGTAGAGCCCCCCATGTAGACCTGCAGAAATCATGAGAAGCACAACGGGAGCAAGTTGATACTGAAAGAAATAGAGCAAAAAGTAGGAAGCTGCAGTTCCAAATGCACCCCAAATCGCAATCCAAAGTTGAATCCCCTTTTTGGACAAGAGTGTAACGATATAAGAGCCCACTCCAATCCCAAAGGCAGCAGCGAGATAAATGTACCCCGCTTGAATATCAGTAATCTTAAGCGACTGAATACCAAAAGGTATTAGATTAAGTTGCATGTAAGAAGCTGTGAAGAGAAAATAGGAGGCAGCAATACAAACAAGAAGAAGATAAGGGTAACGGTTCGCCTCTTTTAAGCTATTATAGATGTCTCTCATGAAAAAGAAAGTGATCTTTCTTTCAGGATCCTGCGCCTTTGTTTTTTCAATCATGTAACCAAAAATCAGAGCAAAAATCGATAAAACAACGCAAAAGCCTGCGATCAATACGTAGTTTCTCCCTGTAATATCGGCTATGAAGGAAGCGAGAAAAGTTCCCACAATGACCGCCATGTAGGTTCCAAGAGTCATATGACCATTCGCTTTAGAAATCTCTTGTTTGGGGACAATTTCTGGGAGAATTGAGTATTTAGCAGGACTAAAGAGAGATGCTTGCAAGGCGACGAGAAAAAGGGCTGCGTAGGAGCTAAATACTCCATGGGCAGAAATTGCCCAAAGTCCAAGGAGAAGACAAACAACCTCTCCCCAAAGAGTGCATACAATGACGTTTCTTTTGCTAAAACGGTCTGCTAAATGGCCTGCTGGAGTTGAAAAGAAGAGGAACGGAGCCATAAATAAAGCACCCGATATAGAAAGAATTTTATTACAACAGTCGTTTCCAAGAATTTCTATTAATGAAAAAACTACAATTAAGCGAAATATACTATCTACTAACGTAATTAATGTTTGCGATATATTTAAGGCCGCAAAAGAAGAAATTTTCATCATAGAATAAAATAGGGCTCATTTAGTATTATGGGTTGATGAACCGTATATTCACCCCCAATTTTTTAATGCTACTAGGACTTTTTTTAGGGCTCCTAGCTGGTTACTTGCACATTCCCTTCCTTTACCAAATTGCTACCTATATTGCTAGCATTACCATTAAAACTTTGGGTCTACTCGCTCTACCGATCCTTTTTCTCTCGATTGTATCGACCCTTTCAGGGATGCAAAGCCTTCGTGAGACAAAAGTGTTCGGCTGGCGTGTGTTGAAATACACATTGATTACAACGATCCTTGCAGCTTCCCTTGCCTTAGCCCTTTACTTGATTGTTGACCCTGTAAAACACTTCACTCTCGATACTGCCCTAGCATTCCAACCCACAGAAAAAGTACCCACTTACCTCGAGTCGTTATTGACCGTCTTCCCATCGAATGTGGTTGCCCCCTTTTTAGAGAATAATGTGTTTGCTATTGTTCTCATGGCATTGGTACTTGGCCTTTCGATCCTTTCCTTAAAAGAAAAGCAAAAAGAGACCCTCCACCTCTTCTTCTCTTCCCTATTTGCCGCTTTCCTTACATTGACCCGCTACATCATCCGCTTCATGCCGATTGGCGTATTTGCCTTCATTACCCTCTTCGCAAGTGAACTTTTCTCAGAAAATAGTGCCAAATACCAGAGCATTTTCTACTACACAATTGTGGTTTTAGCTGCGAACATCATCCAAGGGGTGGTAGTCCTACCCATTCTACTACTCATTAAAGGAGTTTCGCCCCGAAAACTCATCAAAGGGATGTTCCCTGCGATCAACTTGGCCTTCTTTTCGAAGTCGTCGAACGCTACCTTGCCACTTGCTTTAGAAAATGCAATTGATAAGGTGGGGCTCTCTGATAAAGTCGCTAGGTTCAGCCTCCCCCTTTGCACAACCATCAACATGAATGGATGTGCAGCATTTATTTTGATCACAACACTCTTTGTAGCAACGATTAATGGTTACACATTTACTCCAATAGACTACATTCTTTGGGTCTTCATTGCTACTCTAGCAGCGATTGGAAACGCGGGCGTTCCGATGGGATGCTTCTTTCTTTCAAGCGCTATTTTGACAGGGATGGGAGTTCCTCTAGAGGTCATGGGGATGATTTTACCTATTTATTCCTTAATCGACATGGTCGAAACAGCCCTAAATGTCTGGTCTGATTCATGCGTAACAGCAATCGTTGATAAAGAATCTAGACAAACTGAGGAGATTGTGGCATTACCTAGTTAGTATGTCACATAAGAAACTTCTAGGTTTTTTTCAGATTGTCATGATCAATGTTATCGCCGTCGATAGCATCAGGACTCTCCCTATTTCTGCTGAATATGGCTTTTCACTCATCTTTTTCTATCTGATTGCAGCCATTATGTTCTTCATCCCAAGCGGCTTGATTGCTGCAGAGCTCGGCACTGCGTGGCCGACTACAGGGGGGATTTACATATGGGTTAGAGAAGCTTTCGGAAAGAAAACAAGCGTCGTCGTTATTTGGCTAAACTGGCTTTACAATCTCGCTTGGTATCCCACCATCATGGCCCTTATTGCGGGAACATCTGCCTATTTCTTCTCTCCTGAGCTCGCTGAAAACCGCCTCTATTTAGTCTCGATCATCTTAATCCTCTTTTGGCTTGCCACGGGACTCAACTGCTTTGGAATGCATGTTTCGAGTTTTATCAGCACCATAGGGGCTCTTATTGGGACAATATTACCCATGCTAGGAATCATTACCCTCGGATTCTTTTGGTATTTTAAAGGATATCCACTTGCGATTGACATTTCCTGGGACTCATTTTTTCCAACGAACCAATCCCACGAAAATTTAGCCTTTCTCGGGAATGTACTCTTCGGCCTTCTTGGATTAGAGATGGTAGCAACACACGCTCAAGAGATGAAAAATCCCCAAAAAGATTATCCAAGAGCGATCATGGCCTCTGTCTGGATCATCCTGTTTACCATTATCTTTTCCTCCCTTGCCATTGCATTAGTTGTTCCGAGAGAATCTTTGAGTTTAGTGACAGGAACCTTACAGGCATTTTCTACCTTCTTTCATGCTTTTGGCATGCCCTTCATGACCCCTGTCGTTGCAGGCTTGATCATCCTTGGAGGATTAAGTGGTGTATCTGCCTGGATCATTGGCCCCACAAAAGGGATCATGGTAGCAAGTCAAGATGGATCGCTTCCAAAATTTCTGACGAAAAAAAATCGCCACGATGTACCGATCAACGTGTTACTCATTCAAGCTGTAATTGTTACGCTACTGACACTGCTGTTTATTTTCATGCCGAGCATTAATTCATCTTTCTGGGTTCTCTCTGCCATCACGGCAGAACTTGCCCTAGTTGTCTACATTGCAGTATTTGCAGCAGGGCTAGTCCTACACCATAAAAAACCTCACGTAAAACGCTCTTTCAAAATCCCAGGTGGCAGCATCGGCATTTGGACTGCCTGTTTATTTGGAATTTCCATCTCCTTGTTTGCTATCATTGTCGGATTCATTCCACCGAAAAATCTTGTCGGCGGACATGAGATCCTCTATGAGACTGTCTTGATTTTTGGGATGATTTTCCTCTCCTCACTTCCTTTATTATTGACTTTCCGAAAGAAGAAACTATACTGAGGGAAATGTAAAATTCAGTTGAGATCATGAGATCAAAAGTTGCCCTCCTCCTTTGTTCAACCGTTCCTCTATTTGCAGAAATCAACACAAATTTAGTCGACTACGTTCCTCCTAACTTAAATGAGTATCCTGCGGACCTTCTGATCGACCGTTATTTATCCCCTTTTGCAGGAGCAACCGATCTTTTAACACTTCAAGATGCCTGCGTCTATTTAGTAGGCAAGGTATGGAAAGAGCAATACAACACGAACTCTCCACTATCAATCATAAATCGCGGCATTAAACAATTGATATTCAATGTTCCTTTAAGCCTCTTCCTTTCAACAACGCAACATGAAGTATTTGGGCATGGGTATAGAGTGAGAAGTTTAGGAAGTGATGTCGCCAAAGTACAAGGCTACACGCTAGGACTTCCCTTTCCTTATGGACAAAACACCGGAAGCACAACATACTCGATTACTCCCCAATTTACTATCTCCGATGAACTCGCCGTGAGTGTTGCTGGGATTGAATCTGCTTCCATTTTGGCAACTCAGGTGAGAATGGGATGGATTCAGGATGGTTTTATCGACCCTACACAGACCATTTTGTACCTTCAAAACCAATATGAGATCGCCTCCTATATCAAAAATCGACAGCAGGGAAATCCTGCAGATGATATTGGGAGCTATGTATTTTGGCTGAGCGTCCTTTATCCGAAGAACTCTGAAACAGTCAGCAGCGCCGAATCAGATCTTCAAAGCCAAGCAAACTGGGCCTTTTTAGACCCATTCACCTATCTCGCACTTTTCAGCTTCGCTAACTACATTCTCTCTGGAGAGTTTTTGAAGATGAAAATGCTGCCACTCGGACCTGTCGGTTACTTGCCGAGCATCCGTGTTTCACTGACCCCATTTGGACCTGAAGGCTATTTGGATAACTACGTCTCTTTTGCTGATAAAGTAGTCTATTTTTACCTCCGCTACGGAAAGAGAAACCCCTGGGTTAAGTATAGCGGCATCGGATTCCAGATGCCAAACCTTTGGTCGAACACAAATGTCACCCTGGGAATGAGAGGAGATATTTGGACGCAACCTGCTTATTCAACGAGCCCTGTCATCCCTTATGCAATTTTCGCATCGATCGTCACTGACGATGACAACCCCGCAGATTTGGTCGACAGCCCACACCTTCCGCCAGTCGATAGACCTGCAGCCACAAATATTGGCGCCTTAGCGACGTTGACTGTCAATTACTTCTTCGATCAAAAGAAGACCTCTTATGGATATGCTGAACTTGGCTACAAGAGCTCTGGCTATGTACAAGGGCAGGATTTGGGGACCACCCCCATCGCAAGACTCGGCCTCTGTATCAATTACTAAGAGACTGTCCACAAACTAAGACTTGGTCGAGTTTTTGGACAGTCTCTAATACCATCCATTTTGCAG
>CAZZMO010000034.1:0-4608 GCA_964655475.1 uncultured bacterium
TGCGCTGGGGCATGTTGCTCAGCTGGTCAAACTTGTCTCAACGGCTCTTGCTGCGACTCTACTTCAGTTTGCAGTGAGACCTGCTGCTCTGAGGGTGAGGTCTGCACCACCAGTGGGTGCTGCGATCTGAGCTTCGCTTGTGGTGGGGCATGTTGCTCAGCTGATCAAACTTGTCTCAACGGCTCTTGCTGCGCTTCTACTTCAGTTTGCAGTGAGACCTGCTGCTCTGAGGGTGAGGTCTGCACCACCAGTGGGTGCTGCGATCTGAGCCTTGCTTGTGGTGGGGCGTGCTGCACAACTGATCAAACTTGTCTCAATGGCTCTTGCTGCGACGTAGTCTGTAGTGGTACGTGCTGCAATAAAGGGCAAGGATGTGTGAACGGGGCTTGTTGTGATGTGCCCTGTAATGGAGTATGTTGTGATACAGGAAAAGTGTGTACAAATACAGGTTGCTGCGATTCTAAATTAGCCTGTTATGGAGAGTGCTGCGCCTCAGGAAAAGTCTGCACCACCGGAGGGTGCTGCGATTCTGGCTCAACATGTTATGGAGATTGCTGCAAATCAGGTCAGTTATGTTCTTATATGGGTTGTTGTTATCCCGAGGAATGCACCTTTTAAGAATTGTTATGAAATAATGATGATCTTGGAATGAGCCTAAGCATAAAGAAACAGATGAATCCTAGGGCTAAAGGTCTTAAAAGACCCCAAAGTAGTCCTTCTGAAATCCCTTGAGAGTAGTAGAGGAAAAACCCTGTAATCGCTAAAGAAAAGAGGAACAAAGGCTTACAAAGATCCTTGAGTGCACCTATCAGGGGCTTCTCTACAGGAACACTCTTTGCATGGGAAGATCGGGAGATGAATTGGAGGTACTTTTCAAATCGGGAGATAGGAAGAAGTGGAGTCAGGGAAACAATCAGCAAAGCGAGTGTCCCTTTCAATACAAGCATCCCCAAAAAGAGCTCTTTTAGCCAGGGAAAATAGTGAGCTGCTTCCGCTAACGGCTTGCCACAGAGTACGATATAGACAAACAGTGGTTGAAAAGAAGACCAAGTGGAGGCGATAAGTGCTCCAAGGAGGCGCCCCAATTTGGTATTACCAAGGCTCCAAATACCGACATTATAAAGAAGCCCCTGCATGCAAATCGCTAACATAGGAAGAGCGCGCTTTCCCATGGGAGAGAGTGACTTCATTAGAGCCGCATGTGCAGAGATCGAGAAAGGGGCTGAGCTCCTTCCTTGTTCTTCTGAGACGAGAAGGTGCCTTGTCAGGAGAAAAATTTGATTCAAAGAGAGAAAAGAGCCGGCAAAAGGGACATGAAGGGCATGAAGTGTACTTCCTAATCCTATTTCTGTGATGGATAACGCAGCAGC
Source organism: uncultured bacterium (assembly GCA_964655475.1). Taxonomy (GTDB): domain Bacteria; phylum Chlamydiota; class Chlamydiia; order Chlamydiales; family VGMA01; genus VGMA01. The sequence continues at coordinate 1,371 of CAZZMO010000034.1, forward strand.
ATGAACTCCTACTTGCTCCACAGAAAGAGATGTTCTTGTTTCCTCTACATGGGCTGTCATATGGGGATCTCCTTTAAAAACCCCCTTGTAATCTAAAAAAGGAAAAATCTACAAGAGAATATCTCTTTCATACACAAGCTTGGGGAAAAAGAAATCCCTTATTATGGTAATTTCTATTTATGACACTCACTTTAGTATATATCCATTTCCTCCTCGTCACACTTCTTCTTCGAAGTGGTCTCCATCTTCTCGGGGCATTCCCCCGTTTTTACCTGAATGATCAGACGATCGATGGAAAGGAATGGATCCGATTCGATCGAAAAAATAAGGCGTCAGTACGCCCCTATTATCTCGATGATGTCCATATCACCTTCTCTTCATGGATAGCTCTTCCAGGTGGAAAGGGTGGGACAAAAACAGCCTCTGCATGGCACCAGTTTTCCATAGTACTTTTCCTATTGAATGGAATCTCTTACCTTGCTGTAGTTCAAGAATTCCCATTGAAAAATATCTTCTGGATGCTTTTAGGGATCTTAATTTTAATGACATCATTGACAGCTCTTCCTAACTGGATGGGGCGATTCCCCTCCTATTTACGCTTGATGGGGGGTCGACAAAAAGCTCGTAGTCTCCATTTCCTTTCTCTTGTAGCAGTAGCGATATTGAGTCTCACTTACCTTCCCCTTTTAAAATCGGGGCGTGGTCTACTGGGACTGATAGTGATTTTATTCATCAATCTTCTCGCCACGTTGGTTTCTAAGAAAAAACCTCAATTCATGATCTCTTTCCTTGAAACTACGATCTACCCAATTGTGAAGATACTCACCCTTCCCCTCTCCTCTCGCCAACACTACTCTATAAAAGAGATTTCTCCTAAGCTCTGGATTAAAGGGAATCTCCCTCAGGAAAAAGAGTGGAACAGGCTTGCTAAAGAACAGTTTACAGATTACAAACTGAAGGTTACAGGGCTTGTACATGTCCCTCTAAACCTCTCGTTACAAGAGATCAAGAAACTCCCTCACACCCAGCAAATTACAACACATTTGGGACAAGGCTGGTCAGGTGTAGCTCAATGGGAAGGGGTTAGCCTTTCTGAAATTATGGAGCTCTGCCGCCCTCTGAAAGAGGCCCGCTACATCCTCTTCCGTTCCCATCAAAAAGATGAGACTGTGATCCTCAGCATTCGAGATGCCTTCTGTCCACAAATGATTCTTGCTTACAAGCTCAATGATCAGCTTTTACCACTAGAACATGGCGCCCCTCTTCGCTTACGAGCAGAAGGAAAACCTGGCCATCAAATGATTAAATGGCTTAAAGAAATCGAATTTATATCCAAAAAATGATAGTAACTGGCTATCTCTTCTTTTGATCCAATTGGGTGATATTCATCGCTACTTTATAACGGAAACGATCTGATTTCAAAAGGAATTTCATGATCATATTTCTCACAGCCTGAAGAACTTTTGATCTTGTAGTCATTACCTGTGTCATCATCGAAGTGCGAGATACGACAGCTTCTCCCAAAGAGCGTCTTTCTGATTCATACCGATCTAAGTGTTTAAAATTTCCATCCGATAGAGAACGGCTCATCAATGTCGCCAATAAATGAGCATCATGAACTCCCATATTGAGCCCTTGACCACCAAATGGAGAATGGCGATGCGCAGCATCACCTGCTAAAAATACACGCCCTTTTCTATAGGATTTGGCAATCCTTCCCTGAATCCGAAAGCTTGATGTCCAATCGGGACTGCTGACTGTGGCTTGTGAACCCAACCTTTCTTGAACAAGTTTTTGAAAGTCCTCTAGTACAGGCTGCGTCACTAAATCATAACGCCTATCTCCTGTGACATCGATCACAAGGCGACCATGCCCTTTGCCATTAAAGGGAAAGAAAATCATGGGTCCATCATCTGACATAATTGAATGGACAAGATCAAAAGGACGGTCCCAACAGATATTGAGATCAGCCATAATGAAATGTTGGGAGAGGTTTTTCCCTTTAAAAGTAATCCCGGCTTGATCTCTAACGGTACTGTTAGCTCCATCACAACCAAAGACCCAAGAATATGAGCGCATCTCTTGATTACAAAGCGCCTCTACAGAATCTTTCTGCTGAGTGAGAGAAGTCAATGTAATTTCCCGCTCTACTGAAACTCCCAATTTTTTCAAATGCTTCGTTAATATCTCCTCTGTCCTTGCCTGCGGCAAGATGAGGATGAACGGGTATTTTGTAGGAAGAGGATCCAAAAGAATCTCCCCTAGGACTTTCTCAGGAGTCCCAAAAGATATCCCTTTGACACGGTGCCCTAACTGGAGAGCATCGTCAATAATGCCGAGCTCTTCAAAAAGCTCCATCGTCTTCGGTTGAATCCCGAGAGCATTCGATGTTGTGATGGGTTGAGCTCTCCGATCGATGATATGGAAGGGGATCTTCTTTTGAGCTAATGTTAAAGCAGCAGTTAGACCAACGGGTCCTGCACCTACAATGAGGATTTCTGAATTTTTTTGTCTCATATCCACACCGTATGAGATTGTGAGAATATTGTAAACAGCAACCGATTTTTTAGTTTACTTGGATATAAGTTAAAACATCATTCATTAAGATGGGTAAAGCGCCCAAGGCATTTTTGTGATTGATTTTCTCAACAAGTGGAGCTCCTCCTCCTACCATATCTGAAAAAAAGCCTCCAGGAACCACTCGAGTGCCCCTTTGGATGGGCTCTTGTAATGCTTTGAAAATGTGATACGTTTCTACATCGACAGATCCGGTATCTATGCCATTAGATTCTCTCCATGCAACAGTTTCTAACAATGGGGAATGGATCGTAATGTTTCTCGTTCCTAAGTCGTGACAGATCGATGTTTCCATGAATGGAAGAGAGATTATTGCCGTCTTAGGTATATCGACCCTCTGGTTTTGGTGACTGCTCCCTCGCCTAAAGGCGAAGGCTTCTAGAGATTACTCCCAGGCCATCCAATCCGAGGGCCAAAATATTTTGCGCTGCGTTGAAATCCCTATGTACTGTATACCCACATTGGGAGCATTTGTGCTCTCTATTTGTTAGCTTTTTGGGCTCCAAATGTCCACACTGTGAACATAGTTGGCTAGTGTAAGCAGGGTTCACCAATCCTAATTTCCTACCAGCTTCTGCCGCTTTGTAGGTGAGAAATTGACGAAACTGATTCTATACCAACATCAATTGCTATTGCTGCTGCTTTTGGTTCTAATGGAATT
>CAZZMO010000035.1:0-1527 GCA_964655475.1 uncultured bacterium
GTTATAAAATCAAATAATTTATAATATAATTTAATCGAGGTGTTTTTATTGAGGAAAGCACTTAAAATATAGGATTTGAAAAAAATGATGAGAGTCGGTATCTGAGAGGAGAACCTACCTACTATATTAAATGCTCAAAGAAGCCTTAGTCATTGATAATCAGTTCCCTAATAGGGAAGCCCTCATTAAAATCGCCTCCCAACATGGAGCTGAGGTCTCTTTTTTACAAGCGAGCAAAAAAGGACTCCAGACCATCGGGGAAAAGAGGATCGACCTCCTATTCTTCGATGCTGGCCAAGATGAGTCCTTTTCTGATGAGCTCATCAGGGAGCTAAAGAGAAGCCACTCTGATCCTTATGTCGTTGCTATGGGAGATCTTACAGCATTGACAAGGGTCGTTCTCGCTCTGAAACAAGGAGCTGACGACTATCTCATTAAACCCTTCTCTTCCCACCATATAGAACGGATCGTCTCCAAAGCTCTCCTCAGAAAGAAAACCCTCCTCCCTGAAACGGGCGCTTTAATCGCTAAAAGTCCCAAAATGATGGCTCTCCTGATCGATGCAGCGAAAATTGCCAAAAGTCATGCTAATGTCTTTATCCAAGGGGAATCGGGCACAGGGAAAGAGGTCTTTGCAGAGTTCATCCACAACCACTCCTATCGAAACGGATCCCCTTTTATTAGGGTGAACTGCGCTGCCATTTGTGAAACGCTCATGGAATCAGAATTTTTCGGCCATGAAAAAGGGGCCTTCACAGGAGCCATCCAAACAAAGCTCGGACGCTTCGAACTTGCAGATCGAGGTACCCTCTTACTCGATGAAGTGACAGAAGTTCCCCTCTCTTTCCAAGCTAAACTCTTGAGAGCTACCCAAGAGCTCGAAGTAGAAAGGGTCGGCGGCACCACTTCTCGAAAAGTAGATGTCCGGATCATCTCTACCTCCAACCAGAGGCTCGAAGAATCCATGAAGGAAAAACGTTTTCGCGAAGACCTCTACTTTCGCCTCAATGTGATTCCCCTCTTTCTTCCCCCTCTTCGCGAAAGAAGAGAAGACATCCCCCTCCTCATGGAGTATTTCCTAAGCAAAGCAGCCAAAGAGAATCACAAACCAGAAAAAACCCTCTCTCCTCTAGCCCTCGAAAAACTCGTCGAGTACCAATGGCCAGGCAACATCCGCGAACTCAAAAACATTTGCGAGCGCCTCATCGTCCTCTCCGCCCATGATGAAATTGGGCCTGACGAGCTCCTCTTCGACACCTCCTCCGCAAAAGCAACTCAGCTCTCCCTCTTCGAAGAAGAGTCGATCATCCCGCTCGAAGAAGTAGAGGAGAAATACATCTTAAAAGTTTTACACCACTTCAATTACAACAAAACAAAAGCGGCCGAAGCACTAAAAATCAACGTCCGCACCCTCAGAAACAAACTCAAAGACTGCTAATTCCTGCTGTGTTGAAAAATTCGTTTAGGACCGCATTAATAGGCCGCTTTGCGCTAGCAAACGCTAGCTAGGGGCCTAAAGCCCCTAAT